>NZ_JBIRPD010000004.1:353048-510279 GCF_044332485.1 Streptomyces sp. NPDC017056 | reverse complement strand
GCGGCGGCCGCCGCCGGCCGTTCCAGCAGCGGCAGCTCGGTGAACAGGATCGACAGGTTGACGTTGAAACGCGCGTCCGAGAAACCCATGAGGGAGAGCGCACCTTCCGTATTACGGAACTATCTTTCTGCTTGTTGGAACATTGCCCGCGGATCTCGTGACCTGTCAAGAGGCCGGGACGGAGGGCGGCCCGGCGGCGCTACTTTGGGGGCATGGTGCGATTGCGAGTGGAATTCACGACGGAACCGTTCGATCTGGACGAAGCGCCCGCCCACGCGGTCGTGGGGCGCGAGATCGTCACGGGCGCGGGGCTGGACGCCGTGGATGTCGGCCCGTTCGGCAACACCGCCGAGGGCGAGGGGCAGAAGGTGCTCGCCGCGGTGGACGCGCTGCTGCGCAGGTCCCTGGAGGCCGGCGCCACCCGGGTCTCCCTCCAGGTCAACGTGATCGCGCGGGACGCGGAGGACGCCACGTGACCGAGCCCGCCGACCACCCGTTCGTCCAGGCGGTCAAGCCGCTGGTGGACGCCATGGGCGCGGAGCTGGTCGCGCCGGAGCAGGCCCGGGGTGACGATGTGGTCCTGGCCTGGGAGGGGCAGGACCGGGTGGCCGTACGGCTGCCGCACCTGTCGGATTCCCTGGACCACCTCCTCGCCGAGCTCCGCCGCCGGCACGGCATGCCGCTCTCCGACCTGGACCGCAGGACCAAGCAGTCGGTGGTGCGGATCCTGGAGCAGCGCGGCGCCTTCTCCGTGCGGCACGGGGTCGAGACGGTCGCCGGCGCGCTCGGCGTCAGCCGCTTCACCGTTTACAACTACCTGAACAGGGACAACGCGGCGAAGGGTGCCGACTGACCCAGAAGTGGTGCCCGTTGGGCACTTGCGCACATGCCGCCGTCCGGGCGAACCGGACGGCGGCTTTCTTGTTGCCGACTTTTCAACAAAGTGTTGACGTGATGTTGCCGGAGGTCTTAGCTGTTTCCAGCCAAGCAGCGCCCGTTCAGCACCAGGCCACGGAGGCTTCCCGTGTCTTCGAATCCGACGCCGGGTCTCACCCGGTTCAACGCCGCCGCTGTCAGTGAGGCCCGTGCCGCACTGCGCGAGGCGTGCGCCAGCGAAGCGTGGGGGAGCAGGCTCCTCGCCCGGCGCCCGTACGCCACCACCGACGCCCTGTACGCCGCCAGCGACGCCGCCACGGCCGAGCTGACCGCGGCGGACCTGGCCGAGGCGATGGCCGGGCACCCGCCCATCGGCCGGCCCACGCCGGGCGACGCGACCTCCTCCCGCGAACAGCGGGGGATGTCCGAGGCCGGGGACGCCCTCAAGGCGGAGATGCTCGAACTGAACCTCGCCTACCAGGAGAAGTTCGGGCATGTCTTCCTGATCTGCGCCACCGGCCGCACCGGTGAGCAGCTGCGCGACGCCGCCCGTAACCGGCTGGACAACACGCCGGAACAAGAACGCGAGATCGTTCGCAGGGAACTGGGCATGATCAACCGCATCCGGCTGGGCCGCCTCGTCGACGACGCGGCGGACCC
Source organism: Streptomyces sp. NPDC017056 (assembly GCF_044332485.1). Classification (NCBI taxonomy): domain Bacteria; kingdom Bacillati; phylum Actinomycetota; class Actinomycetes; order Kitasatosporales; family Streptomycetaceae; genus Streptomyces; species Streptomyces sp. NPDC017056. The sequence goes on along the minus strand of NZ_JBIRPD010000004.1, from coordinate 508,743 downwards.
GGCAGACGCCGCAGAAGGAGCCAGACCATGAGCAGCGAGACGGCCGCGCACGAGACGTCGGTGTCCACGCACATCCTGGACACCAGCGTGGGCCGTCCCGCCGAGGGCGTCGCCCTCACGCTCTCGGTACGCGCCGGACGCGACGGGGACTGGAGCGCACACGGCGCCTCCAGGACCGACGCGGACGGGCGCTGCAAGGACCTGCCGGCGCTGCCGGAGGGCACCACCCACGTACGCCTGGACTTCGAGACCGAGGCGTACCTCGCCAGCAAGGCCGACCAGCAAGCCGAGGAACAGCAGGACGCCCCCCGCGTAAGGGACAGCGGAGCTTTCTTCCCGGAGGTGGCGATCACCTTTGCCGTCACACCGGGTGAGCACTACCACGTACCGCTGCTGCTCAACCCGTTCGGCTACTCCGTATACCGAGGGAGCTAGCACCGACATGCCCACGATTCTCGGCCAGAACCAGTACGGCAAGGCGGAAAACCGCGTCGTCCGCATCACCCGGGACGGCGACACCCACCACATCAAGGACCTGAACGTCTCGGTCGCGCTCTCCGGCGACCTCGAAGAGGTCCACCTCTCCGGCTCCAACGCCCACTGCCTGCCCACCGACACGACCAAGAACACCGTGTACGCCTTCGCCAAGGAACACGGCATCGAATCGGCCGAGCAGTTCGGCATCCACCTGGCCCGGCACTTCGTCACCAGCCAGGAGCCGATCCACCGGGCCCGCATCCGCATCGAGGAGTACTCCTGGGAGCGCATCGAGACCTCGGAGGCCAACGCCAAGTTCATCGGCGCCGACGAGGTCAGGCACTCCTTCGTCCGCAAGGGCCAGGAGACCCGGCTGACGCAGATCACCTACGACGGTGCGCGGTGGCAGGTCGTCTCGGGCTTGAAGGACCTGGTCGTGATGAACTCCACCAACTCCGAGTTCTGGGGCTACATCAAGGACAAGTACACGACGCTCAAGGAGGCGTACGACCGCATCCTGGCCACCGAGGTGTCCGGCCGGTGGCGGTTCAACTGGACCGACGACGACCAGCGCATGCCCAACTGGGAGCGCTCGTACGCCCAGGTCAAGAAGCACATGCTGGACGCCTTCGCGGAGACCTACAGCCTCTCGCTCCAGCAGACCCTGTACCAGATGGGCTCGCGGATCATCAACAACCGCGCGGAGATCGACGAGGTGCGGTTCTCGCTGCCGAACAAGCACCACTTCCTGGTGGACCTGGAGCCGTTCGGGTTGAAGAACGACCATGAGGTCTACTACGCGGCGGACCGCCCGTACGGCCTGATAGAAGCCACTGTCCTGCGCGACGGTGTCGAAGCCGAGATCCCCACGGATCTGACCAACCTCTGACGGCTCCCGACGCAGCGCCGTGCCTCGCCGCCCCCTCCCCGTCCCGCAGCGGGAGGGGCCCGCGAATCCTGAGGGGAACGACCCATGGCACAGCCACCGCACGTTGAGAAACACCCCGTCCCACCGGTCCACCCGGTGGACGAGAAGCCGGCCCCCAAGCGGCTCGTCCCCGCCGCCCTCCAGCACATCGCCGCCATGTACGCCGGCGTCGTCACCCCTCCGCTCATCATCGGCCAGGCCACCGGCCTGGACACCGCGGGCCGCACCCGGCTGATCGCCGCCAGCCTCCTGATCGCCGGGCTCGCGACCCTCCTGCAGACCCTGGGCGCCGGGAAGTTCGCCGGCAACCGGCTGCCGTTCGTCAACGCCGCCTCCTCGGCCGGCATCACCCCGATGCTCGCCATCGCCGAGACCACCGCCAAGGGCCACCAACTGCCCGCCATATACGGGGCCGTGATGGTCGCCGGCGCCTTCTGCCTGGCCGTCGGCCCGTTCTTCGGCAGGCTGCTGCGCTACTTCCCGCCGCTGGTCACCGGAGTCGTCATCACGCTCATCGGCGTCACCCTGATGCCCGTACCGGTCGGCTGGGCGCAGGGCGGCAACAAGGAGGCCGCCGACTTCGGCTCCATGAAGTACCTGGCGCTGGCCGCCTTCACGCTCGTGGTGATCCTGCTCATCCAGCGCTTCACCCGCGGCTTCGTCAAGCAGATCGCCCTGCTGCTGGGCCTCGTCGCCGGCACCCTCGCCGCGGTCCCGTTCGGCATGGCGAGCTTCGACGCGCTGGGCGAGGCCCCCGTCGTCGCGCTGCCCACCCCTTTCGCCTTCGGCGCGCCGGAGTTCCAGCCCGCCGCCGTGCTGTCCCTGTGCATCGTCATGCTGGTCCTGATGACCGAGTCCGCCGCCGGGATGCTCGCCCTCGGCGAGATCTGCGAACGGCGTACGACGGGGCCGACCATCACCCGCGGCCTGCGCACCGACGGCCTCGCCACCCTCGTAGGGCCGGTCTTCGGCGGCTTCCCCACCAGCGCCTTCGCGCAGAACGTCGGCGTGGTCTCGCTGACCCGGGTGCGCAGCCGCTACGTCGTCGCCGTCGCGGGCGCCACCCTGCTCGTCCTCGGCGCGTTCCCCGTCCTGGGCGCGGTCGTCAACCTCGTGCCGATGCCCGTACTCGGCGGCGCCGGCATCGTCCTGTTCGGCTCGATCGCGGTCAGCGGCATCCGCACGCTCGCCGAAGCCGGCCTCGACGACAGCTCCAACATCATCCTGGTGGCCGTCTCGCTGGGCGCGGGCATCATCCCGCTCGCCGCCCCGACGTTCTACGAGGACTTCCCCGCCTGGGCACAGACCGTGCTCGGCTCCGGCATCAGCGCCGGGGCGCTCGTCGCGGTCCTGCTCAACCTGTTCTTCCACCATCTCGGCACCCGGAGCACCAAAGGGGCGGCGGTACTGTCAGCCGCCGCACCCGGCTCCGGCACTCAAATCCCGTAGGGCCCTGCCGTGCCCGAACCCCTACAGGAAGCAAGAGGAAGCACCATGGCAGCCCCTGACCGCACGGTGAAGCAGCGCATCGTCATCGAGAACTGCGCCGTCGCGACCGTCGACGCCCGCGACACCGAGTACGCCTCGGGCCACGTCGTCGTTGCCGGCAACCTCATCGAATCGGTGGGCGCGGGCAAGGCACCCGAGGGCCTGGAGAACGTCGTCCGCCGTATCGACGGCACGGGCCACCTCGTCACCCCCGGCCTGGTCAACACCCACCACCACTTCTACCAGTGGATCACCCGCGGCCTGGCCACCGACCACAACCTCTTCAACTGGCTGGTGGCCCTCTACCCGACCTGGGCCCGCATCGACGCGCCGATGCTCGCCGCCGCCACCCAGGGCTCGCTGGCCATGATGGTCAAGGGCGGCGTCACCACCGCCTCCGACCACCACTACGTCTTCCCGCGCGGCTCCGGCGACCTGGTCGGCGCCGAACTGGCCGCCGCCCGGGAGATCGGCGCCCGGATCACCCTGGCCCGCGGCTCGATGGACCGCAGCCAGAAGGACGGGGGACTGCCGCCGGACTTCGCCGTCGAGACCACCGAGGGCGCGTTGAAGGCCACGGAGGAGGCCATCGACACCCACCACGACGCCTCCTTCGGCTCCATGGTGCACATCGCCGTGGCCCCCTGCTCACCGTTCTCCATCTCGACCGAACTTTTGCGGCAGGGCGCCGAACTGGCCCGCCGCAAGGGCGTGCGGATGCACACCCACGGCTCGGAGACGGTCGAGGAGGAGAAGTTCTGCCACGAGCTGTTCGGCATGGGGCCGACCGACTACTTCGCATCGACCGGCTGGCTCGGCGAGGACGTGTGGATGGCGCACTGCGTCCACATGAACGACTCCGACATCGCCGCCTTCGCCCGGACGAAGACCGGCGTCGCCCACTGCCCGTCCTCCAACGCGCGGCTCGGCGCCGGCATCGCCCGCGTCCCCGACATGCTCGCGGCGGGCGTACCGGTGGGCCTCGGCGTGGACGGCACCGCCTCCAACGAGAGCGGCGAACTCCATACCGAACTGCGCAACGCGCTGCTGATCAACCGGCTCGGCGCGCACCGGGAAGCCGCCCTCGACGCCCGCAAGGCGCTGCGCCTGGGCACCTACGGTGGCGCGCAGGTGCTGGGCCGCACGGCCGAGATCGGCTCCCTGGAGGCCGGCAAGCTGGCCGACCTGGTGCTGTGGAAGCTGGACGGCCTGGCCCACTCCACCATCGCCGACCCGGTCACCGCGCTGGTCTTCGGCGCCGCGGCGCCCGTCACCCTGTCCCTGGTCGACGGCGCGCCGGTGGTCGAGGACGGCCGGCTCGTCAACGTCGACGAGGAGACCGTCGCCCGCACCGCGCGGTCCGAGGCCCGGCGCCTGGCACGCATCGCCGCCGAGGGCTGATCCCCGCCCGGCGCTGCCCGAGACTCCGGCCGGGGGGACGGCCCCGGCCGGGCTTGTGGATCCGAGCGGGGACCCACAAGCGCCGTAACCCGGGGGCACGGAGGCCACTTCGTGCCCCCGGGCCGGCAACCCGCACCCACCCGTACACACATGACGAACCGTCATGCCGTATCACGCGCCACAAGCGCGGACCGCTGCCCCACCGCACCGACGCACGACCTCCGTGACAGCATCGCGCCGCCCCTCCCGGGCGGCGCAGGAATCGAAGGAGGCCCGCAGTGGCCGCAAGCCCAGGGCGGACGGCACAGGGCGACCGGAAGCATCCGGTCGACGCGACCCTCCCGCCCTTCAAGATGTTCACCAGCGGCCTGCAGCACGTGGCCGCGATGTACGCGGGCGTGGTGGCCCCGCCGATGATCGTCGGCCCGGCCTGCGGGCTCGGGCCCGCCGGGACCGCCTTCCTGATGGGCGCCAGCCTCTTCACCGCCGGCCTCGCCACCCTCCTGCAAACGCTCGGCTTCTGGAAGATCGGCGCCAGGCTGCCGTTCGTCAACGGCGTCTCCTTCGCCGGCGTCACCCCGATGGTCGCCATCGGCGCGGCGCAGGGCCCCGGGGACGCGCTGCCCGTCATCTTCGGCGCGGTGATCGTGGCCGGGGTCCTCGGCTTCCTCCTGGCCCCCTACTTCTCCAAGCTGGTGCGGTTCTTCCCGCCGGTCGTCACCGGCACCGTCATCACCCTGATCGGCGTGTCACTGCTGCCCGTGGCCTTCAACTGGTCCCAGGGCGGCAACGCGCGGGCCCGCGACTACGGTTCGCTGACCAACATCGGCATGGCGGCGCTCACGTTCGTGATCGTGCTCGTCCTGCGGCGGGTGCTGCGCGGCTTCCTCCGGCAGATCTCGATCCTGCTCGGCCTGGTCGCCGGCACGCTGCTCGCGATCCCCGTCGGCATCACCGACTTCGGCGCGATCACCCAGGCGGGCCCGGTCGGCTTCCCGACGCCGTTCCACTTCGGCGCGCCGCAGTTCGACGCCGCCGCCGTGATATCGATGTGCATAGTGATGCTCGTCTGCATGACCGAGTCCACCGCCGACATGCTCGCCCTCGGCAAGATCGTGGACCGGCCGGCGGACGAGCGCACCATAGCGGGCGGCCTGCGCGCCGACACCCTCGGCACCGCCGTAAGCCCGCTCTTCAACGGCTTCGCCAACAGCGCCTTCGCGCAGAACATCGGCCTGGTCGCGATGACCGGGGTACGCAGCCGGTTCGTCGTCGCCACCGGCGGGCTCATCCTGGTCGTGCTGGGCCTGAGCCCGGTCGCCGCATCGGTCATCTCCCTGGTCCCGCTGCCGGTCCTCGGCGGCGCCGGCATCGTGCTGTTCGGGTCGGTCGCCGCCAGCGGCATCCAGACCCTGGCCACGGCCGCCATGGACAAGGGCGAGAACGCGCTGATCGTCGCGGCGGCGGTCGGCATCGGCCTGATACCGATCGCGGCGCCGCGCTTCTACCACGACTTCCCCAAGGACATGCTGGTCGTCCTGGACTCCGGCATCAGCACCGGCTGCATCGTCGCCATCGTGCTCAACCTCGCCTTCAACCACCTCGGCAAGCGGCGCGGCGAACCTCCCCTGGAGGTGATCCCGCAGCAGCCGGAGCGCGGCACGCCGGACTCTCGACCGGCGCCCGCGCACTGACCGGGCCGCCGTCACCCGATGTGGAACGGCTCCCCGTACACCTTCCAGTCCAGCGGCGGGTTCAGGTTCAGGTTGCCCTTCTTGAGGAAGACGCGCTGCGCGGTGTCCACGCGGCTGGTGTCGCTGTGCGCCTCCTCCTGCTTCATCGCCCACACCCGGGCGTCCAGGAAGGCGTCGAGGTAGGTCTTCTCGTCGCCCCCCTGGGCGGGTGTCTTGGCCTTGGCCAGGGCCCGCTTGCGGATGTTGGAGAAGCTGGTCTTGTCGCTGCCGTCGCCGTGCATGACGAGCGCGTCGTAGTACGCGAACTGGCCGAGCACGCCGATCTTGTCGGCCTTGCCCTGCTTGACCGCGGGGTCGAAGTAGACCCGGTCGCGCTCGTCGTTCTGGGCCTGCTGGAAGGCCGGGTCCTGGGCGGCCTTCTCCCAGTCCTTCTTGAAGTTCGGGTCCAGGCCGGCGTGCGAGTCGCTGCCGTTGACCTTGCGCAGCGCGGGCAGGTACTTCGCGAGGATGTTGCCGGGCTTGCGCTTGGTGTACAGCTCGACGAGGTCGAGCATGTCGCCCGTACCGGAACAGAAGCCGATGATGCCGGCGGTGTAGCCGCGGCCGTCCTTGATGTCCTCGATGTACTTGTACTGCTTCTTCCACTCCAGCGAGGAGTTCTCGGCGCTGGAGACCAGCTGCATGGCGATCTCCTTCTTCGCCGGGTCGTCCAGCCCGGCCGCGGCTCTGGGGGCGCTGCGGGGCGCGGCCGCGGTCTGGCCGGTGGCGGGGGCCGCCGTGGCGGCCACGGCGGTCACCGGTACGGCGACCAGGGCGAGGCCGAGGGCGAGGCGGACGGCGGGCTTGCGGATCGCTTTGCCTATGGATCGGGCACGCATGGTGTCCTCCGGTCGGTAGCGGGCCGGGTGGCCGGGGTGACTGGGGAGGCTCCCCAATCGTTAGGAACCTTTCCTATCAGACTCCGCCGAGGACCGTAACCCGTCAGTTCCCGCCAACGTCCGGCGCGTTACCGGCCCTTGCCACCGCCGGCCGCCGGCTGCCAGGTGTACGGGACGGTCGTGGCGGCACCGACCAGCCCCAGCCGTTCGAGGATCGGGCGGCTGGACTCCAGGGCGTCGACCTGCACGTACCCGAACCCGCGCGCCAAGGCGAGCGCGGCCCGGTGCGCGACCAGGGCGCGGTAGAGGCCCCGGCCCCGCCAGTTGGGCAGCGTGGAGCCGCCCCACAGCGAGGCGAACTCGGTGTGCCGGTGGAAGCGCACCCACGCGGCCGACACCACCTCGCCCGCCAGCGACTCCGCCACGGTCACCGTGCACGGGTCGCCGTCCCGGCCCGCCACCCACTCCTCCATCGCCGGCGGCAGCCAGCTCCGGTCGTCGGCCCAGACCGTCTCGGACAGCTCCCGGATGCGCTCGAAGTCCTCACGCCCGGTCACGTCGCGCAGCCGTACGCCCTCGGGCAGCGGTACGCCCCCGTGCTGCGCGGCGACCGACGCCGCCTCGCCGACGACGACCGTCTCGCGCTCGCCCGGCGTGAAACCGGCCGCTGCCAGCCGCTCCGGCAGGTCGGCCGGCAGGTCGTGGCCGTGGTACTTCCACTCGACCGGCAGGCCGCGGGCGGCGAAGTGGTCACGCTGGGCGGCGATGAACGCGTCCAGCGCGTCCCCTTCCAGCCCGCCCAGGTCCCGGTAGAGGATCAGCCCGCCCTGCCCGGGGAGCGTTCTGCGCACGACGGGGCCGACCCGCTCGGTCCCCGGCGTGCCCGGCGCGAACCCGCGGCCGCGCAGCTGCTCGTCGTACGCCGCGCGATAGGCGGCGGCTCGTCCTCGCTCGGCTTCGTATGTGGTCACCGGCGCACTTCACCACAGGGGGCGGGCCGGAGGCCACGGAATTCGGCCACGGCGTGGCGCGGCGGCCGTCAAAGCTCCGCGGGCGGCTCCGCGGGCGAGCCGAGCAGTCGGGTGAGCAGTTCGCTGACGCCGGGCCCCGGGTCGAAGTCCGCTGCGGGGAAAGCGACTTGGTGGAAGGCGACGCCGTCGAGGTAGTCGAGGAGCAGCTCGCAGTGCCGCTGCGGCGTCGGCGACCCGAAGCGCCGCATCCACTCCGAGCCCCAGCCGGCGACGGCCTGCCGCCCGCGGGTGAGCGGCGCCCGCAGCTCGGGCCGGGCCGAAGCCTCCAGGTAGAGGGCGAAGCGGGCGGCGGTCCGCGCGCGCCCGGGGCCGGTCGCGTACCGGAGGAAGCGGGTGACGGTGTCGGCGAGTTCGGGTACGTCCGCCGGGTCGGCCTGCCGGGCGAACTCCTCCCAGTCGCGGCGCTCCCATGCCTGGAGGTGGTCGACGATGCCGTCGATCAGGGCGGCGCGGTTGCGGAAGTAGTTGGAGGTGGTGCCCGACGGCACTCCCGCCGCGGCATCCACCGCCTGATACGTCAGCCGCCGGGCCCCCTCGCCCCCCAGCACCCCGACCGCCGCGTCCAGCACCTGCTCCCGCCGTCGTGCCACCCTGCGCGCTCCCTTTACCGTGTTCGTAGTGGCGATCACTATAAACATAGTACCGCGTGGAAATGGAGCGGAAACCGTGTACGGCGGCCGTCGTCGGCGGCGGTACCGGCGGGAGTTGGGGTGCGCTCGGCGGGCGAGTCCCCACGTGGCGGCGGTGCTGCGTACGTATGATCATCGGCGGCGGACGACCGCCGGTCTGAGGGGCGTCGCGCCCTACGGGCAGCGGCGTTTTGCGCCGATATGCTGCCTTGGCCCTGAAAGTCAGTCAAGTGAGCGCCCGGCGCCACGGAGAGGGGTTCCGCGGTGGACCCGAACGCCCAGCAAGCGCACGACCGGCGGCCGGAGACCGGGCCCACGGGTGGCACGGTGCCGCCAGGAGCGGCCCACGACGACCTCGAAGCCACCGTCGAAGAGCTGATGTCCGACCTGTGCGACGACCTCAAGCGGCTCGCGGCGATTCCCTCGGTCGCCTTTCCCGGCTACCCGTCCGGGCCGGTCCTCGCGGCGCGCGACGAACTCCTGGCCCTGCTGCGCTCCGCCGGCGTCACCGACCTCGGCGAACTGAACCTCCCCGACACCGCGCCGGTCGTCACCGGCACCATCGCGCCGCCCACCCCGGACGCCCCCACCGTCCTCCTCTACGGCCACTACGACGTCCAGCCGCCGGGCGACCCGGCCCTGTGGGCCTCGCCGCCGTTCGAGCCCACCGACTTCGACGACCCGCACGGCGGCCCCGCCATCCGTGCCCGCGGCATCGCCGACTGCAAGGCCAACCTCCTCGTGCACCTCGGCATGCTGCGCGCGTACGGCGGCCGGCCCCCGGTCGGCATCAAGATCCTCTTCGAGGGCCAGGAGGAGTACGGCAGCCCCTTCGACGACTACCCGCCCACCGACCCCGAACGCTTCGCCTGCGACGCGATGATCATCGGTGACACCGGCAACCTCCGCGCCGGCACGCCCACCCTGACCACCGCGCTCCGCGGCGCCGCCGAGCTGACCGTCGAGGTCCGCACGCTGGACGAGGCCGTGCACAGCGGCGAGTACGGGGGTGCGGCGCCCGACGCGCTGCTCGCCCTCGTCAACGCCCTGGCCACCCTGCACGACGCGCACGGCAACGTCGCCGTCGAGGGCCTGCGCCGCGAGGAGTGGGCCGGCAGCGCCTTCACCGAGACGGAGTTCCGCGACCTGGCCGGCGTCCGGGCCGGCATGCCGCTCATCGGCTCCGGCGGCCTGGGCGAACGCCTGTGGAGCGGCCCCGCCGTCACCGTGATGGGCCTGGACGCGCCCTCCGTCGACCACGCCGCTTCGGCCGTCGTCCCCTACGCCCGCGCCAAGCTCAACCTGCGCATCCACCCTCGCCAGGACCCCGAGGAGGCCCTCGGCGCGCTCGTCCGGCACCTGGAAGGGCTGCGGCCGTTCGGCGTCGCGCTGACCGTGACGCCCGGCGACGCGGGCGCCGGCTTCGAGGCCCGCACCGGCGGCCCCGCCTACCGCGCGGCGGAGACCGCGCTGCGCCGCGCCTGGGGAGCGCCCGTCGCCCACGCCGCCACCGGCGGCTCCATCCCGCTCGTCAACGGCCTCGCGCGGGCCGTTCCCGGCGCCGAGATCCTGCTCTTCGGCGCCGAGGACAAACAGTGCAACCTGCACGCGCCCAACGAACGGGTGCTGCTCTCGGAACTGCGCGGCGCGGTGCTGGCGGAGACCGTCTTCATGCGCGAGTACGCCGCCGCGTTCCGCGCCGGGGGCGCCACATGAGCACACCGGCGCCCGACGGCGGAGCACCGGCGTCCCCCAAGCGCAGGTTCGCCTTCCCCAGCGCACTGACCGTCCTGGTCGTCGTGACCCTCGCGGTCTGGGTGCTGGCCTTCTTCATCCCCTCCGGCACCTACGACCGCGACGGCGAGGGCACCCCGCTCCAGGGCACGTACCACCGGGCCCCTTCCGGCCAGTCCTTCACCGACCGGCTGAACGACCTCTTCCTCTCCCCGGTCAACGGCCTGTACGGCGTGCAGGACGCCAAGACCGGGCAGGTCGGCCCGACCATGGCCGGCGAACTGTACGGCAGCGCCGGCGTGTTCCTCTTCGTCCTCGCCATCGGCGCGTTCATCACGGTCGTCTTCTCCACCGGCGCGCTGGACCGCGGCATCGGCCGCCTCGCCCACCGGCTGCGCGAGCGCGGCGCGCTGCTGATCGCGGGCGTGATGACGGTCTTCTCGCTCCTCGGCACGGTCGAGGGGTTCGCCGAGGAGACGCTCGGCTTCTACGGCCTGGTCGTGCCCCTGATGCTGGCGCTCGGCTACGACCGGATGGTCGCCACCGGCACGATCATCCTGGGCGCCGGGGTCGGGGTGCTGTGCTCCACCGTCAATCCCTTCGCCACCGGTGTCGCCTCCTCGGCCGCCGACATCTCGCTGGGCGACGGCATCGTGCTGCGGGTGGCGATGTGGCTGGTCCTCACCGGCGTCACCATCGCCTACGTCGTCCGCTACGCGCGCCGCGTACGGGCCGATCCGGCGCGCTCCCTCGTCGGCTTCCTGCCCGGCGACCGCGAGCACGCGCAGACCGGCGAGGACGCGGTGGAGCCGCCGCCGCTGACCGGGTTGCACAAGACCGTGCTGGTCACCGTGGCGCTGGTCTTCGCCTTCATGATCTTTTCGGTCATCCCGTGGGCCGGGGCCCTCACCGGGGATGCCGACGCCGCGCCGTACGCCTTCGAGCTGGACTGGTCCTTCCCCCAGCTGGCCGCCCTGTTCATCGCGGCCTCGGTCCTCGTCGGCATCCTCGCGCGGATGGGGGAGCGGCGGCTCAGCTCCACGTTCGTGCAGGGCGTCGGCGAGTTCGTCTCACCTGCCCTGGTGATCGTCCTCGCGCGGGGAGTGACGACGATCATGAACAATTCGCGCATTACGGACACCGTGCTGCATGCCGTCGAGGGCGTCGTCTCCGGTACCCCGTCCGCCCTCTTCGGCATCATGGTCTACGTCGTCAACCTGCCGCTGGCCTTCCTCATCCCGTCCACGTCGGGACACGCCACCCTCGCCATGCCGATCCTGGCGCCGCTGGCCGACTTCGCGCACGTCTCGCGCGCGGTGGTCGTCACGGCCTGGCAGGCGGCCAGCGGCTGGATGAACCTGTGGGTGCCCACCACCGCCGTCATCATGGGCGGCGTCTCGCTGGCCAAGGTCGGCTACAACAAGTACCTGCGGTTCGTCTGGCCGTTGCTGGCCCTGCTCGCCGTCCTCGTCTGCGCGTTCGTGGGGCTGGGAGCGGCGATGACGTGAACGGGGGCCGCCGGTCGCGGCCCCCGCGGCCCGGGCCGTCACATGAGGGCGGACGGCTCGGCCGAAGCGGGCCGCGGCCGGCAGGTGAACCCGAGCTGGCGCAGCGCCCGCACCATCTCACCGGCACTGAAATCCCGGGTGTCCTGGCCGGTCACGATCCGCCCGACCTGCTTGACGGGATAGGCGACCGATCCGATGAGCACGGAGTCGCCGGTGACGGGCTCCGGTACGACCGCGCTCATCTTCTGCTCCACCTCGTTCGGCTGGAGGTAGAAGAAAACGCCGGCGATGGTGACACGCATCATGCCTCGACAAGGGTGAGCAGGAATGGAGCCCGAGCCCCCACCCTCTCACGGGAACCGCGTGCCGGAGGGTCCCGATCACCGCTGAGTTCGCCGCCCGGGCATCCGTTCGGGTCACCGCGGCGGGTGCGCGTCCGCCTCGGACGTGCCGCGTATCCGCAGCCCGGCGATCTCGGTGCGCGGCGGGTTGTCACCCGCCAGGAGCAGTGTGGTGATCCGGTCGGCCGGGCCGGCGGCGAAGTGCACCCCGCCGCCGTCGAGCGGTACGACGGTGCCGTCCGCGTCCATCGGGACGCCGGTGAGCGCGCCCAGCCAGGCGGCGGACCGGCGCGGGTCGGGCGTCTCCACGACGATGCCGGCGAGGTCGAAGGCGCCGCGGTCGATGCGCCCGGACGCTTCGTGCTCGCGGCGGAGCGCGGGGTCGGTGTCGTACGTGATGAAGAACGGGGCCCAGGCCGGTGCGTCCTCCAGCATGGCTTCCTGGAAGGTGACGCGGCCTTCGAGGAACGAGAATGCGTGCACGTCGACCCGGTGGCCGTCGCGGCGCAGGCGTTCGGCGGTGGCGCGCGTGTCGGCGACCTTGACCGCGAAGTTCAACGGGCCGCCCCCGGCGGCCAGCAGCGCGTCGATGCGGGGCATCCACGCCGCGGTGGCCCGGCCGAACGCGGAGGGCGCGTAGGCCGCGCGGTCCACGACGGTGAGGATTTCGACGTACCGGTCGTCCAGCCGCCAGGCCCCGTTCTGGAAGCCCTCGTGCACCGGGTTGGTGTGCGCGGGCAGCCCGGCCTCCGTGTACTCCCGTACGACGGGGGACACTTCGGGGACGCAGTGCAGGAGATGGTCGAAGCGCGGCGCGGTCATGGACACCCTCCAGAGTAGGTTAGGTAACCCTAACTCAGGGTGGTGCGGGGCCCGTACGCGCGGAGATCCGGTACGCACGGGCCCCGGGGCGGGGAGCGGCGTCAGTCCAGCAGTTCGTACGCCGGCAGGGTCAGGAACGCCGCGTAGTCGGTGTCCAGGGCGACCTTCAGGAGGAGGTCGTGGGCCTGCTGCCACTTGCCGGCGGCGAAGGCTTCGTCGCCGAGCTCCGCGCGGATGGCGGCCAGTTCACGGGCCGCGATCTTGCGGACCAGGTCCGCCGTGGCCTGCTCGCCGTTCTCGAACACGACGCCCGCGTCGACCCACTGCCAGATCTGCGAACGGGAGATCTCGGCGGTGGCCGCGTCCTCCATCAGGCCGAAGATGGCGACCGCGCCGAGGCCCCGCAGCCACGCCTCGATGTAGCGGGTGCCGACCTGGACGGCGTCGACCAGCCCCTGGTAAGTGGGCCTGGCGTCGAGGGAGTCGACGGCGATGAGGTCGGCGGCCGAGACCGAGACGTCCTCGCGCAGCCGGTCCTTCTGGTGCGGCTTGTCGCCGAGGACCGCGTCGAAGGAGGCGCGGGCGACCGGCACCAGGTCGGGGTGGGCGACCCAGGAGCCGTCGAAGCCGTCGCCGGCCTCGCGGTCCTTGTCCGCGCGGACCTTGGCGAGCGCCTTCTCGTTGGCCTCGGGGTCCCGGCGGTTGGGGATGAACGCCGCCATGCCGCCGATCGCGTGCGCGCCGCGCTTGTGGCACGTGCGGACGAGGAGTTCGGTGTACGCGCGCATGAAGGGCGCCGTCATGGTGACCGCGTTGCGGTCCGGCAGCACGAACTTCTCGCCGCCGTCACGGAAGTTCTTCACGATGGAGAAGAGGTAGTCCCAGCGGCCCGCGTTGAGGCCCGAGGCGTGGTCGCGCAGCTCGTAGAGGATCTCCTCCATCTCGTACGCGGCGGTGATGGTCTCGATGAGGACGGTGGCGCGGATGGTGCCCTGCTCGATGCCCACGTAGTCCTGCGCGAAGACGAAGATCTCGTTCCAGAGGCGGGCCTCCAGGTACGACTCCGTCTTGGGCAGGTAGAAGTACGGGCCCTTGCCGAGGTCCAGCAGGCGCCGGGCGTTGTGGAAGAAGTAGAGGCCGAAGTCGACCAGTGCGCCGGGGACCGGCGTGCCGTCGAGCCGGAGGTGGCGCTCGTCCAGGTGCCAGCCGCGCGGCCGGACGACGACGGTCGCCAGTTCCGCCGCGGGCTTGAGGGCGTACGACTTGCCGCTGGCCGGGTCGGTGAAGTCGATCCTTCGCTCGTAGGCGTCGATCAGGTTGACCTGGCCGCCGATGACGTTCGCCCAGGTGGGGGCGGAGGCATCCTCGAAGTCGGCGAGCCAGACCTTGGCGCCGGAGTTGAGCGCGTTGATGGTCATCTTGCGGTCGGTGGGGCCGGTGATCTCCACCCGGCGGTCGTTCAGCGCGGCGGGCGCCGGCGCGACCCGCCAGTCGTCGTCGGCGCGGACCTGCGCGGTCTCCGGGAGGAAGTCGAGGGTGGCGGTGCGGGCGATCTCTGCGCGGCGCTCGCCGCGGCGGGCGAGCAGCTCGTCGCGGCGCGGGGTGAACCGGCGGTGGAGTTCGGCGACGAAGTCCAGTGCGGCCCTGGTGAGGATCTCGTCCTGGCGGGCGGGGGCGGCGGCGGGGTCGACGTCGACGATGGCCAGCGGGGACGGCGCTGGTGCGGACATGAGCTGTCACTCCGTTCGGCGGCGGTGCCCGGGGCCGCCGGGGCGTGTGCGCGGCACGGGGTGCCGCGGGCTCCGGCCGGCGGTCGCGGGCGCCGGTGGGGTTCAGGGCGCTTCTGACCAGTGGAGAGTAGTTTCCTTATCGCGGAACTTCAATGGTTTGTTGATGTCGAGATTCTCTTCGTCGACACAAGCGGTGATCGAATGACGCCGAGTGCCATCGCCGAGTGCCATCAGGTCACCGTCCTCCACCCGTCCCCGGCACGTCCGGCGATGCCAGCCGGAACAGGTCCTCCGGCGTGTCGATGTCGTACGGCTCGGCCACGTCCGAACACTCGACGAGCGAGACCGCCGCCTCGTGCTCCCGCAGATAGGCGCGCGCCCCGCGGTCCCCGGCCGCACCGGCCGCCACCGCCGCCCAGCGCCCGGCGCCGAACAGCACCGGGTGCCCGCGCCGCCCGCCGTACGCCGCCGCGACCAGATCGGCGCCGCCCTCGTACGCGGCGATCACGCGCGCCACCGCCGCCGCGCCGATGCCCGGCTGGTCCACCAGGGAGACCAGCGCCGCACCCGCCCCGGAACCCGCCAGCGATGCCAGGCCGACGCGCAGCGAGGAGCCCATGCCGTGCGCCCAGTCGGGGTTCTCGGCCGTCTCGTACGCCGCGAGGTCGGCCCGCTCCCGCACGGTCCCGGCCGCCGCGCCCAGGACGATGTGCACCGGACGGCAGCCGCCCTCGCGCAGCACCCGTGCCGCGTTCTCGACCAGCGGCCGTCCGCGGTAGTCCAGCAGGGCCTTGGGGCGGCCGCCCAGCCGCCGCCCGCCGCCCGCGGCGAGCAGCAGCCCGGCGACCGGGCGGGCGGGGGAGGTGCCGGGGGCGGAAGGTTCGGTGTGTGCCATGGGCCCTGCTTACCTCATGGGCCGGCGCGGCAGGGGGGTGGCGGGGCGGTGCCGGCCGGGATGCGGACGGTACCGCATGGCGGTGCCGTGCGCCCGTCGGAATTCGGTGATCCTGATTTCGCTCTCCGTGTGGCGCGGGCCGCACGGGGTGGCGTTAACTGGCCCGCGTCGCGGGGCGGGGTCAACGGCCATGGAGGATGCCGTCGTTGTGGAACAGAGGCAGGAGCACAGGCGAAGGACGGGGTTCGAGGAGGACCCGCTGGCCGTGGCGCTGCGCGGTGCGGTGGACCGGATGCGCCGCGAACTGGCCGTGCTGCCGGGCGAGTTGCCGGACCGTTCGGCCGCTGACGACGAACTGGCCGCGCTGGACGCCCTGGTGGGCGCGGGGGACCCGGAGGTCGCCCGGCTGCGCCGGTCCCTCCTGCTGATCGCGGGGGCGGTCGGTTCGGTCAGCGCGCTGGGGCCCGCCCTGAGGGACCTGCGGGAGCTGATCGACCTGTACAAGGAGCTGCCGCGCGGCCTCTGAGGCCCCGGCCGGAGGCCCGGACGGAACAGGACCCCGGACGGTGTCCGGGGTCCGGGTGGCGCCCGGGGCGTGTCCCGCTACGCCGGGTTCTGGTTGGCCAGCGCCACGGACAGCTCGGCCGCGATCTCCTGGAGCACCGGGACGATCTTGTCGGTCGCCGCCTCGGTCACCCGTCCCGTCGGGCCGGAGATGGAGATGGCCGCCGCGGTGGGGGAGTCGGGCACCGGCACCGCGATGCACCGGACGCCGATCTCCTGCTCGTTGTCGTCCATCGCGTACCCGAGCCGGCGGACCTCTTCGAGAGCGTCGAGGAACGCGTCCGGGTCCGTGATCGTCTTCTCGGTCGCGGCCGGCATGCCGGTGCGGCCGAGCAGCGCGCGCACCTCCTCCGGCGGGTGGCCCGCCAGCAGGGCCTTGCCCACGCCCGTCGAGTGCGGCAGCACCCGCCGCCCGACCTCGGTGAACATCCGCACCGCGTGCCGGGACGGCACCTGTGCCACGTATACGATCTCGTCGCCGTCGAGCAGCGCCATGTTGGCCGTCTCGCCGGTCTCCTCGACCGCGCGCGCCAGGTACGGCCGGGCCCAGGTGCCCAGCAGCCGCGAGGCGCTCTCGCCGAGGCGGATCAGCCGGGGGCCGAGCGCGTACCGGCGGTTGGGCTGCTGGCGGACGTAGCCGCAGGCGACGAGCGTGCGCATGAGCCGGTGGATGGTGGGCAGCGGCAGGCCGCTGCTGGTGGACAGCTCGCTCAGGCCCACCTCGCCGCCGGCGTCGGCCATCCGCTCCAGCAGGTCGAAGGCGCGCTCAAGGGACTGGACGCCACCGCCGCCGGCTGCTGGCCTGGCTGCGGCGGCGGAAGTGCTGGCGCTGGACGGCGGCACGACGCGTTCCTTTCGGGGCTGGTGGTGGCGGGCCCGGCGCAGGGCTCTGGTGTACGGGTGCCGGGACCGACCCGGAGCAGCCTACCGGTCTCCTGCGGCGTACACACGGCCTGTCGCACACTCGTTCGCGCCGGTCAAAGCCCGTGCTCAAGCCGGGGCGGGCCGCTACCGGCGAGGTGTGCCCGCTGCCAGTGGCCATAGCTACGTTCTGCTGAGCGAAACTCGATATCCATTCTGTGGAATCCTCCAAGCGCCGGGATGCCCGCGCAATCACGTCACGCGCCGGAGGGTCACGGGCGCCGCCGCGGCGTGTTCCGGGCCACCGCCACCCGGGTGGCGGGGTCTTGACGGGCTCGCGCCTCCGAGTGAAGACTCCTTCAACAGAACGTTGAATTCCGTGGTGCGGAACATCACGGCAATCCCACGAGGAGGGGACCGGGTGTCCGAGACCGAACTGGTGCTGCGCTCCACACGCGTCGTCACCCCGCAGGGGACGCGCGCGGCGACCGTCACCGTCCGGGACGGGAAGATCGCGGCGGTGCTCCCGCACGACGCCCCGGTACCGGCCGGGGCCCGGGTCGAGGACTTCGGCGACGACGTCCTGCTGCCCGGCCTCGTCGACACCCACGTCCACGTGAACGACCCCGGCCGCACCGAGTGGGAGGGCTTCTGGACCGCCACCCGCGCCGCCGCGGCCGGCGGTATCACCACCCTCGTCGACATGCCCCTCAACAGCCTGCCGCCCACCACCACCGAGGCGAACCTGCACACCAAGCGCGAGGTCGCCCGCTCCAAGGCGCACATCGACGTCGGCTTCTGGGGCGGCGCCGTGCCCGGCAACGTCAAGGAACTGCGCCCCCTGCACGACGCCGGAGTGTTCGGCTTCAAGTGCTTCCTGTCCCCGTCCGGCGTCGACGAGTTCCCGCAGCTGGACCGGGAGCAGCTGGCCGCCGCGCTGGGCGAGATCGCCGGCTTCGGCGGACTGCTGATCGTGCACGCCGAGGACTCGGACCACCTGGCCGCCGCGCCGCAGCCGCACGGCCCCAAGTACGCCGACTTCCTCGCCTCCCGCCCCCGCGCCTCGGAGAACGACGCCATAGCCGGGCTGATCGCGCTCGCCCGGCGGCTCGACGCGCGGGTGCACGTCCTGCACCTCTCCTCCTCCGACGCGCTGCCGCTGATCGCCGCCGCCAAGGACGAGGGCGTACGGATCACCGTCGAGACCTGCCCGCACTTCCTCACCCTGACCGCGGAGGAGATCCCGGACGGCGCCACCGAGTTCAAGTGCTGCCCGCCGATCCGCGAGGCGGCCAACCAGGACGCGCTGTGGCGGGGACTGGCCGACGGCACGATCGACTGCGTCGTCTCCGACCACTCGCCGTCCACCGCCGACCTCAAGACCCCGGACTTCGGCGACGCCTGGGGCGGCATCTCCTCCCTCCAGCTCGGCCTGCCCGCGATCTGGACCGCGGCGCGCGAGCGCGGCCACACGCTGGACGACGTCGCCCGCTGGATGGCGACCGCGCCGGCCGCCCTCGTCGGCCTGCGCCACAAGGGCGCCGTCGAGCCGGGCCGGGACGCCGACTTCGCGGTGCTCGACCCCGAGGCGGCGTTCACCGTCGACCCGGCCGGGCTCCAGCACCGCAACAAGATCACGGCGTACGCGGGACGGACGCTGCACGGCGTCGTACGGTCCACCTGGCTGCGCGGTCGGCGGATCAACGACGGCGGCGCGCTGTCCGAGCCGTCCGGCCGGCTGCTGGACCGGCCGGGCCCGCAGGGCGCCTGACCCGGCTGCCTTTACGGCCGCCAGCCGGTGGCCGCCGCCCACGGCTCCGCGACCTCCACGATCAGGTCGACCACCGGGTCCTTCACCTCCGCGTAGCTGCCCATGTCCGCCGTGCGGTGCGCCAGTTCGCGCTTGAAGCGGGCGTAGGCGGGCACCGCTTCGGGATGCGCGCGGAACCAGTCGCGGAACAGCAGCGCCAGCCGCTCGTTGGGCGATCCGGCCCGCCGGACGTGGAGGTTGACGTCCGGCCCCGGGCCGCCGCGCCGCGACCACATCCGCTTGGCCCAGCGGGCCGGGTCGTCGTCCCGGCCCGCCGGTACGTGGTCCGCCTCGTACGGCGAGCGTACGAACCCCCGGGCCGCCAGCGGCGCGTCGAAGGCGTCGGCCGCCGCCTCCAGGTCCGCGACGCTCACCTGGAGGTCGAAGACCGGCTTGGCGGCCATACCGGGCACGGACGTACTCCCGATGTGCTCGACGCGCCCGGCCGCCGGGGCGAGCGCGGCCAGCAACTCCGCGCACAGCGCCGCCCCGCCGGCCGCCCAGTCCGGATGCGGGTCCGCCAGAACCGCCCGGGCGTCGTGGCCCTCCCCGGAAGCGGCCACGATCTCCAGGAACTCGTCGTGCAGCGCCCCGTTCGTGATCAGCACCGAACCGTCCCCCTCCAGGACGGGCGCCCCGGTCAGGTCCGTGACCCGGCCGCCGCCCTCCGCGACGATCACGGGAAGCGGGGCGAGGCCCCCGTACCCCAGAGCGGGGCCCGCGACCACCAGGGCGTCCGCCCGCCCGGCGAGCACGTCCAGCACGCCGCCACCGGCGGGGACGAGGAACACCCGCCGGTGCAGCGCCGTCAGCAGGGTCTCCGGCCACTCCGCCATGTTGCGCGCCTGTGTCCTGGCCCCGCTCAGCTCGGTCCGGCAGCCGGCGCGCAGCCGCCCGTGGCCGGTCCGCAGCGCCTCCAGCGGGTCCGGGTCCTCGCCGAGCAGCAGCCGGCAGCCGATTCCGCGCCCGGCCGCCACCAGTTGCCGGCTCATCGGGAGGTTCACGATGCCGACGGCGGGCCCGTACGCGTCCTCGTAGGCCACGTTGCAGGAGAACGTCGGCATCCGGTCGGCGAACTCCCGGGCGCCGTCGACCGGACCGATCACCCAGCGCCGCCCGGAGGTCCCAGCCCGCTGCCCGGCCCCCTCGCCGGACACCGCGTCCTCGCCGAACAACACCGCGTCCTCGGGGAACGCCGCGGCCAACTCGCTTCGTACGAAGCTCTCCACGGCGCTCACGGCGGAGGCCACCTCGGTGCCGTCCGGCTTGCGCGCGGCCGGCCGGTCGCCGTGGAACGCCTCGGCGCTCAGCCGGCCGGCGCGTAGGGCCAGGCGGACGGCGAAGGTGAACAACTCCCTTGAGACGGGCGGGACGGACGGGGCTCCGGTGGTGTGATCCATGGCCCGAGCCTAACCAGAAGCCGGTACGGGCCGGAGGTGGCGGCGCTACCGTCGACGCATGGAACACGAAGAGCTGCGACGGCGGTTCGCGGCGCTGACCACGGCCCACCTCGCGGACGCGTGCCTGCGCGCGGGGACCCCGGTGCGCTGCGCGCCACCGCCGCTGCGCCCCCTGGAACCGGGCAGCCGGCTGGCCGGCCGGGTGCTGCCCGCCCGGCACGCGGGCAGCGTCGACGTCTTCTTCGAAGCGTTCGAGGACGCCGCGCCCGGCGATGTGCTGGTGGCCGACAACGCGGGACGGACCGACGAGAGCTGCGTCGGCGACCTCGTCGCCCTGGAGGCCGCGGCCGCCGGGCTCGGCGGCATCGTCGTCTGGGGCCTGCACCGCGACACGGCCGACCTGCGCGAGATCGGGCTGCCGGTGTTCAGCCTGGGCGCGACACCGACCGGCCCCCGGCGCCTGGACGCCCGGCCCGACGGCGCGCTGGACAGCGCGACGGTGGGGGAGTGGACGGTGCGCCGTACGGACCTGGCCCTGGGCGACGACGACGGGGTGCTCTTCCTGCCGGCGGCCGGCGCCGGTGACCTCTTCGCGCTCGCGGAATCGATCCGCGACACCGAGCGCCGCCAGGCCGACCGGGTCAGGGCCGGCATTCCCCTGCGCCGCCAGCTGGGATTCCCCGCCTACCTGGAGCAGCGCCGGCGGAACCCGGCGCTGACATTCCGCGAGCACCTGCGGGCCGTGGGCGGGGCCGTGGAGGAATAGCGGCCCCGCAATCCGGCCGGCGGCCCCGCGCCGGACCGCGTGTTAGTTCTTCGGACACAGATGGGTGTGCACCGCGGCCAGAATCTTCTCCGCCTGCGCCGCGTTGAATTGCGTCGCGCCGGAGAAACGCTGCCGGGTCTGGTCCACCTGCTTCGCGTGGTCCTTCGGGAAGGAGTGGATCGTGCCGCAGGTGCTTCTGCCGCGGCTCACCGCCCGTTCCGGCTTCTCGCTCACGATGTCCGGGGAAATGGCGTTCAGGGCGGCTATGTAACGTGCCTGCGTCGTGGCGTCCGGCTTCGGCGGAATGCCCTGCCGCGCCTCGGCGTCGGCGATCGCCTTGGCGGGCGGTGCCTCGGCCGAGGCACCGGCCGTCGGCGCCGAGGAGGCCGCGCCGGGCTCCTGTTTGGTTCCGCCGCCGCACGCGGTGAGGCCCGCGGCGGCGGCGAGGGCGGCAGACAAGGCGATGGCGGTGCGGTGGTTCACGATGCTCCCCTGACCAGTGGACATGAGCGGCCATTCTGGCAGCAAGGAGACCCGTTGCAGAGGGAATTGGAGAAAGGAATTCCCCTTTCCGCGAACCGGCGGCCCGGCCTCATACCGAACGGTTATTACGCTATCGCCTTCCAGAACATCAGCTCGTACGCCTGGAGGAGCCGGCCGTAACGCCGGGCGAGGCCGGGCGTCACCCGTCCGGCGCCGAGGCCGTGCCGGACGGCTTCGCGGGCCAGGCCCGCGACCTCCCCGGCGGGCTCGGCGAAGAAGTCGAAGAACGCGCACGCCTGATCGGCGAATCCGTAGCGGGTACGCAGCGCGTGCGCGACGGTGGCGCAGTAGCCGCCCCAGGCCGCGAAGTTGGCGGCCAGGGCGATCACCACGTCGGCGGGCTCCGCCTCCAGCGCCAGCCGCGCCACGTACGAGGGGTACGCCTGGCACCCGGGCCGCGGCTCGTACTCCCGCACGGCCGCCTCGTCCAGCCCGCAGGCCGCCGAGAGCCCGCCCAGCGCGTCGAGCGCCTGCGTCTCCCCCTCCACCAGCGCCGCGAAGAAGGCCCGCACCGGCGGCTCCCCGTCGGCGCGCCGTGCCAGGTGCCGGAAGCTGTGCCGGTCGGCGGCGATGATCTGGTGCTGCTCCAGGGCGAGCACGGTGAACACCCCGCGCGGCGCCTCGCCCGCGGCGATCCGCGCCACGAGGGGGTTGTCCGCCGCCCCGGGCGCCAACTCCCGTACGGCCTCTTCCAGGAGAGCCGCGGGGGTGTGCGCGCCCGGCGCGTCGTTCTCGCGAGCCATGGTCAGGACCTCCCGGCGGTGCGGTCGTACTCGGCGATCGCGTCGTCGACGAAGGTGTCCACGACGCCGTTCGCCACCAGTACCGGTACCCGTTTTCCGGCCATGTCGACATAGACGTGCGATGTCGCCGCCTTGACCAGGGCCGGGAGCTGCTGACGCAGGTGCCGTGCGGTCTCCTCGTCGCCCGCGCGGGCCGCCCGCACCATCCGCAGCGCCGTGCGCGCGGTACGGCCCCACGCGGCGGTCGCGTCCAACCACGGCCCGCTGTCGGCGACGAAGCCGCGGTCCGGGAGGGCGGCGCGCAGCACGTCAGGGGCTCCGGCGAGCGCGCGGAGCGCCGCGTCCAAGCGGTCCGTGTCGCCGTCGTCCCGGAAGCGCTCGATCGCGGCGGCGAGTTCCGGTGACTGCCGCGGGTTCAGGGCGGAGCCGTAGTGGGCGTCGGCGAAGGCGCGCAGGGCCCGTTCGGTGCGCGGGGCGCCGCCGGACAGTTCCCTGAGCGCCGCCGCCCAGGAGGCGCGGGGGTCGTAGGCGCGGTCGTTCCAGGCGTAGTCGGCGACCGTGAACAGGGCGATCTTGGAGGCGGCGGGCTGGATCATCGGGTTGGCGGTGATCCCCGCCAGCCCGCCCGGCAGCCCCTTCTCCCGGCCGTTGAACGGGCCGAGCAGCAGCCGGCTGGTCACGTAGTCGTTGACCGGGTAGTTGTCCCAGGTCAGGATCGGGTGGCCGAAGACCCGCCGGGCCGTCTGCGCCTGGGCGGCGGTCATGACCGGCGCGACGACACCGACGCCGGTCCACTCCACGAGCACGTCCGGGTCCAGCCGCGTCGCCAGCGCCGCCTTGTAGGGCGTCTGCCGTACGTCGTAGTACTCGGTCGG
Organism: Streptomyces sp. NPDC017056; assembly: GCF_044332485.1. Classification (NCBI taxonomy): domain Bacteria; kingdom Bacillati; phylum Actinomycetota; class Actinomycetes; order Kitasatosporales; family Streptomycetaceae; genus Streptomyces; species Streptomyces sp. NPDC017056. Next base: position 485,625 of record NZ_JBIRPD010000004.1, on the reverse strand, counting down.
CACCATCTGGAGCCGCTGCGCGCCCTCGCCCCGGTGCGTGGCGATGAACTCCCGGTTCACGCGGTTCAGGAGGTGCGCCTGAGCCATACCGGCGGCACCCCCGCCGGTGCCGAAGCGCTCCTTGTCCGCCGCACAGTTCCAGTCCGTATAGCTGATGTCGTCCAGCGGCACCGCGAAGGTCCGTACGCCGATGTCCCACAGCGCCTGGAACTTGCCGGTCAGAGCCTTGAGGTCGGCGTCCGAGCCGTAACAGACGGACAGGCCGGGGGAGAGCGCGTAACTGAACTCCACGTGCCGGGCCCGCGCCCGGTCCACCAGCTCCTTGAGCTGTGCCAGCCGGTCCGCCGGGTAAGGCGAGCGCCACTTCTCGCGCAGGTACGGGTCGTCCTTCGGCGAGTACACGTAGGTGTTCATCTTGTGCGCGCCGTAGAAGTCGAGCTGGTCCAGGCGCGCCGCGTGGGACCAGGGGGTGCCGTAGAAGCCCTCGATGACGCCGCGCAGCGGGGTGGCGGGCCAGTCGCGTACGGCGGTGCCGCGGACCTGGGCGCCGGGGCGGTCGCGGTGCGGGAGGAGCTGGCGCAGGGACTGGGCGGCGTAGTACGTGCCGGTGGCGTCCGCGCCGGCCAGGGCGATCCGGCCGCCGCCGACGGCGAGCGCGTACCCCTCGGCGGGCAGCCCGGCGCTGCCTTTCTCGCCCAGGTCGGACAGGGCCCGCTCGGCGCCCGCGCCGTCCACGTACACGGTCAGCCCCGGGCCGCCGGGCGCCCGCCGGTCCCGTACGACCCGCTCGGCGCCCGCCCGTCTCAGCGCGTGCTCGACGACCTCCAGCGCAGGTCCGTCGGCGTTCGGACCGGCCACGACGGTGACGGTCGGTGTGATCGTGACGCGGCCGCCGAGGCCGCGCACGTGCTGCGGCGCCGGAGTGATGGCGGGCCCGGCCTGCGGCCGGTCGCGGGCGCCCGCGGGCCCGGGTACGGTCAGCGGGGCGACGGCCAGGGACAGGACGAGGGCGGTGGCGGCCGCCGTGCGCGTACGGTGCATCCTTCGGTCCTCCTCGGTACGGCGAGGTGCGCGGAACTCCCGTGGTGCGTGCGCGACGAGCGACAGCAGGGTTCACCCGGCGGGGCCGGAGGGCAATGGACTTTTGCGCCGGGTGGGCCGCCGTTCCGGTGGCAGCGCCCCCTCAGCGGTTCTTCGCGATGATGAAGATGATGCTCATGAAGGCCAGCAGGACGTGGGTGGCCACGACGTATATGAAGACGCGCACGTAGACGCCCCGCGGGGGCTTGTTCTCCACATACCTGCGCGCGGGCGCGGTCTCGGGGGTCGGTTCGTCGGACATGGCAGGGGTTCCTTCCTCGGTCACAGGCCGCGGCGTGGTGCGTTGTCGCCGAGGCACAGCTCGGCCGCGCCGCTCTGGAGCAGGGTGTGCACGAACAGCAGCTCCGTGCCGCCGCGCGAGGCGGCCGCGATGCGGTGCGGGGTCAGCGAGTCGAAGTGAGCCGCGTCACCCGGGTCCAGTACGTGTGCCGTCTCGCCCAGCGTGAGCCGCAGCCGGCCCTTGAGGACGTACAGCCACTCCTCGCCGGCGTGCACCCGTACCAGGTCGCCCTGCGCGCGCTGCGGCACGTGCACCCGCAGCGCCTGCATGGCCCGCCCGGCGCCGCCCAGGGTCCGGTACGTCCAGCCGCCCGCCTCGGACGGCTCGGCGCGGCCCGCCCGGACGATCGGGTCCCGTTCGGGCGCCGTCTCGCCGAGGAGGTCGGATACCGTTGTTCCGTACATGCGCGCGAGGGCCAGCAGCATCGGCAGCGACGGCTGGCGCTGGTTGGTCTCCAGCCGGGACAGGTGCGCGGGCGACAGCCCCACCCGCCGGGCGGCCAGCTCCAGGGTGAGGCCGGTGCGCCGCCGCAGCTCGCGCAGCCGGGGCGCGACGGAGGGCAGTTCGTCGGGCAGCTCGTCCGAGGGCGGCTCGGCGGCGGTGTCGCTCATGTACCCGGTATAGCCAGGTTTCGCCTCTCGGGCAAAAGTTTTGCCCCACAGGCAAAAAGCCCTCACCGGGGCATTCCGATCGTTCAGGCGCCCGCCGCCCGGTGAACTCCCGGGAAACATCCGCCCCTTGGCATTGACAGGTACCTGTCTACGCGCGTCATGCTGTGTCCATGAAGATCCCCCCACGCATCACCCGTTTCGGCGCCGCCGGCGCCCTCGCCGCGGCCCTCCTCGCCGGCGGGCCCGCCCTCGCCGCCACACCCGCAGCGACGGCCGCCGCCCCCGTGGCGCACCCGGCCACCGCACGCCTCGCCGCGCACGTCGCCGCGGTCGGCGACATCTGCTACTCCAAGCTCCCCTCGCAGGCCCACGACACCCTGGACCTGATCGCCAAGGGCGGCCCCTTCCCGTACCCGAAGGACGGCACGGTCTTCAGCAACCGGGAAGGCATCCTCCCTGCTCAGGGCAGTGGTTACTACCACGAGTACACCGTCAGGACGCCGGGCTCCCCGGACCGCGGGGCCCGGCGCATCGTGACCGGTGAGAAGAAGGACGAGGACTACTACACCGCCGACCACTACAAGTCGTTCGACCTGGTCGACCGGGGCTGCTGAAGCGGCACGGAGGACCGGACGGCGGAGGCCGGGGCGGCGCCCCGGCCTCCGCCGCTGCTTTGGCGCACCCCCGCGGCAGAATTGTCGGTGGTCCCCGGTAGCGTTTCGGTAGAAACGACGAATGGGCGGGCAACGGTGGCAAAGGGACCAGGAGGTGGTCACCTGCTGCGCGGCACGGCCCAGGAGGCGCCGTGTGCCCGGCTGTTCCGCGGGAGTACGGCGACGGGTTTGGCGATTGAGACAAGGAAGGCGGCGAACTGCCGTGTACCGCTGGGAGATCACCCGGGCCGCTCTGGCGCAGCGTGTTTTCGCCATCGTCCGCAGTGAGACCTACGACGAGGCCAGCGCCACCGCGGACACCCTGCTGTCCGCCGGGATCACCAGCCTGGAGATCTCCCTGACCACGCCGTTCGCGCTGGAAGCCGTCACCACCCTCAGCCGCGAGCTGGGCGACGACGCCGTCATCGGCGCGGGCACCGTCCTGGACGCCGTCTCCGCCCGGATGGCCGTGGACGCCGGCGCCCGCTTCCTGGTCTCCCCCAGCCTGGACGCCGAGGTCATCCGCACCGGCCACCGCTACGGCGTGCCCGTCTTCCCCGGCGTCGCCACACCCACCGAGATGGTCCGCGCCCTGGAGCTCGGCGCCGACGCGCTCAAGCTCTTCCCCGCCTCCGCCCACCACCCCGGCTGGCTCCGGGACGTCCGCGCCGCCCTGCCGCAGGCCCCCGTGCTGCCGACCGGCGGCGTGACGGTGGAGAGCGCGCCGGAGTGGATAGCCGCCGGCGCGGTGGCCGTGGGCATGGGATCGGCGCTCTCGGAGGGCGACCGCGAGACCGTCGCCAAGCGCGCCTCCGACCTGCTGGCCCGTCTGGCGGACGCCGCCCCGCCGCACCCGGCAGGCCCCGGGGCGGGCCTCTACGAGGTCTGAGGCCGCCCCGGGATACGGCAGGCGGAGCACTCCCCACGGAGGAGACACCGCCCCCGGCCTCCTCCGCGGGGCCGATGTCCCGCGCCCCCGGTGTACGTACGGTGACGGGAAACGTTACGAGGGGCGGACAGCACCATGGCGGAAATCATCGACCTGAGCGCGTACGGACCGGACTTCGTCGCCGACCCCCACCCGTACTACGCCAAATTACGAGCTCAGGGGCCGGTCCACCACGTCCGTATCCCCGACGGCCAGGAAGCGTGGCTCATCGTCGGGTACGAGGAGGCGCGGGCCGCGCTGGCCGACCCCCGCCTGGCCAAGGACTGGACCCGGGCCGGCATCACCCTCTCGGGCCCCGTGGAGCCCGACGAGTGGGAATTCATGAACATGCTCGACGCCGACCCGCCGCAGCACACCCGGCTGCGCAAGCTGGTCGCCAGGGAGTTCACCACCCGCCGCGTCGAAGCGCTGCGCCCACGCGTCCAAAAGATCACCGACGACCTGCTGGACGCCATGCTCGCCGCCCCCGACGGCCGCGCCGACCTCGTCGAGGCGCTCGCCTTCCCGCTGCCGATGACCGTCATCTGCGAACTGCTCGGCGTGCCCGACATCGACCGGGAAGCCTTCCGCGCCTGGTCCAACGAGCTGATCTCGCCGACCGGCGAGGAGGAAGCCGCGGCGGCCGCCCGGGACATGAGCGGGTACCTGGCCGGCCTGATCGAGGACAAGCGGCAGGCGCCGGGCGAGGACCTGCTGAGCGCCCTGGTGCGGACCAGCGACGAGGACGGCGACCAGCTGTCCCGGCAGGAACTGCTCGGCATGGCCTTCCTCCTCCTGGTCGCCGGCCACGAGACCACCGTCAACCTGATAGCCAACGGCGTCCGCGCGCTGCTCCGGCACCCCGCGCAACTGGCCGCCCTGCGCGCCGACGCCTCCCTCCTGGACAACGCCGTCGAGGAAATGCTGCGCTACGAGGGCCCGGTGGAGAACGCCACCTGGCGGTTCACCACCGAACCCGTCGAAATCGGCCGCACGGTCGTCCCGGCCGGCGCGTTCGTCCTCGTCGGACTGGCGGCGGCGGGCCGCGCCGCCGAACGCTTCACGGACCCCGACACCTTCGACATCACCCGCGAGACGCGCGGCCACATGGCCTTCGGCCACGGCATCCACTTCTGCCTCGGCGCCCCGCTGGCCCGTATGGAAGGCCGCATCGCGGTCCGCACCCTCCTGGACCGCTGCCCGGAACTCGCCCTGGACACCGGCGCCGACGCGCTGACCTGGCGTACGGGCATGCTGATGCGCGGCCCGCATCACCTGCCGGTGCGCTGGAAGTAGGCAGCCGGTGCGCGCCGCCGCGGCCGCAGCGGCGCGCCCGCAAGGCTCCGGGTGCCCGGGCGTGATTGTCCGGACAATGTGACCTCCGGACTTCCCGTCATCTGTTCGGCCGGATACCCTCGCGCCGTGGGCAAACGCGATACAGAGTCCAAGGGCGCCGAGAGCCCCGTGCAGTTCAGCGTGGACCGGAGCAGCCCGGTGCCGCTGTACTTCCAGCTGTCCCAGCAGCTGGAGGCCGCCATCGAGACCGGCAAGCTCGCTCCCGGCAGCCTGCTCGGCAACGAGATCGAGCTGGCGGGGCGCCTCGGGCTCTCCCGGCCGACCGTCCGCCAGGCCATCCAGTCGCTGGTCGACAAGGGGCTGCTGGTACGGCGCCGCGGCATCGGTACGCAGGTCGTCCACAGCCAGGTCAAGCGCCCGCTGGAGCTGAGCAGCCTCTACGACGACCTGGAGGCCGCCGGGCAGAAGCCGGCCACCCGCGTGCTGCTCAACACCACCACCGAGGCCACCGCCGAGGTCGCCGCCGCGCTCGGGATCGCGGAGGGCGCCGAGGTGGCGCTCGTCGAGCGGCTGCGGCTCACGCACGGTGAGCCCGTCGCCCACCTGCGCAACCACCTCCCCGCAGGGCTGCTCGCGCTCGGCACCGAGCAGCTTGAGGAGACCGGCCTGTACCGCCTGATGCGGGGGGCCGGGATCACGCTGCACAGTGCCCGCCAGGCTGTCGGTGCCCGTGCCGCCACGGTCGAGGAGGGGGAGCGGCTCGGTGAACCTGAGGGCGCTCCGCTGCTGACGATGCAGCGCACCACTTTCGACGACACCGGCCGCGCGGTGGAGTTCGGTTCGCACGTCTACCGGGCCTCGCGGTACGCCTTCGAGTTCCAGCTGCTCGTGCGGCCGTGAGGCCGCCGCGCCGACCCCGGTCGGGTCAGAATGTTCTGACAAAGTATTGACGGGGCTCGGCGCCCGCCGCTAGAACTCCTCCAGCCGCAGTCGGGCGGCGCGGGAGAGAGGGCGGCTCCACGATGCGTACCGTGCGCAAGACCCGTACCACCGAACGCCGTACCACCGAATGCCGTACGGCCGAACGCCGTGCCACCGGGGCCGTGGCGGCCGCCGTCGCCGTGCTCGCGCTCGCCGCGGGGTGCAGCGGCTCCGGCGGCAAGGGGGCCGAGGACAAGGCGGGGAGCCCCGGCGGCCGCCCGGTCGACACGCCCCGCCTGACCATCGGCATGGTCAGCCACTCCGGCGAGGGTGACACCTTCTGGGACATCGTGCAGAACGGCGCACAGCAGGCCGCCGACAAGGACAACGTGAAGTTCCTCTACGCCAACGCCAAGGAGGGCGGCCGGCAGGCCGAGCTGGTGCAGTCCTACCTGGACCAGAAGGTGGACGGGCTGATCGTCACCCTGGCCAAGCCGGAGGCGCTGGCGGCGGTCGTCCGCAAGGCCGTCGCGCAGGGCACGCCGGTGATCACCGTCAACTCCGGCGGCCGGTTCTCGGCCGCGTACGGCGCGCTGGCCCACATCGGCCAGGACGAGACCGTGGCGGGCCGTGCCGTCGGGGAGGAGCTGAACCGGCGCCACCTCAAGAAGGCCTTGTGTGTCATACACGAACAGGGCAACGTGTCCCTGGAAGACCGCTGCGCCGGGGTGCGCGCGACGTTCACCGGCCGGGTGGAGGACGTCAGCGTCGACGGCACCAATGCGCCGGCCTCGCAGTCCTCCGTGCAGGCCAGGCTCCAGTCGGACGCGGACGTCGACTCCGTCGTCACCCTCGGCGCGCCGATGGCCGCGATCGCCGGCAAGGCCCGCGACGAGGCCGGCAGCAAGGCCCGGATCGGTACCTTCGACCTGAATCCTTCGGTGGTCGGGCTCCTCAAGAAGAAGGACGTGGACTTCGCCGTCGACCAGCAGCCGTACCTCCAGGGGTACGAGGCGGTGGACCTCCTGTGGCTGTACAAGGTCAACGGCAACGTCCTCGGCGGCGGCAAACCGGTGCTGACCGGCCCGGCGATCGTCACCGCCAAGGATGTGCCGAAGCTGGAGGAGTACACCGGGCGCGGGACCCGATGACCCCACGCGGAACAGGCGTAACGGATACTTGGGCGGCCGGGACCGATCATTTTCGGCCCAAACCCGGCACAGCGCCCCAGGCGCACAGTGACAGCAACGACAGCAACGAGAAGGGCACGACCTCGTGGCAAGGGTTCGGACAGGGGTACGCGCGGTGACCGCGGTGCTGGCAGCGGTGCTCGCCGCGTCCCTGGCGGGGTGCAGCAGCACCGGCGGCAAGCGCGCCGAGGACGCGCGCGCCGCCCAGACCGCCGGCGGCAAGGCGGCCGTCAACACCCCGAGGTGGACCTTCGCGATGGTCACCCACTCGGGCGATGGCGACACCTTCTGGGACATCGTCCAGAGCGGCGCCAAGCAGGCCGCCGACAAGGACAACATCAAGTTCGTCTACGGGCACGACAAGGAAGCGCAGCGGCAGAGCCAGCTCGTGCAGTCCTACATCGATCAGAAGGTCGACGGGCTGATCGTCACCCTGGCCAAGCCCGACGCCATGAAGGACGTGGTCGCCAAGGCCGAGAAGGCCGGTATCCCGGTGATCACCGTCAACTCCGGCGCCGAGGTCTCCAAAGCGTACGGGGCGCTGACGCACGTCGGCCAGGACGAGACCATGGCCGGCGAGGCGGTCGGCGAGGAGATGAACGAGCGGGGCCGCAAGAAGGCGCTGTGCGTCCTGCACGAACAGGGCAACGTCGGCCACGAGCAGCGGTGCGACGGCGCGAAGAAGACCTTCAAGGGCGAGATGCAGAAGCTGTACGTGGAGGGCACCAACATGCCCGACGTCCAGTCCACCATCGAGGCCAAGCTCCAGTCGGACCGGGACATCGACTCGGTCGTCACCCTGGGCGCGCCCTTCGCGCCGACCGCCGTCAAGGCCAAGGAGCAGGCCGGCAGCGACGCCGAGGTCGACACGTTCGACCTGAACGCGAAGGTCGCCGACGGCCTCAAGGACGGCTCGCTCGGCTTCGCCGTCGACCAGCAGCCGTACCTCCAGGGCTATCAGGCCGTGGACCTGCTGTGGCTCTACAAGTACAACGCCGACGTCCTCGGCGGCGGCAAGCCGGTCTTCACCGGGCCGCAGGTGATCACCAAGAAGGACGCGGCGGCCCTGCAGGAGTACACGAAGCGGGGGACCCGATGAGCACCGCGGACACACCCGTGAAGGACAGCGGACCGCGCGGCGGCGCGGGTACCGACGAGCGGCTGGTGCACCGGTCGCTGGCGCGCCGCCTGATGAGCCGCCCCGAGCTGGGCGCGGTGGTCGGCGCCGCGGCGGTCTTCCTCTTCTTCTCCTTCGCCGCCGACACGTTCCTGCGCGCGTCCAGCCTCTCGACCGTGCTGTACGCGTCGTCGACGATCGGCATCATGGCGGTGCCGGTGGCGCTGCTGATGATCGGCGGCGAGTTCGACCTGTCGGCCGGTGTCATGGTCGTCAGCTCGGCGCTCGTCTCGTCGATGTTCAGCTACCAGATGACCGCGAACGTCTGGGTGGGCGTCGGGGTGTCCTTGCTGGTCACCCTGGCCATCGGGGTCTTCAACGGCTTTCTGCTGACCCGGACGAAGCTGCCCAGCTTCATCATCACGCTGGGCACGTTCTTCATGCTGACCGGCCTGAACCTCGGCTTCACCAAGCTGATCAGCGGCACAGTCTCGACGAAGTCCATCGCCGACATGGAGGGCTTCGACTCGGCCCGGGCGCTCTTCGCGTCGCACCTGAGCGTCGGCGGCGTGGACATCCAGGTCACGATCCTGTGGTGGATCGGCCTGGTCGCGCTCGCCACCTGGATCCTGCTGCGCACCCGCGTCGGCAACTGGATCTTCGCGGTGGGCGGCGGCGCGGACGCCGCGCGCGCCGTCGGCGTGCCGGTCACCAAGACGCGGATCGGCCTGTACATGGGCGTCGCGCTGGCGGCCTGGATCTCCGGGCAGCACCTGCTGTTCTCGTACGACGCGATCCAGTCCGGCGACGGCGTCGGCAACGAGTTCCTCTACATCATCGCGGCCGCGGTCGGCGGCTGCCTGATGACCGGCGGTTACGGCTCGGCGATCGGCGCGGCCGTCGGCGCCTTCATCTTCGGGATGGCCAGCAAGGGCATCGTCTACGCCCAGTGGAACCCGGACTGGTACAAGTTCTTCCTCGGGGCGATGCTGCTGCTGGCCACGCTCCTGAACGCATGGGTCCGCAAGCGCGCGGAGGCGACGAAATGAGCAACCCGGACAGGCCGGAGAGCACGGCGGGCGCCGGGGGCGCGGACGCGCCGGAGGCCGTACCGCCCCTCGTCGAGCTGACGGACGTCAGCAAGTTCTACGGCAACATCAAGGCCCTCGAAGGCGTCTCGCTGGAGGTGCACGCGGGGGAGATCACCTGTGTGCTCGGTGACAACGGCGCGGGCAAGTCCACCCTCATCAAGATCATCGCGGGGCTGCACCAGCACGACGCGGGCCGCTTCGCGATCGAGGGCGAACAGACCCGGCTGTCCTCCCCGCGCGAGGCGCTGGACCGCGGCATCGCCACCGTCTACCAGGACCTGGCCGTCGTCCCCCTGATGCCGGTCTGGCGCAATTTCTTCCTCGGCTCCGAGCCCACCAAGGGCGCCGGTCCCTTCAAGCGCCTCGACGTGCGGCTGATGCGCGAGACCACCCGGGCGGAGCTGCTGCGCATGGGCATCGACCTGCGCGACGTGGACCAGCCCATCGGGACGCTCTCGGGCGGCGAGCGGCAGTGCGTGGCCATCGCCCGCGCCGTGTACTTCGGCGCGAAGGTGCTGGTCCTGGACGAGCCGACGGCGGCGCTCGGCGTCAAGCAGTCCGGCGTCGTCCTGAAGTACGTGGCGGCCGCGCGGGACGCCGGCCTCGGCGTGGTGTTGATCACCCACAACCCGCACCACGCCTACCTCGTGGGCAACCGTTTCGTCCTCCTCAAGCGCGGCACGATGGCCGGCAGCCACACCAGGTCCGAGATCGCCCTGGACGAGCTGACGCGCCAGATGGCGGGCGGCAGCGAGCTGGAACAGCTCAGCCACGAGCTGGCCCGCGCGCCCGAACCCGGCCACCTCGGCGGCCACCCGACGCACTGAGCGGGCCGGTGGCGCGGGTTCCGGCGGGCCCGCGCCGCCATGCGCCGCCCACCGCGGGTAGGGCACAATCGCACCGGACCGTGCACGTCACCGCCGCCGGCACGGCTCACGCACTCCGGGGCCCGGCCCCGGGGACGCGCCCGTACGCGTACGACACCGGACGGGCACGACACCGGACCACGCACGCCCGAGGCCCCGGCCTCCCGACACCCGCAGGGACGAGACGACTCTTGCGAGCACGCAGCCGCCGCCACCACAACGGCGAAGAGGTGGGTCGATGAGCACGTACCGGGACCGGGTGCACCGAGGATCGGCCAGAGCGACCGTGCTGCGCACGGTGGGCACCCGCGAGCGGCGTTCCCACCTGAGCGCGCCCCGCGTGCCGACCGTCGGCATCGACATCGGCGGCACGAAGGTGATGGCCGGCGTCGTCGACGCGGACGGCACGATCCTGGAGAGGGTCCGCACCGAGACGCCCGACAAGTCCAAGAGCCCCAAGGTCGTCGAGGACGTCATCACCGAACTGGTGCTGGACCTCTCCGACCGGCACGACGTGCACGCGGTGGGCATCGGCGCCGCCGGCTGGGTCGACGCCGAGCGCAGCACCGTGCTGTTCGCCCCCCACCTGAACTGGCGCAACGAGCCGCTGCGCGACCGCCTGGCGGGCCGCCTCGCGGTGCCTGTCATGGTCGACAACGACGCCAACACGGCCGCCTGGGCCGAGTGGCGCTTCGGCGCGGGCCGCGGCGAGGACCACCTCGTCATGATCACGCTGGGCACCGGCATCGGCGGCGCGATCCTGGAGGACGGCGCGGTCAAGCGCGGCAAGTACGGGGTGGCCGGCGAGTTCGGCCACATGCAGGTGGTGCCGGCCGGGCACCGCTGCCCGTGCGGCAACCGCGGCTGCTGGGAGCAGTACAGCTCCGGCAACGCGCTGGTCCGCGAGGCGCGCGAGCTGGCCGCCGCCGACTCCCCGGTCGCGTACAACATCATCGACCGGGTCGGCGGGCGCGTCACCGACATCACCGGGCCGCTCATCACCGAGCTGGCCCGCGAGGGCGACGCGATGTGCGTCGAGCTGCTCCAGGACATCGGCCAGTGGCTGGGCGTCGGCATCGCCAACCTGGCCGCCGCGCTGGACCCGTCCTGCTTCGTGATCGGCGGTGGCGTCAGCGCCGCCGACGACCTGCTCATCGGCCCGGCCAGGGACGCCTTCCGGCGGACCCTGACCGGCCGCGGCTACCGCCCCGAGGCCCGTATCGCCAAGGCGCAGCTGGGCCCCGAGGCGGGCATGGTGGGCGCGGCCGACCTGGCGCGCCTGGTCGCCCGCCGCTTCCGGCGCGCCAACCGGCGGCGCGTGGAGCGCTACGAGCGCTACGAACGGTCGGGCCGCCGATGACGGAGCAGGTCAAGCCGGCCATGACCGAGGAACGCGAGCCGGAGCCGGCCGCCGAGCGCGGGGACGGGCCCGGCGGGCCGCCGGAAGAGCCGGAGGCGGAACGTTCCGGGGGGCCGGCGTCCCGCCCGGGGCGGCGGCGCCGCTGGCTCACCGCGGTGGTCGTATGCCTGCTGATCGCGATCCCGGCGGGCTACATCGTCATCTCCGCCGAGCAGAGCCGGGACAGCGGCCAGAGCAAGGAGGAGGAAGCGGCCTCCACCGGCCTGTACAACGACTTCCCCTCCAAGGTGCAGCAGCGCATCTACAACGTCCGTATTCCGGCCGGTTCCACGCCGGTCTACTACTACGAGGCCAACGGCTGGCACCGCAGCTCTCTGTACGTACAGTTCCGTACGAACGACTGGGGCCTGGACCACTACCTCCGCTGGGCGGGCACCAGCCGCGACGCCCTCAAGGACGGCGAGATCACCATCACCGGGGCGCAGGCGGCGAAGGTCGGCTGGGACCTGGCCGCCGGCGGGCAGTGGGCCGGCACCTCGGTGAAGGCCGGGGACCCGCACCCCAGCCAGAACATCAGCGTGAACTTCGACGAGCCCGGACACCCGGTCGTCTACGTTGTCTCGACGGTCGCCTTCAAGCGCTGAGCCCCCGCCCGGCACCCCGCACCCACGAAGCCCCGCCGGAACGCTCCGGCGGGGCTTCGGCGTGCGGCGGCCGTCAGAGGGACTTGCCGTAGAGCTGGGTACGGGACGTGATGCCCAGCTTGGGGAAGAGCTTGTACAGGTGGTAGGCGACGGTACGGGGGCTGAGGAAGAGGCGCGCGGCGACCTCCCGGTTGCTCATGCCCTCGGCGGCCAGCCGGGCTATCTGGAGCTCCCTCGACGTGAGCCGGCCGAGTTCGGCGGACGGGTCGGGGGCCGGCTGGTTGCGGCCGCGGTCGCCGGCCGCGCGCAGTTCGTGGCCGGCCAGCTCCGTCCACGGCCGGGCGCCGAGCGTGCGCAGATACGTCTCGGCCTGGTGCAGGTGCTCCCTGGCCGGTTTGATGCGGCGGTTGCGGCGCAGCCACTCGCCGTAGAGCAGATGCGTACGGCCGGTGTCGAAGGCCGAGGGGTGCGCGACGTTCAGCGCCTCGGCGTACAGCTCGTCGGCGTCCTCACCCGGCGCCAGCAACGCCCGGCACCTGAGCCACATGGCGCGCAGGTGCGGCAGCTGGGCGGGCATGGCCTGGACCTCGAAGCGCCGCAGTGCCGCGCGGGCCTGGTCCGGTTTCCCCGCCCGTACCGCCGCCTCGACGAGGTCGGGCAGCACCAGCCAGCTCACCATGAAGTGCCCGGCAGGCCCGCCGGGGGAGGCCACCTCGTCCAGCAGCCGGGCGGCCCGGTCCGGGAGGCCCTCGGCGAGGTCCTGCAGCCCCAGTGCCCACTGCGCGAGCCCCACGGCGGAGGTGATGCGGCGCGGCACCGAGACGGCGAGGGACGCCTCGGCCAGGGCGCGGCAGCGCTCGCCGTCCCCCTGGGCGGCGGCGAGCCAGGCCAGCATCGCCCGCAGGTGGCTCGCGGCGCCGAGCTGGCCGGTGTCGTCGGCCAGGGTGAGGGCCTCCGTGCCGTGGGACAGCGCCGCCGGCCACTGCCCGGTGACGAGTTGCAGCGCGACCAGCGGGGCCAGTGACATCGGCAGCGCCCCGGCCGCGCCGACCTTGCGCAGGCTGTCGACCGCGCGCTGGTGCGCGTGCAGCATCTCTTCCGTGGACCCGGTCAGGTAGGGGAGGAACACCGGCGGCCAGACCCAGGGCTTGAGGTGCCCCGGCGACAGCCAGGCCATCCGGGCGTCCGAGATGTCCTGGGTGTACGGGCGGCCCCCGTGGGGGTTGTCGGGGGCGAGGCCGCCCAGGTAGTGGAAGCAGTGGGAGAAGTAGTCGGTGATGCCGGCGTCGGTGGCGGTACGGGGGCCGTCCGCCGGGGCGGTACGGGCCGGGTCGGCGGGGGCGGGGCGCAGGCGGCCGATCAGGTCGCCGATCTCCGTCAGTTTCGCCGGGGCGCCCGCCACCCAGGCCGAGCGGGCCGCCATCACCAGCAGCTCCCCGGCCAGTTCCGCGTCCGTGTCGCACACCAGCCGGGCGCCGTCCAGCAGGATGCGGCAGGCGATGGCCGGGTCGCTGCTGGCGTGCGTGATGGCACCGCGCACCCGGGCCGAGCGCGCCCGCAGGGCCGGGTCGTCCGTCAGCGCCTCGGCGCGGTCCAGCAGCTCCTCGGCCTGGGCGGTCTTCGCGGCCGTCCACGCGCACTCGGCCGCGTCCACCAGCCACCTGGCCCGGCTGCGGTAGTCGGAGGCCAGCGAGGCGGCCCGGCACAGCGCCTGGGCCGCGGTGGCCACCCCGCCGGCACGCCGGTTGCGTTCGGCCAGTTCGGCCAGCAGCTTGGCCACGGTGTCGTCCGTGCCGACCGCTGCCGCCGCCAGGTGCCAGACGTACCGGTCGTCCTCGCTGCCGACGGTCTCCGCCAGTGCCAGGTGGGCGGCGCGCCGGTCGCTGAGCGAGGCCCCCTGGTAGATCGCGGAGCGGACCAGGGGGTGGCGGAACCGCACCTGGTGCTGGTCCAGCATGATCAGGCCCTCGGACGCGGCCGAGGACAGCACGTCCATGGCGGCTTCCGCGTCCTCGGCGGCGCCGAGCAGGGTGGCCAGGTCGCCCTTGCTCTCCGTCGCGGCCAGCAGCAGGACCCGGTTGTAGCCGGCCGGCAGGCCCAGCGTGCGGTGCCAGAAGACTTGCTGAAGACGGTCGCTGAGGGGCAGGTGCGCGGGCAGCGGCGCGGTGCCGTCCAACTGCTCGGGGCTGAGGACGGTGGGCAGTTCGACCAGCGCGAGCGGGTTGCCGCCGGCCTCGTGCAGCAGCCGCTCGCGGGCGGTCGGCGCGACGTGCGGCAGCTTTGCTGCCAGCAATCGTTGTGCCGCGTCCTCGCTCAGCGGCGCCACCTGGAGTTGGGGGACGCCGGGCGCGGGGAACGGGCGGGAGCCGTCGCGGGCCGCGAAGACCAGGGCCACGCCCTCCATGTCCATCCGCCGGGCCACGAACATCAGCGCGTCCGCCGTCGCCGAGTCCAGCCAGTGGGCGTCGTCCACGACCAGCAGCAGGGGCGCGTCCTCGGCGGCATCGGAGAGCAGGGTCAGCGCGGCCAGCGCGACCAGGAACGGGTCGGCGGAGGCGGTGCTCATCCCGAACGCCCCCCGCAGGGCCTCGGCTTGTGGCACGGGCAGCCGGGACACATACGGCAGCAAAGACAGCAATAGCTGGTGCAACGCAGCGAAGGGCAGCTCGACCTCGCCCTCGACGCCCACCGCGCGCAGCACCCATACGTCCGGCTCGGCCCGTTGCACCAGGTCCGCCAGGAGCGAGCTCTTGCCGATCCCGGCCGGGCCGCGCAACACCAGAGTGCCGCTGCGCCCCGCGCGCGCATCGTCGAGGAGCCTGCCCAACTCGTCCCGTTCCTGCTCTCGCCCGACCAGCATCCGATGTCCTCTCATGGTGGATCCACGTCGTATGACGGATGCTTATGTCAGTGGGTTGCTGATAGGGCGGTGCGTTCTGTGTGCGGAACGCGCCATGATCCGGAAAGTCACCGACCGGTAACTGTTCGTGGACGGCGAGTCGCCCGACGGATGCCGCGGTATCGGTTTCTCGCGGAGACTGGTGCTCCGCGACCACGACACCAGCAGGAGGCGTCGGCCGAATGCGTAGAGGCGATCGAATGCCTCTGAAGCGAGGAGCAGTTATGCAGGTCGGAGCGCCTTTTCCGCCGGACTGCCACGAGGAGCGGAAGCCGGTGGGGGAGTACGTGCCCGACGTGCTGGAGAGCTGCGAGTACCCCGGGCGCGGCCGCATGCGGGCCGCCGCGCCGCCGGCCGGTCCACTGCGCACCGTCAAGAGACGCTGCTGCCCCATCTGACGGGTGCCCCCCGGACGGGGGCCGTAACACCGTCCTGCCCACAGGGCGTCCCCGGCGTACGCTCCGTCACCCGAAGCCGCGCCCGTACGACCGGGGTTGACACCCTCCGGTCCGCCTCGCGGGCCGGGGCGCGGCCGGCAACGGTGCCGTTTCGCGTGTTATCCACCCGGACGACTTGGGGAGTGAACGGGGTGCGCCGTCATTCCCGGACGACTCCTCACGCCTGTCCTTCCTGTTTCCGATCGGGCTTCCGGTCTCGCAATGGTCACTGACAATCCGTCGGTAGTTTGCTTCGCATGCCCCTCCGCCACCACCCTCAGCCGGGAGGCACGATGAACGACGATGTACTGCGATTCGAAATCCTTGGCCCTTTGAATATGCGTACGGGCGAGAAAAAAGTGGACCTCGGCGCGCCGAGGCAACGCGCGCTGCTCGCCCTGCTGTTGATCCATGTGGGCAGCGTGGTGTCGCTGCCCGTGATCATCAAGGCGATCTGGGGGTTCGACCCACCGAACCAGGTCACCAGGACGCTACAGGCCTACGTTTCCCGGTTGCGGAAACTGCTGCACGCCCACGACCGCTCCATACGGCTCGTCCACCATCTCCAGGGTTACGTCCTGGAAGCCGATCCGCTGCTGGTCGACGCGGCGGTCTTCGAGGCGAAGGTCAAGGACTGCCGGGAATTGTCGAAGGCCGGCGACCTCGAAGCCGTTCGTGCGACGGCCTGGTCCGCCCTGGAGTTGTGGAAGGGAGCTCCGCTGGGCGAGCTGTACGGATACGAGTTCGCGGTGGCGGAAGCGGACCGCCTTGAGCATATCCGTTTACGCGTCCTCGAAATGTGGGGTCAGGCGAGCCTGGAACTGAGCGCCTATGAGGAAGTGACGGTCCGGCTCGGCGAGGAACTCCACCGCAATCCGGGACTGGAGCGGCTGGGCGGCCAGTTGATGACGGCCCAGTACCACTCTGGCCAGTCGGCGGAGGCACTGCTGACGTACGAGCGGATGCGCAAGGCCGTGGCGGAGGACCTGGGCGCCGACCTCAGCCCGGAACTGCAGGCCCTGCACGGGAAGATCCTGCGCCAGGAACTGGCGACGACGGCCCAGGAGCCGGCGGAGCACACCGTGCCCGTACCCGCCCCCTCTCCGGTACCGGCCCGGCCGGAAGCGGCCGAGGACCCGGCGCCCCCGGTCACCCCGCCGCCGGTCACCCCGCCCCCGGCCTCCCCGCCGCCGGGTGACCGGATCACCGGCCGGCAGGCGGAGATGCGGCGGCTGGAGACCCTGTTGGCGGGCGCCCGCGACGGCCACGGCCGCGCCCTGCTGGTCTGCGGCGAGCAGGGCATCGGCAAGACGTGGCTGCTCCAGGAAGCGGAGCGCCACCTCGCCACCGACGAGTTCCAGGTGGTGCGCTCGCACTGCGTCGGAACGCTGTCGGCCCCCGGCTACTGGACCTGGGACCACGTCGTACGGCAGCTGGAGCCGGGCAGCGACGCCGGCGAGGCCGCCGCCGACCTCGCCTCCCGTGCCGACTGGCCGCCCGAGCGGCACCTCACCCACCAGATGCGGATCTGCCAGGCCGTGCTGTCCGCCGCGGAGCAGAAACCCGTGATCCTCCTCCTGGAGGACGTGCACCTCGCCCACGTGCCGGTGCTGGAAGTGCTGCAACTGCTCGTCAAACAGATCTGCCGCGCCCGCGTCGTCGTCCTGGCCACGCTGCGCGACAACGAACTGGCGAAGGACCCGGCGGTACGGCGCGCCGTGGGCCGCATCCTCCAGGAGGGCAACACCGGCATGCTCCGCCTGGAAGGGCTCACCGAGGAGCAGAGCCGGACGCTGATCACCTCGGTCTCGGGAGAGGTGCCCTCGTCCGACGAGGTACTGGAACTCCAGCGCGCGTCCGGCGGCAACCCCTTCCTCCTGCTCAGCATGGTCTCCGCGCAGCCGGCCGGGGACGGGCAGCGGGCGCCGGTCCCCTTCGAGGTGCGCGAGGTGCTGTACGAGCGGCTGAGCGAGTGCTCACCGCACACTCTCGACGTACTCACCCTCTGCGCGGTGGCCGGCATGAGCGTGCGCCGCCCCTTCCTCGCGGACCTCCTGTCCGCCCTCCAGCTGCCGCACACACTGATCGACGAAGCGGTCCAGACCGGCCTGCTGCGCCACGACCGGGCCGCCGAAGGCCGGCTGTCCTTCGTCCACGGGCTGACCCGCGACTTCCTCCTGGACAACGCGCAGCCCGGCGCCCGCGCCCGGTGGCACCACAGCATCGCCACCACCCTGGCCCTGCGGTTCCAGCCGGGCGACGACGCCGCCGAGATCCACCGCCACTGCCTGGCGGCCGCCCGGCACCTCGGTGCCCGCACCGGCGTCCGCCCGCTGCTGGCCCTGGCCGACCGGGAGCAGGCGCGCTTCGCCCACGCGGCCGCGCTGCACTGGCTGCAGAGCGCGGCGTCCGTCGTGGCGGCACTGCCGGGGGACGAGGCGGCCTCCGCCGTCGAACTGCACCTGCGCAAGCGGATGATCTGGCTGCACGCCCTGATGGAAGGCTACGGATCGGCCCAGGTCGAAAAGATCCTCTGGCACGCCCAGCAGCTGGAGCGCACCTTCGGCAGCCCGCAGCCCACCGGGCTGCTGCACACCCAGGCGCTGAGCGCGATCACCGCGGGCCGGCACGCGCAGGCCGGGGAGATCGCCGGTCTGCTGTACGAGCTGGCCGACCACGGCGGCGGCCCGGCGGCCCGGTCGGCGGCCTGTTACGTGGACGGGGTCACCCTCTTCGTGAGCGGCCGCCCGGACGAGGCGCTCGGCCCGCTCACCCAGGGCGTCGAGATCAACGACTTCCTCCTGGACGCACCCGCCTACGCACCGGTGCAGAGCCCGCTGCTGCGGGACCAGCGCATCGACTTCCGTGCCTACCTGGCGCTCAGCCACTGTTTCAACGGCGACCAGCTCCAGGCCCGGCGCTACCGGTCGGAACTCCTCCACCTCACCCAGTCCGACCGCTACGACCGGCCCTGGGACCGGGCCTTCGCCCGGTACGTGGACGCCGTCATCGCCGTCACCGAGTACGACATCCAGGGCGCCTGGCTGGCCGGCCGGGCCGGCCTGGACCTCGCCGCCCGCTGCCAGCTGCCCTTCTGGCACCGCATGCTCGCCGTCCCGCTCGGCTGGGCCGAGGTGTACCAGGGCAGGCACGAGGCGGGGCTGGCCCGGATACGCAGGGCGCTGCACGACGCGGCCCGGCACCGCACCCGGCTGCGCCGCACCCTGCACCTGGGGCTGTACGCCGACGCGCTGCACCTGACGGGGGCCCACGACGAGGCCCGGCGGACGATCGCCGCCGCTGCCGGGGAGATCGAGGAGCGCGGCGAGTACTCCTGTCTCCTGCCGCAGTGGCCGTTCGCCCGCCTGCTGCGGGAACACGACAGCGGCGGCGCGGCCGCGCACAGCGTCGATCACGAACACCGTTGACGCACAGCCGGGTCAGACCGGACGGGCGGGGCGTCCGGTCCCGGCGGTGTCGGCGTCCTCGGCGCCGTGGCCGTAGCCGCCGCGCAGGAAGACCAGGGGCGGGCCGAGCCGCCGGACCCCGAGGCCGCGGACCGCGCCGGTCACGAACCAGTGGTCGCCCGCCGCCACTTCGCCCGCCACCTCGCAGTCGAACCAGGCGAGCGCGTCGAGCAGCAGGGGGGAGCCGGTGGCGGTCTCCTGGTGGGGCACCTCCCAGCGGCGGGGGTCTCCGGTGGCGAAGTCGCGGCAGACCTGCTGCTGGTCGGCGCCGAGCACATTGACGCAGAAGCGGCCGGCCGCCCGGATCTTCGGCCAGGTGGTCGAGGACTGCGAGGGGAGGAAGCCCACCAGCGCGGGGTGCAGCGAGACCGAGGTGAACGTGCCCACCACCATGGCGGGCGGGGGCTGTTCGGGTGCCGGACGCGGCCCGGTGACCAGGACCACGCCGGTGGGGTAGTGGCCGGCCACCCGGCGGAACCGCTCGGCGGTCACGGACGCCTGGCCGTCCCGCACGGAACTTGCCTGCCCGGAAAGGGGCATACGGGTCTCCTTCGTCGGGTACGGGGGGTGCGGCGGCGAGGCCGGCCGCCGCACCCCCCGTACCGGCTCAGCCGACGGTCACCGGGCGGACTGCCCGGCGTACGCCACGCCGGGGAAGGCCAGGGCCAGTTCGGCCACGTCGGCGGCGACCTTGCCGCTGTCCTCGGCGCGCAGCAGGAGCCGGGCCAGCAGCTCGGCGACCTGCGCCATGTCGTCCTCCTTCATGCCCCAGCGGGTCAGCTCCTGGGTGCCCAGGCGCAGACCGGAACGCGCGCTGCTCGGCAGCACGACCGTCGTCGTACGGATGTCGGTCTGGGTGAGCAGCCGCCCCCACTCGTGCGGGGTGTTGGCTTCGGGAAGGTGCACCCAGACCTGGTGTGTGTCGGTGTAGCCGAACTGCTCGCCGGCCACGTCGAATCCGCGCTCGGCCAGCTCGCGGGCGAGCCGGCGGGCGTTGGCGATCACCTGGTGCGCGTACTCGGCGCGGTGCGGCAGCAGCTCCTCCAGCGTGATCGCCAGGCTGCCGACCGACGCCGAGTGGGAACTCGACGCGGTGAAGGGGATGCGCGCCGCCATCTTCTCCGCGATGGAGTCGCTGTTGGTGACCAGCAGGCCCTTCTGCGGCCCCGGCAGCGTCTTGTGCGTACTGCCGGAGATGCTGTCGAAGCCGCCGTCGAGGACCAGGGTCTGCGGGGCCGCGGGCAGCAGGCCGAGCAGGTGCGAGGCGTCCAGGCAGATCAGCGCGTCGGGCGCGGCGGCCCGCAGGGCCCGCGCGTCGGGGAAGCGCAGCGTCGAGGACGCGTCCAGGTAGATGACGTCGACCGGGCGCTCGGCGACCCGGGCCGCGAGCGCGGCGTGGTCGATCTCCAGGCGCTGCCGGTCGAAGGGGAGGGCCTCCACCTCGTAGCCGAAGCCCTCGCAGATGGTGATGGTGGCGTAGTGGCCGCCGTCCTCGGGAGCCAGCACCATCACCCGGCCGCCGGGCGGTGCCACCGCGGTGAGCACGGTGTGCATGGTGTGCAGCCCGGAGAGGAACTGCACGAAGGCGTGCCGGGCGCCGTAGAACTCCTTGGTGAGGTCCACGCAGTAGTCGTAGACGGCGCTGAGTCCGGAGACGTCGCCGTAGACGGCCACCGGTGTCTCCGAGTACGGGTAGCGGTTGACCGCGTCGGTGGCGAGGGCGGCGGCGGCCCGTGGGGAGAGCCGGTTCTCGATCGGGAAGAGGTTGAGGCTGGGCTTGCGTTGCAAGGCGGCCAGGACGTCCATCAGTACTCCTTGGCTGTGCATGTGCAGAGGGGGGATCCGGGGAGCGGCGTCAGAGCCACGGGTAGCGGGACACGTCCTTGCCCGCGTAGTCGGGGTCCATGTAGACGAAGGCCCGCTGGATGAGGAAGTCGCGTACTTCGAAGACTCCGCACCAGCGCCCGCCGCCCCATTCGGGCACGCCGACGCGCCAGGGCCCGTCACGGTGTTCGCCGTGCGTGGTGCCCTCCATCGCGAACAGGTCGGTCCCGGTCATGATCCAGTTGGCGGACCAGAGGTGGTGGGTGATCGACTTGACGGTGCTCCCCAGGCCGTCGAGCATCCTGGCTATCTCGGCCTTGCCGTGGGCCAGCCCCCACTTGGGGAAGAAGAAGTCGGCATCCTCGGCGAAGTAGTCCAGCACGGCGGTCCCGTCGCTGCCGACCCCGCCGTTGTCGAAAGCCTTTAAGTACGCGGTGATGACGGCCTTGCGCTGCTCGTCCGTCATGCCGGCCGGTGCCACGGGCATGATCGACCTCCGATTGTGCGGGTATCTGCGGAAGGGGCGTCGCGCTCGGGGACGGCGGCTCGGCGCGGCCGCCCGGCGGACGGACTTCACCGTCGCAGGGCGGCCTTGGCACCGGCTTGACGTCTCGCTGCGGCCCGGCTTGCAAGGAGTCAGCCGCGGACCATGGCGAGCAGCGCGGGCGCGTACCGCTCCCCGTGCACCGGGAAGTCGAGCGCCTCCGCGATCGCGGTCAGGGCGGCCTCGTCCAGCTCGACGGAGACGGCGGCGAGGTTCTCGGCCAGGTGGGCCGCGCTGCTGGTGCCCGGGATGGGGACGACGTCGGGGCCGTGGTGGTGGAGCCAGGCCAGGGCGAGCTGGGCGAGGGTCAGGCCGAGCCCGTCGGCGACCGGGCGCAGCCGGTCCAGCAGCGTCCGGTTGTGCGCCAGGCCGTCCGCGCTGAACCTCGGCTGGCCCCGGCGGAAGTCCTCGGTGGCCAGGTCGTCGGTGGTGCGGACGGCGCCGGCCAGGAAGCCGCGGCCCAGCGGCCCGTACGCGACGATGCCGACGCCCAGCTCCCGGCAGGCGGGCACCACCTCGGCCTCGATCTCCCGCGACCACAGGCTCCACTCGCTCTGCACCGCGGTCACCGGGTGCACCGCGTCCGCCCGGCGCAGCCGGTCGGCGGAGGGCTCGGAGAGCCCGTAGTGGCGGACCTTGCCCTCGCGGACCAGCTCCGCCACCGCGCCCGCGGTCTCCTCGACCGGCACCTTCGGGTCCGTCCA
Source organism: Streptomyces sp. NPDC017056 (assembly GCF_044332485.1). Taxonomy (NCBI): domain Bacteria; kingdom Bacillati; phylum Actinomycetota; class Actinomycetes; order Kitasatosporales; family Streptomycetaceae; genus Streptomyces; species Streptomyces sp. NPDC017056. The sequence continues at coordinate 463,692 of NZ_JBIRPD010000004.1, read as the reverse complement.
GTGCTGGAAGTACAGGTCGATGTGGTCCACGCCGAGGCGGCGCAGGGAGCGTTCGCAGGCCGTGCGCACATAGGACGGCTCGTGGCACATCCCCTGGAACGCGCCGTCGTCGGAGCGCACCATGCCGAACTTGCTGGCGATGACGACCTCGTCGCGGCGTCCCGCGACGGCCCGGCCGAGCAGTTCCTCGCCCGCGCCCATGCCCTGGACGTCGGCGGTGTCCAGCAGGGTGACCCCGGAGTCCATGGCGGCGCGGATGGTGGCGAGCGCCTGGGCCGGCTCGGGGCAGCCGTAGAAGGCCGTGGTCGGCAGGCAGCCCAGGCCCTGGGCGCTGACGGGCAGGTCGCGCAGCATGCGGACGGGTGGACGCGGGGAAGCGGGCACGATGGAACCTCCACTGCAAACGCCACTGGGGCGGGGGAAGAAGAAAAGGAAGGGAAGGGGCCGGCCGCGGTGCGAGCCGCGCCGGAAAGGCGGAAGCGGCTGCGGGGTCCGGCCCCGTCGCACGGTAGCCGCCGGCGCCTGCCGCCACAACGCCGCCCTTTCCAAGCGCTTGACAAAGCGCTGGCGTCCCGCGGCACGCGAATCCGCGGCCCGGACGAACCTCTGCAACAGGAACATCCACTGCCGTACAAGGACCTCTCCGCACAGTGAGCACGGCGCCAGAACCGGCCCGTTCCATCCCTGCGCCGGCCCGTGGCGGCTCGCCCGCCCGGTGCCACTGCCCCATCCGTATGCATGAGGAGACGTCATGTCACGTGTGTCCACCACCCCCAGCAACAACCCCACGGCAGCGCACGGCCTGCTCCAGCGCCTGCGGGACCACGGTGTGCAGACCGTGTTCGGTGTGGTCGGCCGTGAGGCCGCTTCCATCCTCTTCGACGAGGTGGAGGGGATCGACTTCGTGCTGACCCGGCACGAGTTCACCGCCGGCGTGGCCGCGGACGTACTCGCCCGGATCAGCGGCCGGCCGCAGGCCTGCTGGGCCACGCTGGGCCCCGGCATGACGAACCTGTCCACCGGTGTCGCCACCTCGATCCTGGACCGCTCGCCGGTCATCGCGCTCGCCGCCCAGTCCGAGTCGCACGACATCTTCCCCAACGACACCCACCAGTGCCTGGACTCGGTCTCCGTGATGCGCCCGATGACCAAGTACGCGGTGGAGCTGCAGCGCCCCGACGACATCACCGACCTCGTGGACTCCGCGGTCGCCGCCGCGACCACCGAGCCGGTCGGGCCCAGCTTCATCTCCCTCCCCGTCGACCTGCTCGGCACCGAGATCGACACCACGCGGGAGCACCCGGCGGTGCGCGCCCCCGGCAAGCCGGTCGGCGCCGTCCAGGACGGCTGGCAGGACCGGGCGAAGGAGGCCGCCGACCTGCTCGCGACGGCCGAGCACCCGGTGCTGGTGGTCGGCGCAGCGGCGATCCGGTCCGGCGCGGTGCCGGCCATCCGCGCCCTGGCCGAGCGCCTGAACATCCCCGTCATCACCACGTACATCGCCAAGGGCGTGCTGCCGCAGGGCCACCGCCTCAACTACGGCGCGGTCACCGGCTACATGGACGGCATCCTGTCCTTCCCGGCGCTGGAGACCCTCTTCGGCCCCGCCGACCTGATCCTCACCCTCGGCTACGACTACGCCGAGGACCTGCGCCCGTCGATGTGGCAGCGCGGCGGCGCCAAGCAGACCGTCCGCGTCTCGCCGACCGTCAACCCCATCCCGCGGGTCTACCGGCCCGACGTGGACGTGGTCACCGACGTGCTCGCCTTCGTCGAGCACCTGGACGCCGGCACGGCCGAGCTGGCGCCGAAGACCGCGCACGACATCGAGCCGCTGCGCGAGCGGATCACCGAGTTCCTCTCCGACCCCGAGCGCTACGACGACGGCATGCGCGTCCACCAGGTGATGGACTGCATGAACACCGTGATGGCCGAGACCGCCGAACCCGGCGAGGGCACCATCGTCTCCGACATCGGCTTCTTCCGGCACTACGGCGTGCTCTTCGCCCGCGCCGACCAGCCGTTCGGCTTCCTGACCTCGGCCGGCTGCTCCAGCTTCGGCTACGGCATCCCCGCCGCCATGGGCGCCCAGATGGCCCGCCCGGGACAGCCCACCTTCCTCATCGCAGGCGACGGCGGCTTCCACTCCAACAGCTCGGACCTGGAGACCATCGCCCGGCTCAACCTGCCCATCGTCACGGTGGTCGTCAACAACGACACCAACGGCCTGATCGAGCTGTACCAGAACATCGGCCACCACCGCTCGCACGACCCGGCCGTCAAGTTCACCGGCGTCGACTTCACCGCCCTCGCCCGGGCCAACGGCGTCGAGGCGGTGCGCGCGGGCAGCCGCGAGGAACTGCTCGCCGCGCTGCGCAAGGGTGCCGGTCTCGGTCGTCCGTTCCTCATCGAGGTCCCGGTCAACTACGACTTCCAGGCCGGCGGCTTCGCGGCCCTGAGCATCTGACATGGTGCGGACGCTGCCTCCCGCCACCGGATTCCTGGCCGCCGTCCAGCAGGACGGCGGCCGGGTCCCCCGGCCGGTCTTCGCCTCGCTCGGCTCCCGCGCCGAGGAACGCGCGGAACGGCACGGCCTGACCCTGCACACCAGCCTCCTGCACGCAGGGGCGCCGGAAGCCGCGAGGGCGAACGGACCGGGCACGTCGGTGGTGTTCGCCGGAGAGCTCTACAACCAGGCAGAGCTGCGGTCGCTGCTGCCCAAGGGCGCCGACCCGGCCGGTGACGCGCAACTGGTCCTCGCGCTCTTCGACACCTACGACGTGCACGCGTTCCGGCTGCTCAACGGCCGGTTCGCCACACTGGTGCACGACGAGCGCCGGGTCGTGGCGGCCACCGACCACGCCGGTTCGGTGCCGCTGTACCTGACGGCCGCGCCGGGCCGGGTGCTGGCCGCCACCGAGGCCAAGGCGCTGCGCACCGCCCCCACCGGGCTGCCGCTGCCGGTGGCCCGCCCGGTCCGCCGGCTGCCCGGCGTCTACCAGGTTCCGGCCGGCACCGTGCTGGAGGTGACGCTCGTCACCGGGGCCTGTACCGCACACCGCACCTGGACGCCGCCCCTCTCCCGCCGGATCATGCCGGAGGACGAGGCGGTGGCGGCCGTCCGCCAGGCACTGGAACGGGCGGTACGCGTCCGCATGGACTCGGGGACGCCCCTGGTGGTGCTCTCCGGCGGCATCGACTCCTCCAGCGTCGCCGCGCTGGCCGCCCACCGGGCGGCCGGCCCGCTCGACACCGTCTCGATGGGCACGGAGGACGCCGACGAGTTCCCGCAGGCACGGGTCGTCGCCGAACACCTCGGCACCGCGCACCGCGAACTCACCATCCCCACCGCCGACCTGCTGCGCCGCCTGCCCCACACGGTGTGGGCGGCGGAGTCCCTGGACCCGGACATCATCGAGTACCTGCTCCCGCTGACCGCCCTGTACCTGCGGCTGGAGGACACCGGACGGCGCATCCTCACGGGCTACGGCGCCGACATCCCCCTGGGCGGCATGCACCGCGAGGACCGGCTGCCCGCACTGGACACCGCGCTCGCCCGCGACATGGAGACCTTCGACGGCCTCAACGAGATGACCCCGGTGCTCTCCGGCATCGCCGGCCACTGGTCCACCCACCCCTACTGGGACCGCGACGTCCTGGACGTCCTGGTCTCGCTCGAAGCGGGCATGAAACGCCGCTACGGGCAGGACAAGTGGGTGCTCCGGGCCGCCATGGGCGACGTGCTGCCGCAGGAGACCGTGCTGCGCCCCAAGCTCGGTGTGCACGAGGGGTCCGGCACCACCTCCTCGTTCAGCCGGCTGCTCACGGACGCCGGGGTCCCCGAAGGACGGGTGCACCACGCCAAGAGCCAGGTCGTCCAGGAACTGTTCGACCAGGTGGTGGTGGCCGGGCGGCACCCGGACGAGGTCGCCGCCGAACAGGTGGTGCAGCTGGTCGTCGACCGGCTGGAGCGCCGAGCACAGCCGGTACAGCCCATCGCGTGACGCATCGTCACCCAGCGTAATCCGAAGGAGCAACCAGGGCGTGGAACGCATCGACACCACCGTCTCCCCCCGCTACGCGCAGATCCCCACCTTCATGCGCCTGCCGCACGACCCGGCGCCGCGCGACCGGGACGTCGTCGTCATCGGCGCCCCGTACGACGGCGGCACCAGCTACCGGCCGGGAGCGCGCTTCGGCCCCCGTTCCATCCGCAACGAGTCCGGGCTGATCCACGGCGTGGGCATCGACCGGGGACCGGGCACCTTCGACCTGATCAGCTGCGTCGACGCCGGCGACATCGACCTGACCCCGTTCAACATGCACATCGCGATGGACACCGCGCAGCGCCGGCTGACCGAACTGCTCGACGGCAACAAGGCGTTCCTGATGCTCGGCGGCGACCACTCGCTGACCCTCGCCGCGCTGCGGGCCGTCTCCGCGAAGCACGGACCGCTGGCCGTGCTCCACCTGGACGCCCACAGCGACACCAACCCCGCCTTCTACGGCGGCGAATACCACCACGGCACGCCCTTCCGCCACGCCATCGAAGAGAAGCTGGTCGACCCGCAGCGGATGGTCCAGATCGGCATCCGGGGACACAACCCGGAGCCCGACTCGCTCGACTACGCCCGCGGGCACGGCGTGCGCATCGTCACCGCCGACGAGTTCGCCGACCTCGGCAACCAGGCCGCCACCCGGCTGGTCCGGGACATCGTGGGCGACGCGCCGCTCTACGTGTCGGTCGACGTCGACGTCGTGGACCCGGCCTTCGCCCCGGGCACCGGCACCCCCGCCCCCGGCGGGCCCACCTCCCGGGAGGTCCTGGCCCTGCTGCGCGGCATCGGCGACCTGCACCCGGTCGGCTTCGACGTCATGGAGGTGTCGCCGCTCTACGACCACGGAGGCATCACCTCCGTCCTGGCCACCGAAATCGGCGCGGAGCTGCTGTACCAGTACGCCCGCGCCCACGTCAGCAAGCACGCATAGAAAGGAAACCGCCATGACAGTCGTGGACTGCACCGCATTCGCCGGTGAGCTGCGCGCCCTCACCGCGCAGCTGCCGCAGGTCCCCCGTGCGGACATTCACGCCTTCCTGAACTCCGCCGGGTCGGCCGCCGCCGATCTGCCCGCCGCCCTGGCCGCCGCCCTGGACTCCTTCAACGCCGAGGGCAACCACGACGGTTACCTGCTGCTGCGCGGCCTCCCGGTGGAGGACGACGAGGCGCTGCCGCCCACCCCGACCAGCACCCCGGCCCCCGAGGACCGCAAGCTGCTCACCATGGAGGCCATGCTCGGCCTCGTCGGCCGCCGCCTGGGCCTGCACACCGGCTACAAGGAACTGCGCTCGGCCACCGTCTACCACGACGTGTACCCCTCCCCGAACGCCCATCACCTGTCGTCCGAGACGTCCGAGACGCTGCTCGAATTCCACACCGAGATGGCGTACCACCACCTCCAGCCCAACTACGTGATGCTGGCCTGCTCCCGCGCCGACCACGAGCGCAAGGCGGCCACCCAGGTCGCCTCCGTCCGCAAGGCGCTCCCGCTGATCGACGCCGAGGCGCGCAAGCGCCTCCAGGACCGCAAGATGCCGTGCTGCGTGGACGTGGCCTTCCGCGGCGGCGTCCCGGACCCGGGCGCCATCGCCCAGGTCAAGCCGCTGTACGGCAACCCCGATGACCCGTTCCTCGGCTACGACCGCGAACTGCTCGCCCCCACCGACCCGGACGACGTGGCGGCGGTCGCCGCGCTGTCGAAGGCGCTGGACGAGGTCACCGAATCGGTGTACCTCACCCCCGGCGACCTGCTGATCGTCGACAACTTCCGCACCACGCACGCCCGTACCCCGTTCACCCCCCGCTGGGACGGCCGCGACCGCTGGCTGCACCGCGTCTACATCCGCACCGAGCGCAACGGGCAGCTCTCCGGCGGAGAGCGCGCGGGCGACGTCGTCGCCTTCTCCCCGCGCCGCTGAGCCGTAGCACGGCACCAGGGCCGGGCGGCGCGGGGCGGGTGCGGCCCCCGCGCCGCCCGGTCCGGTTCCGCGGGCGGCGGAACATGGTATGGATCAGCAGGACGGCGCAGCGCCGTACCCAACCCGCACCTTCGGCACCCGGGAGACGAACAGGCATGACGGACAGTGAAACCTACGAACCGCGGGGATTCGCGGTGCACACCGCGCCGGTGGGCCTCGGGGACGACGGGCGGGACGACTTCACCGTCCTGCTCTCCACCGCACCGGCCGTGGTGAGCGCGGTCTTCACCCGCTCCCGCTTCGCGGGGCCCAGCGTGGTGCTCAGCCGCGCCGCCACCGCCGACCACCGCGCGCAGGGCGTGGTGGTGCTCGCCCGCAACGCCAACGTCGCCACCGGCGCCGAGGGCGAGCGCAACGCCCGTGAGGTGCGCGCGGCGGTCGCCGGGGCGGCCGGGCTGGACGAGGAGCAGCTGCTGATCGCCTCCACCGGCGTCATCGGCCGCCAGTACCCGATGCCGGCCCTCCGCGACCACCTCAAGACCCTCTCCGTGCCGCTGCCCGAGGGCGGCTTCGACCGGGCGGCCCGGGCCATCATGACCACCGACACCCGGCCCAAGCTGGCCAGTCGGCGCATCGGCAACGCCTCCCTGATCGGCATCGCCAAGGGCGTCGGCATGATGGAGCCCGACATGGCGACGCTGCTCACCTTCTTCGCCACCGACGCCCGGCTCGACCCCGAAGAGCAGGACCGGATCTTCCGGCGCGTGATGGACCGGACGTTCAACGCCGTCAGCATCGACACCGACACCTCCACCAGCGACACGGCGGCGCTCTTCGCCAACGGCCTGGCCGGCGAGGTGGACTCGGCGGCCTTCGAGGAGGCCCTCCACGAGGTGGCGCTGACGCTGGTGAAGGACATCGCCAGTGACGGCGAGGGCGCGGGCAAGCTGATCGAGGTCCGGGTCGGCGGGGCCAGGGACGACGCCCAGGCCAAGCGGGTCGGCAAGGCCGTGGTCAACTCACCGCTGGTGAAGACCGCGGTACACGGCGGCGACCCCAACTGGGGCCGGGTCGCCATGGCCATCGGCAAGTGCTCCGACGACACCGACATCGACCAGGAGCGGGTGGTCATCCGCTTCGGCGAGGTGGCCGTCTACCCGCCGGGGCGGCCCGGCGCGGCGGGCGAGGACGAGGTGCGGGCCGCCGTGGCCGCCGAGATGGCCGGCGACGAGGTGGTCATCGGCATCGACCTCGGCATCGCGGACGGCGCGTTCACCGTGTACGGGTGCGACCTGACCGAAGGCTACGTCCGGCTGAACGCCGACTACTCGACCTGATCCCGCACGCCGCGGCGGAAGCGGGCGGCACCCTCCGGGGTGCCGCCCGCTTCCGTGCGTACCGCTGCGGATCAGGCGCCGCCCGCCCGTACGGTCGCGGGCCGGCGGGCCAGGAGCCGGCGCAGCGCGCCGCCGACGAAGTCCCGGTCGGCGGCGTTCGCGCCCGCTCCCGCGAGGTGCCCCCAGTCACCCGGGATCACCTCCAGCGAGGCACGCGGCAGCAGCCGCGCGACCCGCTCCTCGTCGGCGGCGGCGAAGCACTGGTCCATGGCGCCGGGCAGCAGCACCGCCTCGGCGGTGACCGAGGCCAGCGCCGCTTCCGCGCTGCCGCCGAACCCGGGAGTCGCGCCCACGTCGGCGCACTCCCACGTGCGCACCATGGCCAGCAGGTCCGCGGTCGCCGGGCCGCTCAGGAAGAACTCCTCCCAGAAGCCCGTGAGGTACTCCTCCCGGTCGGCGAACCCCAGATCCCGGTACCCGTGCCGGGCCCAGAAGGGGTGCGAGGTGCCCCAGCCGGCGAACAGCCGCCCGGCGGCCAGCTTGCCCCGCTCCCCGCCGCCGTCGGCGGTCAGCGCGGCGGCCATCCCGGCCAGGAAGACCTGGTTGTGCTCGCTGGTCACCGGCGCGCCGCAGACCGGCGCGATCCGGCGCACCATCTCCGGGTGCGAGACCGCCCACTGGTAAGTGTGCGCCGCGCCCATCGACCAGCCGGTGACCAGCGCCAGTTCCCGTACGCCCAGCTCCTCGGTGAGCAGCCGGTACTGCGCCGCGACGTTGTCCTGCGGGGTGATCAGCGGGAAGCCGGGGCCCGAAGGGTGGTTGCCGGGCGAGCTGGAGACGCCGTTGCCGAACAGCCCCGCGGTGATCACGCAGTACCGGTCGGTGTCCAGCGGCCGGCCCGGCCCGGTCAGCCAGTCGTAGCCGGTGTGGTCGCCGCCGAAGAACGACGGGCACAGCACGGCGTTGGTGCCGTCCGCGTCCAGCGTCCCCTGCACGGCGTAGCCGATCCTGGCGCCGGTGAGGGTCTCCCCGCTGAGCAGCGGCAGCGCGTCGACCTCGAAGATGCGGTGCTCCACCGCGGTCCTCCTTGGTGGTGGTCCGGTGCGGCCGGGCCGCTCAGAGCCAGTTGGGGGCGATCTCGGTGGCCCACAGCTCCAGGCTGCGCATCTGCACGTCGTGCGGGATCAGCCCGGAGTACTGGCACTGGAGCAGGTACTCCGGGTCGTGGTGCTCCACCAGCTTCTCGATCTTGCGGTTGATGTCGTCGGGGGTGCCGACCCACTCCAGGCCCCGGTCGACCAGCGTCTTGTAGTCCGAGCCGATCGGGCCCTTCTCGCCGACGTTGCGCAGTGCCTCGGTGAAGCCCATGGGGCCGAACCAGTTCTCGAAGATGAAGCCGCCGCCGCGGGCCGCCCAGTGGTGGGCCTCGTCCGCGTCCCGGGACACCAGGACGTCCTTCATCACGCCCACCCGCTCGCCGCGCCGCAGCCTGCCGTGCCCCGCCGCCTCGGCCTCCTCCTGGTAGAGGTCCATCAGGCGCCGGACGACCTGGTCGTCGGTGTTCATCAGGATCGGCACCACGCCCTCGCGGGCACAGAACCGGAAGGTGTCCTCGCTGAAGCTGAACGGCTGGAACACCGGCGGGTGGGGCCGCTGGTACGGCTTGGGGGCGATGCCCACCTCGTGCACCACGCCGTCCTCGCCGACCCCGCGGCCGAACCGCTGCACCGCCTCGAACGGGAACTCCAGGTCCTTCGTGGGGATCGTCCACTGGGCACCGGAGTGCGAGAAGGTCTCGGTCGTCCAGGCCTTCTTGAGGATCTCCCAGTGCTCCTCGAAGAGCGCGCGGTTGCGCCGGTCGCTCTCGCCGGCGTCGGACAGCGTGCCGCCCACGCCGTACACCTGGCCCATGACCTCGGCCCAGCGCTTCTGGAAGCCCCGCGCGATGCCGACGAAGGTGCGGCCGCGCGTCATGTGGTCCAGCATCGCCAGGTCCTCGGCGAGCCGCAGCGGGTTGTGGAAGGGCAGGATGTTGGCCATCTGGCCGACCCGGATGTGCTTGGTCTGCATGCCCAGGTACAGCCCCAGCATGATCGGGTTGTTCGAGACCTCGAAACCCTCGACGTGGAAGTGGTGCTCGGTGAAGGACAGCCCCCAGTAGCCGAGTTCGTCGGCCGCCTGCGCCTGGCGGGTGAGCTGCAAGAGCATGTTCTGGTAATTGCGCGGGTTGATACCGGACATACCGCGCTGGATCTGGGCATGGCTGCCGACCGTGGGCAGATAGAAGAGGATGGACTTCACCGTGGTCCTTTCGGTTCGCGGCGCCGACGCGTGACGTTGCGTCGAAGGCGGCTCGACCCTTCCACCGCGCTCTTGCCATCCATTTGACGCGGCGCCTGTACGCCGCCACGGGCCGCCCGGCCGGCGACGCTCCCGGACCGGCGCGTGCGCAGCGGGACGTCCAGCAGGTGGCAAGCCACCGCGGCGAGCCTGGGTCACGCGTCCTCGCCCTTTCCCAAGGAGCCCGTCTTGACCTCAGCACTGTCCACCCCGCCCGGGGCGCCCGGCACCGGTCTCGCCGACGCGGACCGCGCGGCGCTCATCCACCCCACCCTGCCCGCGCACCGCACCGACCGGACCGTGCTGGTCTCCGGCTCCGGCAGCCGGGTCCGCGACGACCGCGGGCGGGAGTACCTGGACGCGTCGGCCGTGCTGGGGGTCACCCAGGTGGGCCACGGCCGCCGGGAACTCGCCGAGGCGGCAGCCGAGCAGATGACCCGCCTCGACTACTTCCACACCTGGGGCCCCATCAGCAACGACCGGGCGGTGGAACTGGCCGCGCGGCTGGCCGGACTGGCCCCGGACCCGCTGAGCCGGGTGTACTTCACCAGCGGCGGCGCCGAGGGCAACGAGATCGCGCTGCGGATGGCCCGCCTCTACCACTACCGGCGCGGCGAGCCGCAGCGGACCTGGATCCTCTCCCGCCGGATGGCCTACCACGGCATCGGCTACGGCAGCGGCGGCGTCTCCGGAATGCCGGTCTACCACGAGGGGTTCGGCCCCTCCCTGCCGGACGTCCACTTCCTGACACCGCCGCACCCGTACCGCAAAGAGCTGTTCTCCGGCGCCGACGTGACCGACTTCTGCCTGGCCGAGCTGCGCGAGAACATCGAGCGGATCGGCCCCGAGAAGATCGCCGCGATGATCGGCGAGCCGGTCATGGGCGGCGGCGGCGCCATCGTCCCGCCCGACGACTACTGGCCGCGGGTCGCCGAACTGCTGCGGTCCTACGGCATCCTGCTGATCTCCGACGAGGTGATCACCGCATACGGGCGCCTCGGGCACTGGTTCGCCGCCGAGCACTACGGCGTGGTCCCCGACATCATGGTCACCGCCAAGGGCATCACCTCCGGGTACGTGCCGCACGGCGCCGTCCTGACGACCGACGAGGTCGCCGCCGTGGTGACCGGCGACACCGGCTTCCCCGTCGGCTACACCTACACCGGGCACCCGACGGCCTGCGCCGTGGCACTGGCCAACCTGGACATCATCGAGCGCGAGAAGCTGCCGGCCAACGCCGCCGCGGTCGGCGAGTACCTGGGCCGGCGCCTGGAAGAGCTGACCGACCTGCCGGTCGTGGGAGAGGTCCGGCAGCTCGGCCTGATGATGGCGGTGGAGCTGGTGTCCGACCGGGACGGCCGGCGGCCCCTGACGGGCGGCACCATGGCGGTGGCGGACGCGCTGCGGGAACAGGCCGGGATCATCCTGCGCACCAACCCGTACGCGCTGGTGATCAACCCGCCGCTGGTCTTCACCCGCGAGGAGGCCGACGAACTCGTGGCCGGGCTGCGGTCCGTGCTCGGCAGGACCGGCCCCGACGGACAGGTGCACTGACCTGACGCGCCCCCGCCACACCCTGCCTGACCTGGCCGGTCGTACCGGGGTGTGGCGGACCGTCAAACGGTTCTGCAAGCGAGCGTCAACGCCGGCGGGACAGCCTGGCGGGGGCCGTTCCGGGCCGGCCGCCGCCACACCCCCCCCACGAGCCCGGTCCACGTAGCCCCGCACCTCCGGAGACACCATGCCGCAGCGCCAGAAAATCGTCCTCGTCGGTCAGCTGACCCTGTTCCCGTGGGTGTTCGAGGCCGCCGAACGGGCCGGTATCGACCTGGTGCTCGTCCCCCGCGGAGACGACACGGTGGAGAACGCGCGGCGCGCCAAGGCCGTGACCGAGGTGCTGCCGCTGGACATCGACGGAGACCCGGCGGCGGCCCTCGCCGCGCTCGTGGCCCGCTACCGGCAGGAGCCCTTCGACGGGATCATGGCGGGCAACGAGAAGGTCGTACCCTTCGTCGCGCACGCCGCGCGGACCCTCGGCCTCCCCGGCATCTCCGAGGACGCGGCGGCCGTGGTGCGCGACAAGCGCAGCATGCGGCGGCTGCTGCGGGACGCGGGCCTGCACACCCCGGGCTTCGTGGAACTGGACCGCCCCGATCGCTGGACGGACGCGCTGCCGCTGCGCTTCCCGGTGGTGGTCAAGCCGGCGAACGGCTACTCCAGCCTCGGCGTGATCCGCGTCGACGACAAGGACAGCCTGGAAGAGGCGGTCGGCAACACCTGGAAGCTGGTCGAGGCCAACCTCCGGCAGGCGGGCGAGCCCGCCGGTGAGGCCGGCGTCCTCGTCGAGGAGTACCTGGACGGCCCGGAGGTCTCCGCCGAGTCCCTGGTGCACGGCGGCCGCGTACGGGTCTGCGCCGTCAGCTGGAAGGGCGAGCTGACCGGCCCCTACTTCGAGGAATCCACCCTCCGGGCCCCCGCCCAACTGCCCGCCGAAATCCTCGCGGCCATCGAGGAGGAGGTGATCGGCGCCCACCACGCCTTCGGCATCACCGAGGGAACCACGCACACCGAACTGCGGCTGGTCGGCGGCATACGACCGGTGCTGCTGGAGATGGGCGCGCGCATCGGCGGCGGGGGCGCCATGCACTACGTCACCCACGCCAGCAGCGGAATCGACCTGGCGGCCGAAGCGCTGCGCATCCACCTCGGCCGGGACCCGGAATGCTGGAGCCGAGAGCCGGAACCGGCCGGCCACAGCGCGTTCTACCTGGTACCGGTCGGCTCCGGCGGACGCCTCGTCCGGGTACGCGGCCTGGAGGAGATCGAAGCCGACCCGCGGGTGGACTACGTGATACGGTCCGCCGCGCCCGGAACCCTCCTCCGCCCCTACCCGGACTGGACCGGATACCCGGCGCTGGTGCTCTCCCACCACGAGTCGGACGCCGCCGCCGTGGAGTTCCGCGACCACCTCGCCCGCACGCTGCGCGCCGAGTACGAGGAGCAGAGCTGAGCACCGGCGACACCGCGCGGCGTACCGCGGACAGGCGTCTCGTGAAGGCGCTCAGGAACTCCCTGGGCGGGCTGCCACGCCCGTACTGGTGGCTGTGGGGCGGCACGCTCGTCACCTCCGCCGGCGGCTTCGTGGTGCCGTTCCTGACGATCTACCTGCACGGCGTGCGGGGCTACTCCGTGGCCTTCACCGGGCTGACGCTCACCCTGTTCGGAGTCGGCAGCGGCATCGCCTCCCTGCTCGGCGGGGTGCTCGCGGACCGCTTCGGCCGCCGGGCGGTCCTGCTCGCCGCCGAAGCCCTGTCCGTCATCGGCATGCTGGGACTCGGTACGGCACACACCAAGCCCCTGGTGCTGGCGGGCACGCTGGTGGTCGGCGTGGGCCTCAACGCGACCCGCCCCGCCCGGGCAGCCGCCATCGCCGAACTGGTGGCCCCGGAGGACCGCCCGCGCGCCTACTCCCTGCTCTACTGGGCCACCAACCTGGGCTTCTCCGTCGCCGCCGTGACCGCGGGAGCGGCCGCCGAGCACGGCTTCCTGATCCTCTTCGTGGGCAACGCGCTGGCCAACCTGATCGCCGGCGTCATCGTCTACCGCTGCGTCCCGGAGACCCGGAAGACGAAGCCCGCACCCGCACCCGGCCCCGACCCCACCACCCCCACCCCGGCCGGAATCGTCTACCGCGACCGGCCCTTCCTGGTACTGCTCACCTCGGTACTGCTCCTGGGCACCCTCTTCCAGCAGCCGATGGTCGCACTGCCGCTGACCATGACGGCCAACCACCTCTCCCCGGCCGACTACGGCACGGCCATGATGATGAACGGCCTGGTCATCGCGGTCTTCCAACTGCCGCTGACCCGGCTGGCCGGGCGGCTGAGGCCCGAACACGCACTGGCAGCGGCCACCGTCCTCACCGGCCTGGGTCTGGGCCTCACCGCCGCCGTCGACTCCGTACCGGGGTACGCGGGAACCGTGGTGCTGTGGAGCCTGGGAGAGATCGTCGTCTGGCCGACCTGCATGACACTGGTCGCCACCCTCGCGCCGCCCCATCAACAAGGCGCCTACCAGGGCTGGTTCCTCTCCGTATGGAGCGTCTCCGTAACCCTCGCCCCCTTGCTCAGCTCCCAACTGATCGGCGCGTCCGGCGGTACCTCCATCGTCTGGACCACCTGCCTGGCCCTGTCCCTCCTCGCCGCCACCGTCCACCTCCTACTGGCCCGCCTACGCCGTCCGACCGACATCGCGCTGCCGTAGACGGGCGGGGCGATCACCGTCCTTGGTGGCGAGTGGCGTGTGCGGTTCAGGGGTATGGCGGGAAGCAGCGATGGTCACGCACCTGACGTGGAGCGCGTCTGTGCGGCGCGTCGAAGAGAGAGGCGCCGAACGCCATGCAGACAACCTCCTTCCGTGGCTTCTTCCGTACCGGTCTCGTGGCGTCGGCCGCCGCGGTGGCGTCGGTCGTGCTGGGTACCGCGGCGAGTGCGGCCGTGCCGGCGGACGTGCCGCACGGCGTTCCGGCCGGGGCGCGGACACCTTCGGCGCGCGGCTGTGCCGTCGTCTACTTCGACTTGGGCGAGACCCTGGTGCACACGGCCGCGGACTCCGGCATCAGCTACCTGCCGGGTGCGGCCGCGTACCTGCGCGCGTTGCGGGAGCGGCACATCAAGGTCGGGCTGATCACCAACGTGCCGTCCTCGTGGGGCAAGACGGACGCCGAGCGCGCCGCCGCCCTGAAGAAGGAGGTCGACGGCGCGTGGAAGGGGCCCGCCCCGTTCGCCTGGGCGGACTTCGGCGACCGGATTCTCACCCCGCGCACCGAGGCGGAGCGTAAGCCGGCGCCCGTCCTCTGGAAGCGTGCCAAGGCCGCGGCGCACGGCTGCCGCCTCGTCTACGAGGGGGAGACCGCCAAGGAGACGTACGTGGCGGCCTCGCTCGGTTACGTGGCCTATCAGGTCGGACGGCCGTACCGCCCCGCCTACTTCCCGGCCCGAGTGGTCGAGTGGCTGGCGTACGGCTCCGGCCGGCGCGCCTGAACCGTTGCGTGTGCGCCTGCGTCCACACCGCGCCGCGTCCGCATGCTCCGCAGGACCAGTTGGAAGGCGCCGAGCAGTACCGCGGTCGCCAGGGCGCTGTGCCAGAGCAGGGCGTCCAGGTGGCCTGCGGAGAGGTAGGCGCCCACGGCGACGGCCGCCAGCGCGCACACCGCGCGGTCCACGATCGACTCGACCGACAGCAGCGTCGCCCGTGGGGCGCCGGCGGGTACGGCATCGTTGACCAGCTTGCGCTGGACCGGATAGGCGAAGCCGGCCGCGGCGGCGAACACACAGAGCAGGGCGACGACCGCCCAGGGCCCGCCGAAGGTGATGCCCGCCAGGGTGCCCGCGAGGACGAGGCTGAGGACGGAGACCCAGGCCACCGGCGTCAGGCGGCGGCCCAGCCACTGGGGGCGTGCCGAGCCCACGGCCTCCGCCACCGTCATGGCGGCGAGCACCCCGCCGTGCGCGGACTCGCCGATGCCGTGGTCGAGCAGGATCGGCTGGAAGAGGTTGACCTGGCAGATCCTCGACAGGGTGAACACCGCCACGCCCTGCACCATGACCAGCGCCAGCCACGGCGAGGAGACGACGCAGCGCAGCGCCGCCTTCGCGTCGCCCAGCGAGGTGCCGCGCCCGCCCCGTGGCGCCCGGGGCTTTCCGGCCCGGCCCGGCGAGGCCGTACCGCGAGCCCGCGGTGCCGTCCGGGGCAGGGCGATGACGCAGATCAGGGAGCCCGCCGCGCTCAGGGCGCTCAGGAGGTACGGGGCCGGATGGACGAGGACCATCAGCGGCCCGACCAGGGGCCAGCACAGGATCTTCGCGGCGAGTCCGAGGGCCCGGGCGGTCCCCTCCGCCTTGAGGTAGTGCTCCTCGCACCGCTCGGCGCGCAGCCCGTCGTACAGGTAGGCGCTGGCCGCGCCCGAGGTGAGGGAGCGGCCGGCGGCGATGGCGAGGAAGTGGACGAGGAATCCGGAGTACGAGGAACTGACCACCGGGGCGAGGTTCGCGGCCGTCATCACGACGGCGCCGGCCCGCAGGCAGTTGCGGGTGCCGATCCGGTCGGCGATCAGCCCGGTCGGTATCTCGAAGAGGCAGAAGGCCACGTAGTAGATGCTCTGGATACCGAAGATCTGCCCGTCGGAGAGGCCGGCGTCCTTCTGGTAGGCGTAGAACACCGGCATCCACCACAGCAGGTTGAACAGCAGCTGGAAGCCGTAGTTGAGCCGGATGATACGGCGGGCGGTGCCGGTCAGGGGCGTGGCCGCGGGCCGCGCCGCGGAGCGCGGGAGACGGGGGCTCACAGCGCGTAGGGGCGGATCTGGACCAGGCGGAAGTCGCCCTGGTCGGTCAGCAGCCACTCGATGTCCAGGGGGTCGTCCACCTCGGGGGCGCTGAAGTGGGACTGCAGCAGCCGGCCGGTCAGGGACAGGTCGGCGAGCCGGGCCCGGGTGGTGGCGGGCAGGCCCTCGCTCCAGGAACCGAGGGCGACGGTGCGCCCGCCGCCCTCGACGGTGTTGTAGAGGTACTGCTGCGGAAGTACCTCGCCCTCGACGACCTGTTCGGGTGAGCCCGGCGAACAGTTGAGGTAGACGTTGCGGAAGTCCTCGCGCCGGGTGGGGTCGCAGGTCACCAGGACGCCGCCGAGCGCGGCGGGGACGTACTCCTGGACGATCACGCCCATGTAGGTGTCGTCCAGGGATATGCCCACCTGGTGGCGCAGCCGCACACTGCGCGGCGAGAGCAGGGAGGCCCACACCTGCCGTACGGCGTCGAGGAGTTCGCCGGTGCCGCGGACGGTGGTGACGGAGTCGTAGACCCCCGCCGCGGAGAAGCCCGGCAGGTCCTCGGCATTGGAGGAGGAGCGCACCACGAGGCGGCCGCCCGCGGCGAGCGGGGCGGGGAAGGCCCGGGTGATCTCCCCGGTGACGGAGTCGGGCATCGCGGTGTGCCGGATCAGGTGCTGGATCTGCAGGCAGAGCGGGTCGAGCACGTCGGTGGCGTCGAGTTCGAGCGCCATCTTCAGCTTGCCGATGCCCTGCTGGAGCGCGGGGGAGGAGGTGAGGAAGCGGTGCAGGAGGGAGAACGGCAGGGCCACACCCTCGGGGGCCGCGACGGTGCCGGCCACGAAGGAGGCCGCGGCCGCGCGGAGTTCGGCGGCGGAGGGCGCGACCAGGCCGAGCCGGGCCGCGAGGTGCCCATACAGGTTCTTACGGGGCGGGCGGGGGCGGCCGTAGAACGCGGTGAGGTCGGCCGTGCGGCTGTCGAGCACGTGGTGCAGCTCGCCGAGGTTGGCCGCCTTGGTGCCGTAGCGGTCCCGGTCGGCGCTGCGCAGCCGGTGCAGGGAGAGCACGGGCGCGTCCTCCAGGAGCGGTGGTTCCAGGCGGATGCGCTGCTGGTGCCAGGCCGGGGCCCGCAGTTCGGGGGCCTGCTCCAGCCGCTCCAGGGTGATCTCGTCCTCGCTGACCCGGTAGCGGACCCAGGCCCCGTCCAAACCGTCCTTCCGGACGAGCTGTTCCAGGTCGCGGACGATCGCGTTGGGGATGCCCCACCCGGAGGCGAGGACGTTGGTGTGGGACAGCGGGGTGATGGGCGCGGTGTTGACGAACCCGGCCACCCGCTGCACACCGTCCGGCAGGCAGGGCATGGCGACGATGTCCGACCAGCCGAGCCCGCCGGCCGCCGCCTCGTACTCCGCCAGATTCGTGAAGCAGCGCAGCCGGCCGGTGGCTTCCCCGGTGTTGAGCGGCACGCGGACCCGCGAGCCGAAGAGTTCGTGGCCGAGGATGCGCGGCACGCGCTGCTCGCTGACCGAGGCCAGTGCCTCCTCCTGGCCGTGGTTGGCGGGCTTGAGCAGGAGCGGCAGCCTGCCGTCCACGCGCTCCCGTACGAAGGTGTAGAAGAACTCCAGCAACTCCCCGTGCATCGTGTCGGCCTCGGTCGTCTCCAGCACGAGGAAGGTGCGCTCGCGGCCCTCCCGGTCCTCGTCGGTGTGCAGGGACAGCACCCCGAGCAGGAAGCGGCGCCCGGGGTCCATGTAGACGGACGCGTTGAACTCGTCCAAACGTGCGTCGAGTTCGTCGAGGTCCATGCCGAGGACGCGGGTGGCGATGTAGTTCACGTGGAACGGGTGAGCGGCCGTGTCGAGCAGGTGCCAGGTGCCCTCGGCACGGTCGACGACGACCTTCAGGTACGGGTGGCCTGCCAGGACCCCGGACAGCGTACGGAACAGCGGCAGCGAGAGGTTCTCACCGACGACCGTGCGGTCGGCCGCGGGATCCGCGACGCTGACGGGGAGCGGAGCGGCGGTCATACGGCGACTCCCTCGGACGGCACGGCCGGCCGGACGCGCGGGCGGGCGGGGGACACCGATGCCGTCGGTGCGGTCACGTGCCGGGGCCGGCCGGCCGGAGACCCGTACCGCGGCGCGGTGGATACGGCGGATCCGGACCGCGGCGCGGCGGGCGGCAGCACCTCGGGCAGCGCGTCCACCAGAGCCGTGAAGTCGCGCAGCACGGTGCGCGCGTCGGCGGCGGAAAGCAGGCACAGGGCCGCCATCGTGTTGGCACCGCCGGCGGGGTCGTAGACCGGCACGGTGCTGCCGTCGGGCAGGGAACTCTCCGGCACCACCGAGAGCCTGCTGCCCTCGCTTAGCGCGACGGCCTCCCGCACCACGGGGAAGTCCCACAGCCTGCGGTCCCGCCAGGCCGCGCCGCGGCCGTCCACCGCGAGGACGACGAGGGAACCCGCGGCGCCCCGCGCCTCCTCCGGGCCGAGGGCCCGCTCGGGCCAGGCGACCGGACGGCCCAGAAGATGGTCCACGAGCATGCCGACGACATCGAGCCCGAACACCTCCTCGATCTGCGGGACGGTCATCGCGCCGCCGAACCGGGCGGCCGTCTCGATCAGCCACATGCGCCCGTCGGCACCGAGCTTGATCTCGGTGTGGGTGCCGCAGTCGCGCAGGCCCAGGGCGTCCACGGCCTCCCGGGCGAGGGCGACGACGCGGTCCTGGAGGCCGGCGGGAAGCAGCGCCGGGGTGATGCCGGCGCGCTCGGTGAACGGCTCCACCGTCGGCATCCGGCCGCTGACGCAGACCGGCCGGAAGACGCCGCCGGTCACCACGCCCTCGACGCTGACGTAGTCGCCCCAGCCGGGCTCGTCGAACCAGCCCGCGGTGTCGCCGGCCACGATCTCCTCGACCACGAAGTGACCCGCCGCCTCGGCCACATGGAGTTCGGCGAAGCCCAGCCGGGCGGACCGGTCCATGGTCTCGCGCGAGCGCTGCCAGGCGGCGTCGGCCTCCTGCGGGGAGGCGATGATCTGGTGGGCGGTGGAGCCCGCGCTCCAGGCCGCCTTGAGCAGCAGGGGAGCGGTCAGGGTGGCGACGGCCTCGTGCAGGTCCGCCTGGGTGGCGACGGGGCGGAACGCGGGCTGCGGCAGGCCGTGCCGGTGCCAGGTGTGCCGCATCATCCGCTTGTCGCGGGCGAGCGCGGCGGCGTCTCCCGCCCCGGCGAGACCGAGCGCCTCACACGCCTCGGCGACGGCCACGACCGCGTACTCGGAGAAGGTGAGAACCGCGTCGGCGCCGACGGCTTCGGCCCGCGCCACGATCAACGAGACCAGGTCGGCCCGCTCCGCGTCGGCGGGCAGCACGACCGAGGCGCACAGCCGCTCCGCGGACGCGGCGACCGACGGCGGAAGCGCGCTGAGCGCCAGCAGGTGCACGTCCGCTCGCGCGGCTGCCCTGGACAGGACATGACCGAGCGGCGGACCGCCCTTGGCGTGCACCAACAGCACCGTGCTCACAGAAATTCGTCTCCCATCACTTGTCACTTGCCTGTTCGCTCGTCCGCCCGGGGCGTCGGGCCGTGGCCGGGACACGGTGACGCAACCCGCGTAGAACACGTCGGGTAACCGGCGACACACACAAGGGAATCAGAAGGCGGGTGCCGGAAGTGCCGCCGGAGGCGGGCGCCAATCAGGCAAATGCCAAAGTCGTGGACATCGTTGGAGTGCGGGCGAAGGTGGTGGATCACCTATGGCGTCACCTGTGGCACGCCGCCCCGGCGGCGCGCTCACGCTTCGCAGTCGGCCGATAACGGAGCATGGCCGGACCTCGCACGGGATAGGCATCGCCATGTCACTTCCCGCCGCCCGGCGGGGACATGGACGGAAAGGCCGTCGTGGACGATCCCGGTCTCAGAGCACTGCTGGAGCACCTCCCCGTGTCCTGGTGGGAGGCCGACGAGCAGGGGCGCGTCAAGGAGCGGGGCGGCGGGGCCTTCGCCGACCTGCCCACCGCGCAGCGCTTCTTGGACCATGCGCGCCAAGAACTGTCCGCTACGTCCGCTACGGGAGACGCCCTCCAAGACAGCCACGCCCTGGTCCAATTCGACGGCCGGACCTTCAACGTGAGACGGCCCCAGGACGGAAGCCGGGGCTGGACGCGCGGGTTCGCGATGGAGACCGGCGCGCAGCCCGCGGGCAACCGGCCGTACGCCGCTTTCGCGGACTTCGCCGACTTCGCGCCGGCCGCGGCCTTCCTCCGCGACCGCGACGGCCGTTACTTATGGGCCAACCACGCCTACGCGCACCTCTACGGCACCACACCGGAGCGGGTCGTCGGCAGCCGCATCGAAGACCTCGACACCCCGTCCGACGCCGACCGGTTCCGGGCCCTGGACCAAGAAATCCTCCGCCGCGGCAAGCCGGTCCGCCACCATCTGCGCTACCACCGTTCGGACGGCAGCACAGGACAGGCGGCCGGTCACCGCTTCCCGGTCCGGGAGAACGGCCGGACCTGTGTCGCCGGGATCTACGTCGACATCACCGACCACGTCCGGGCGACGAGCCAGCGCCAGGAGGCCGAGGAGAAGCTGCGCGCGCTGCGGGACTACAGCGGTCTGCCCTGCGCGCTGCTCTCGGTCGGCGGCCGTATAGAACAGGCGGGTACGGCCGCCGCCGAACTGTTCCGGACACGCCTGTCCGACCTCGTCGGCCGCCGTGCGCACACCCTGCTCGCCGCCACCCCCGACCTACGCGCCCTGCGCCGCGCCTGGGAGGGGCTGATCACCCGCCGCATCAGGCGGGCGGAGACCTCCGCCGTCCTCCTGGACGCCGAGGGGCGCCAGCGCCGTGCGCAGCTCCACCTGTCCACGGTGAGCGGGCCCGTCGGCCGCGTCGCGCACGTGTGGGCCGTCGTCACCGACCAGAGCATCGCCCACGAGACGCACCCGCCGCTCACCGCCGCGCAGATCCGCATACTGTCCCTCCTCGCCGGCGGCAGCACCAACGGCGAGATCGCCACCTCGCTGAAACTCTCCCGCCAGGCGGTCGACTACCACCTCAGCCGGCTCCGCGACCTGCTGGACGCCGAGACCAGACCCGCCCTCGTCGCCCGCGCCTACGTCCTCGGCATCCTCGCCCCCCGAGCCTGGCCACCCCGCCCGGCCGCGACCCGCGACCCGGCCGGCTCACGCTGAGCTGAGCGGACCGGGGCTTGCGCCGGAGGCTCTGCTGAACTCCGGCGTGGCAGACGCCCGGTGGGTGGGGCGTGTGCCCGCGGTACGAGCCCTGCGAGTCGGCGCGGGCCGCTCGTCCCCCCAAGGCGCAGGCTTTGGCCGCATGCCTTTGCCGACGCTAAGGTATGCCGCCGTACTCGGCGGATCGCTTCCTTGCAGAAGGTGGGATGGGGCTCATGGACGCGGGCCACGTGGAGCTGGTGGTCGCGGCGCAGGCCGGTGACGACCGGGCGCGCGAGAAGTTGATCACCACGTACCTGCCGCTGCTCTACAACATCGTCGGGCGGGCGCTGAGCGGACATGCCGATGTGGACGACGTCGTCCAGGAGACCCTGCTGCGCGTGGTGCGCGACCTGCCCGACCTGCGTGCCCCGGAAAGTTTCCGGTCCTGGCTGGTGTCGATCGCGCTTCGCCAGGTCAATACCCACTGGCACCGGCAACGCACTCTCGCCGACCGGACCACGGTCATCGACGAGGCACTCCGGACACCGCACGTCGGCGCCGCGCCCGAAGACATGACGATCCTGCGGCTGCACATGTCGGACGAGCGCCGGCAGGTGGTCGAAGCCGCCCGGTGGCTCGACCCGGACCACCGGGTGCTGCTGTCGCTGTGGTGGCAGGAATGCGCCGGTTTGCTGAGCCGTCAGGACATCGCCGACGCGATGGGGCTCAGTGCCGCCCACGCCGGAGTACGTTTGCAGCGCATGCGCGAGCAACTGGAACTGAGCCGGACGATCGTCGCCGCGCTGGAGGCGGACCCGCGCTGTCCGCAGCTGAACGAGACCGTCGCCGGCTGGGACGGTCTCCGTGCATCGGTGTGGCGCAAGCGGATCGCGCGGCACACCCGTGACTGTCCGGTCTGCACGACGACAGAACGGGTTCCGGCCGAACTGCTGCTTCTCAACATCGCTCCGCTGGCCGTCCCGGCCGCACTCCTCGCCGCGCTGGCCGCCAAGGGGCTGTTGTCGGGTACGGCTGCCGCGGGCGCCGCCGGGCTGGCCGCGGCACACGTCAGCGTCGGCACGGCGGCGGGGGGAAGCGGTCTGCACGGCTCGCTGCTCGGCAAACTGCACGTGGTGACCGCTCATCCGGTGGTGAGCCTCGCCACCGGCGCGGTGCTCATAGCCGGGACCGCCACCTACGCGGCCTGGCCCGAACCGGCCCCCCGGGCGCCTGCCGTCATCTCCGCTCCCACGGCCGGCACCCCCACGCCGACCCCGTCGCGCGCCCCCACGCCGACCCCTTCGCGCACCACCGCGTCGCCCAAACCGTCCCCGGCGAGTCCGTCCGCCGTCGCAGGAACGATTCCGCTGGGCGCGCAGTCGCTGGAGTCCGTGGACCAACCCGGCCTGTTCGTCACGTATGCCGGCGACTTCGCGACGCTCGGCGGCCGAGTCTCCGCGCCCGGCGGCGCGCAGGCACCGCAACGCGTCACCTTCACGGTCGTCGGGGGACTGGCCGACACACGGTGCGTCACGCTCCGCGCCGCGGACGGCCGGTACCTTCGCCATCAGTACCTGCGGCTACGGCTGAGCACCAACGACGGCAGCCAACTGTTCCGTGAAGACGCCACCTTCTGCCCGCGGCCCGGGACGGTCGCCGGGTCGGTGACCCTGCACGCGCACAACTATCCCGGATCGGTCCTCCGCCACCGCGACGGTGGCATCTGGCTCGATGGCTCCGACGGCACGCGGGCCTTCGCCGGCCAGGCTTCCTTCATCACACGCGGGGCCCGGGCCTGAGCACCGTCCCTTGAAGGCCGACCGGCCGGACCGCCACGGGGACGACCGGACCACGGGGCCCGGCATAACGCTTTCTGCCTGCGAGATGCATCACTGGGCAATTGTCCGGGCGGCGCGACTTTTCCGTTACGGGGCCACGGGTTCGAAAGCCTCCACTTCAGGGGTGACCTTCCCGCCGCTCGCCATGGCGTGCCGGCGTGGCAGGTCTCCCGCATCCCGTTGACGTATCCCCTGAAGAAAGCGGCTTCCATGACGCGACACACCCACGAACCCCGGGAGACCGGTGGACAGGAACGGCCCCACGCCTCGCACCGGCTCCGCCGACGCCGCCGGACACTGATGGCAGGACTGTCGGCCGCGGCGGTGCTGGGCGGAGTCGTGACGCTCCTCCCCAACTCCGCCGGAGCCGCCGCGTCGAGTACGCAGGCGGCCCCCTCGGGGAGGTACTTCGGTACGGCCGTGGCTGCCGGAAGGCTCGGCGACCCGGCGTACTCCACGATTCTCGACCGGGAGTTCAACATGATCACCCCGGAGAACGAGATGAAGTGGGACGCCACCGAGCCCTCCCGCGGCACCTTCACCTTCGGCCAGGCCGACCGGATCGTCGGCCACGCCACCGCGCACAGGCAGCGGATACGCGGCCACGCCCTGGTCTGGTACCAACAGCTGCCCGGCTGGGTGAAGTCCATCACCGACGCCAACACCATGCGCAGCGCGATGAAGAACCACATCACCACCGAGATGAACCACTTCAAGGGCAAGGTCTACGCCTGGGACGTGGTCAACGAAGCCTTCGCCGACGGCTCCTCCCAGCACCGCAGTTCGAAGTTCCAGGACCTGCTGGGCGACGGCCACATCGAGGAAGCGTTCCGCATCGCCCGTGCGGCCGACTCCTCGGTCAAGCTCTGCTACAACGACTACAACATCGAGAACTGGTCGGACGCCAAGACCCAGGGCGTCTACCGCATGGTCAAGGACTTCAAGTCCCGCGGCGTGCCCATCGACTGCGTCGGGTTCCAGAGCCACTTCCAGGCGGGCGGCCCGCCGGCGAGCTTCAGGACCACCTTGGCCGCCTTCGCCGCCCTGGGCGTCGACGTCCAGATCACCGAACTGGACATCGCCCAGGCACCACCCGTCCACTACGCGAACACGGTGAAAGCCTGCCTGGCCGTGGCCCGGTGTACCGGCATCACGGTGTGGGGCATCCGTGACAGCGACTCCTGGCGCCGTGACGAGCGCCCGCTGCTGTTCGACGACAACGGCAGGCCGAAGCCCGCGTACACCGCCGTCATGGACGCTCTCCATTCCGGCTCCGGTACGCCCCCGGCCAAGCCGGCCGGCGGTACCGGGGAGATCAAGGGCGTGGCCTCCGGCCGCTGTATCGACATTCCCGACTCCGCCACCGACTCCGCCACCGCCAACGGCACCCCGGCGCAACTGTGGGACTGCAGCGGACGGACCAACCAGCGCTGGACCTACACCGCCGCGAAGCAGCTGAAGGTCTACGACAACAAGTGTCTGGACGCCAAGGACAAGGGCGCCACCAACGGCACCTCGTTGGTCGTCTGGGACTGCAACGGCGGCGCCAACCAGCAGTGGAACATCAACACCAACGGCACGATCACCGGCGTGCAGTCCGGGCTGTGCCTCGACGCCGTCGGCGCGGCCACCGCGAACGGCACCAAGATCCAGTTGTACGCCTGCGCGTCCGTCGCCAACCAGAAGTGGAGCGCCCCGTCGGGGACGACGGCGGGCAGCGGCGCGTGTGCTCTTCCCTCGACGTACCAGTGGAAGTCGACGGGTGCCCTCGCACAGCCCTCGAACGGGTGGGCCGCGGTGAAGGACTTCACCAGCGTGGTGCACAACGGCAAGCACCTGGTCTACGCGTCGAGCGCGTCCGGAAACTCGTACGGCTCGATGGCCTTCCGCCCCTTCACGAACTGGTCGGACATGGCGTCGGCCGGCCAGACGGGCATGCGAGAGGGCGCGGTGGCGCCCACCCTGTTCTACTTCGCGCCCAAGAGGGTCTGGGTGCTGGCGTCCCAGTGGGGTGCGTGGCCCTTCAGCTACCGCACGTCGAGCGACCCCACCGACCCGAACGGCTGGTCCGCGCCCCGGCCGCTGTTCACCGGCAGCATCCCCCGCACCGTTTCCCCCACCGGCCCGATCGACCAGACCCTGATCGCCGACGGCCAGAACATGTACCTCTTCTTCGCCGGTGACAACGGCAAGATCTACCGGGCGAGCATGCCGCTCGGGAACTTCCCGGGCAACTTCGGCTCCTCGTACACGACGGTCATGAGCGACACGCCGGACAAGCTGTTCGAGGCGCCGCAGGTCTACAAGGTCCAGGGCCAAAACCAGTACCTCATGATCGTCGAGGCGAAGGGCGCGCACCAGAGGCGCTACTTCCGCTCGTTCACGGCCTCCAGCCTCAGCGGTACGTGGACCCCGCAGGCCACCGGCGAGAACAACCCCTTCGCGGGCAAGGCCAACAGCGGCGCCACCTGGACCGACGACATCAGCCACGGTGACCTGGTCCGCAACAACCCCGACCAGACCATGACCATCGACCCCTGCAACCTGCAGTTCCTCTACCAAGGCAAGTCCCCCGCGGCGGGCGGCGACTACGACCGACTCCCGTACCGGCCGGGTGTCCTCACCCTGCAGCGCTGACCTGCCCGATCCACGGTGACACGCAAGGAGAACACCTCCCCATGAAGAACCCCACGGACGGGCGGCGCCGCGGGCGTCACCGCCGTCGCAGAGCCGCGACGGGCCTGGTGCTCGGCGTGCCGGCCGCCGTCGTGCCGTACCTCCTGTTCACCCAAGAGGACTCCCAGGCCGCGACGATCGACGCCGGTGCCTACTACAGGCTTGTCTCCGTGCGCAGCGGCAAGGTGCTGGACGTCAACGCCTTCTCCACCGCCGACGGCACCCGCATCCAGCAGTGGACCGACCAGAACACCACCAACCAGCAGTGGAAACTGAAACCCACCGGGGACGGCTACTACGAGCTCGTGAACCGCAACAGCGGCAAGGTGCTGGGTATAGCGGGCGGTTCGACCGCCCGGTCGGCTGCCGCCGAGCAGCAGACCGACAGCTCCTCCGCCTCCCAGGAGTGGCGGATCGACGACGTGAGCGGCTCCGGCGCCGTCACCTTCACCTCCCGCAAGAGCGGCCAGGTCCTGGACGTCTCCGGAGGCGCCACGGCCCAGGGCGCGGCGGTCGTCCAGTATCCCGGCAAGGGCAGCACCAACCAGCAGTGGAAGCTGGTGAAGGTGACCGGCAGCCAGGCGGCCGCGGCCGGGCCGTACACGTGGAGGAACGCCCAGGTGGTCGGCGGCGGTTACGTCACCGGCCTGGTGTTCAACCCACGGGAGAAGGGCCTGCTGTACGCGCGCACCGACATGGGCGGCGCTTACCGCTGGGACACCGCGGCCGAGCAGTGGATACCGCTCACGGACTGGCTCGGCGAGAAGGACTGGAACCTGCTGGGCATCGACGCGCTGGCCACCGACCCCGTCGACCCCGACCGGCTCTACCTCGCGACGGGCACCTACACCAACAACTGGGCCGGCAACGGCGCGATCCTGCGCTCCACCGACCGGGGCCGCACCTTCCAGCGCACCGATCTGCCGTTCAAGTTGGGCGGCAACGAGGACGGCCGCGGGGCGGGCGAACGGCTCGCGATCGACCCCTCGGACCACCGCACCCTGCTGCTGGGCACCCGTAAGAACGGCCTGTGGCGCAGCACCGACCACGGGGTGACATGGCGGCAGGTCTCTTCGTTCCCGGTCAAGGACGGGGCGGGCAGCGGTGCGGGCATCTCCTTCGTGACGTACGGGCCGGCCGGCAGCAACACGGTCTACGTCGGTGTCGCGGACAAGTCGGCCTCCCTCTACCGCTCCACCGACGGCGGCAGCACCTGGAAGGCCGTCTCCGGGCAGCCCACCGGCCAGCTGCCCCAGCACGGCGTGGTCTCCGGTGACGGTTCGCTGTACCTGACGTACACCGACAACCTCGGACCCAACGGCGTGACGGCCGGCTCGGTGTGGAAGTACACCCCGGCAGGCGGAGCGTGGAAGAATGTTTCCCCGCCCCAGGGCAGCTACGGCTTCTCCGGCCTGGCCGTCGACCCGCGCAAGCCGTCCACGGTGATGGTCACCACCCTCGACCGCTGGTGGCCCGAGGACGAGATCTACCGCAGCACCGACGGCGGCACGACATGGCAGGCGCTGGCCGGGAAGTCGGTACGGAACGCCTCCGCCGCTCCGTACATCGGCACCCACACCGGCCACTGGATGACCGCCCTGGCCATCGACCCCTCCGACTCCGGGCACGTGCTGTACGGCACCGGCAACGGCATCTGGCGCAGCAAGGACGCCGACGCCACCGACAGCGGCGGCACCAGCCACTGGACCGTGGGCGCGCGCGGCCTTGAGGAGACCGCGCTGATGGACGCGATCGCCCCGCCCGGCGGCGCCACCGTCATCACCGCCATGGGCGACCAGGGCGGCTTCCGCCACGACGACCTGACCAAGGTGCCCGCCGGGCGGATGAACAACCCGATGATGACCAACAGCACCGACATCGACTTCGCCCAGGCCAACCCCTCGGTGATGGTCCGTGTCGGCCGTGGCGGCGCGCAGGACGGCGCCTACTCCACCGACGGCGGCAACAACTGGACCGGCTTCCGGTCAGAGCCGGTGGCCGGCGCCGACAGCGGCCAGGTCGCGCTTGCGGCGGACGGTTCGAGCATCGTATGGACCGAGACCGGACAGGTCCCGTACCGCTCGACCGACAAGGGAACGAGCTGGTCGAAGGTCGGTGGCCTGGGCGCCGGCGCCGTGGTCGTCGCCGACCGCTCCTCGGCCGGCACGTTCTACTCGCTGGCCGGCGGCACGCTACACGCCAGCACCGACGGCGGAGCGACCTTCACCGCCCGGGCCACCGGCCTTCCCGCCGACGGCCGGCTCACCGCCGTTCCCGGCGTCGCGGGCGACCTGTGGATCGCCGGCGGTGACCACGGCCTGCTGCACTCCACCGATGGCGGCCGCACCTTCGCCAGACTCACCACGGTGAAGTCGGCCGCCGCCCTCGGCTTCGGCAAGGCCGCACCGGGCGCCTCCTACCAGGCCCTGTACATGATCGGCACCGTCAACGACGTCAGCGGGGTCTTCCGCTCCACCGACAAGGGCGCCACCTGGCTCCGCGTCAACGACGACGACCACCAGTGGGGCAACATCAGCGGCGCCGGCGTCATCACCGGTGACCCCGACACCTTCGGCCGCGTCTACATCGGCACCAACGGACGCGGCCTCCAGTACGGCGACCCGTCCTGACCCCGACGCCAGAGCGGATGCACGTACGACGCGTGAGCTGACGCGCTGACAGCAAGAGACAGCCGCCCCTCCTGACCGATGCGACATCCCGGTGGGAGGGGCGGCTGTCTGCCTTCTGCTGTGGAGCGGGACCTCTGGCGGGGGGCATGGAGCACGAGATTGCAGCGTGGACCTTGTTGAAGTCGCCGAGGTGGCGGGGTGGACCCTCCGGCCGGCTCATCCCATTCCGGGCGGATCCCGGTGTGGGTCACGTCGGGGCGCCAATGCGGTCCGCGCCAGATCGCGTAGCCAGACGTGTGCGGGGTCGCTGTCATAGCGCTGATGCCATGACAGGTACACCGAGGCCGACGGCAGCTCGAACGGCAGGGGGAGCAGAGTCAGCCCGAGGGCCGTGGCCGTTGCACGCGTCGTCGATTCGGGGGCTGTGACGAGGAGGTCGGAGTCGCGCACGAACTCGAAGGCGGTGCTTTCGGTGGGCGCGGTCGCCACTACCCGGCGGGTGAGGCCGAGCCGCGCGAGAGCGTCGTCCAGGGCATTGCCGAGCCTTCCGCGCCGCGAGACGGTGACGTGCTCGGCCGCGGCGTACCGCGCGGCGGTGACGGCCTTGACCCGGGTGAGCGGGTGGCCCTGCCGCACGACGATGACGTGCCGGGTCTCGGCCACCCGGTCGGCGCGAATGTCGGGTGCGGTCGGGCGGTTCGCGTTCGCCTCCAAGTCGACCTCACCGCGGCGCAGCTCGGGAGTGTCGATGCTCGATTCCGCGAGGAAACGCAGACGCACGCCCGGCGCCTGCTCGCGTACGGCCGCGAGAAGCGCGGGGCCACCGAGTGCGACGAGTGAATCGTGCCAGCGGAGTGTGAAGGTGCGCTCAAGGGTCGTGAGGTCGAGTTCGCGGCTCGGTGCCAGCACGCCTCGGACCTGCTGTAGCAGCTCGTGCACCTGTTCCCGGATGGCGATCGCGTACGGCGTCGGGGTCATCGTGCGCCCGGTACGTACCAGGATCTGATCCCCTGTCGTGCGCCGGATCCGGCCGAGGCTCCGGCTCATCGCGGGGGCGGTGACGTGCAGGCGCTCAGCGGCGCCCGCCACGCTGCCTTCCTCCAGGAGCGCGTCGAGCGCGGCGAGCAGGTTCAGATCCAATTGCATGGGAGTCATGCTAGCCGTGCTTTACATGCACTTGTGGTTAACGATCGGTCCTCATACCTTCGAAATGCGGGCGCGAAAGGAACACAAGTCCTCGCTCAGCCCGCCTCATCACCCCCTTCTCGGATGGGAGCACCGCCATGCCCGAATCGATGCAGAGCACCCCAAGCGCTGCAACCGCCGGTTCCGCGTCCGACGCCGACCTGCTCGCACAGACGGCGATCGCCGTGCGCGCGGCCGCTTCGGTGCTGCGGGAGCGGTTCGGCGACGTGGTCCGCTACCGGACCCGCGAAGAGCTGATGCGCGCGCTCGCCGCCAACGACGACGCGGCCCTCGACGTCCTGCGCCCCCGCCTCACCCTCCTGCGCCCGGACGCCCGCTTCGTGGAGGACGAGTTGGCGGGCGGTGCCCTGCCCCCCGGCGAATGGTGGGTGCTGGACCCGGCCGAAGGCAACGTCAACCACCTGCACGCCCTGCCGGAGTGGGCGGTGACCGCCACGCTCGTACGCGACAACCAGCCGGTACTCACCGCGGTGCACCTGCCGTTGACCGGGGAGACCTACACCGCACTCGCCGGTGCCGGCGCCCGGCTCGACGGCCGCCCGCTGC
This sequence comes from Streptomyces sp. NPDC017056, assembly GCF_044332485.1. Classification (NCBI taxonomy): domain Bacteria; kingdom Bacillati; phylum Actinomycetota; class Actinomycetes; order Kitasatosporales; family Streptomycetaceae; genus Streptomyces; species Streptomyces sp. NPDC017056. The sequence goes on along the minus strand of NZ_JBIRPD010000004.1, from coordinate 433,633 downwards.
GCGTGTCCCGGACCGCGGACCTCGGCTTGAGCCTCGTGGCCACGAGCCAGGCCAGGCCGGACGAGGACGAGCAGGTCGTGCGGCGCATCGGCTCCTCGATCACCGCGATGCTCTTCGACGCGCTCGTGGTACGGACCTCCGTGCCCGCCACCCTGCATCTGCTGAACGTGGCCGCCGGCCGGATCGACGCCTTCTGGCAGTTCGCCGGGGCCCGCGCGGACCTGCTTCCCGGAGCGCTGCTCGTCGCCGAGGCCGGCGGACGGATATCCGACGCCGAGGGCCGCCCCTGGACCCCGCAGAGCGAGAGCTTCCTGGCCGCCGCGCCCGGCGTACACACCGAAGCCGTCACCACGCTCTCCCGCTGACTCCCAAGAGAACCACCACACCGGAAGGACCACATCGGCATGACCAAGATCGCCGTTCTCGGAAACGGCCGCGTCGGCGGCAGTCTCGCCCGAACCCTCACCGGGGCCGGGCACGAGGTGACCGTGGCGGACCGCTCACCGGGCTCTGCCGCCGACGCCGCCCGGACAGCGCAGGTCGTCATCAACGCCACCCCGGGCGCCGGATCGTTGGAGCGGCTCGTCGCACTGCGCGAGGAACTGCGGGGCAAGATTCTCGTGGACGTCTCCAACGCCACCGTCGACGGACCGGACGGGCTGCCGGCCGGCCTGCTCTACCCCGGCTCAAGCCTCGCGGAGCACCTCCAAGAAGCCCTCACCGGCACGCGCGTCGTCAAGACGCTCAACACGATGCTCTACACGGTGATGACCGCGCCCGCCGCGCTCACCCAGCCACCGACCGCCTTCCTCTCCGGCGAGGACCCGGAGGCCAAGCAGGTCGTACGCGGGCTTCTCGCCGACCTCGGCTGGCAGCAGGAGTGGATCACGGACCTCGGCGGGATCGAGACCGCACGGGCCACCGAGGCCGCCGTCCTGTTCGTACCGCACGTGATCCGCTCCAGCGGATTCGCGCCCTTCGCAATCTCGATCACCCGCTGAAAGCCCGAGGCGGCTCTTCCAACCGACCTGGGCCGGACGGTGTCTACCGACCCCCTGTTATACGGGCGCCCGTGACGGATGAGAGGGTCAGCCGGGTGAGTGAGACGACGGTGAAGACCCTGCAATACCGTGCTGACGGGCCGGAAGACGCACCTTGTCTGGTTTTGGGTGCGGCGCTGGGGACGACGTGGCATATGTGGGATCGGCAGGTTCCCGAGTTGGCGCGGCACTGGCGTGTCGTGCGGTTCGATTTGCCCGGTCATGGCGGTTCGCCCGCTTATCCCGCCGCTTCCGTCGCCGAGCTGGCCGACCGGCTTGTGGCCACCCTCGACGTGCTGGGTGTGGACCGCTTCGGCTACGCGGGGTGTTCCGCCGGTGGCGCGATCGGTGCCCAGCTCGCGCTGACCCGGCCGCAGCGTGTCACCTCGCTCGCTCTCATCTCGTCCTCCCCGCGCTACGGGACCGCCGACTCCTGGCGGCAGCGCGGCGTGGTGGTCCGTACGAACGGGCTCGACCCGATCGCCCGCACCTCGCCCGAGCGCTGGTTCACCACCGGGTTCGCGGGGGCGCAGCCCGCCATCGTCGAGTGGGCCGTCCAGATGGTGCGCACCACCGATCCGGGGTGCTACATCGCCGCCTGTGAGGCGATGGCCGCCTTCGACGTCCGTTCCTCGCTCCAGCGGATCGGGGTGCCGACCCTCGTCGTCGTCGGCTCCGAGGACCAGGTCACGCCGACCACCGACGCCCGCACCCTGGTGGCCGGCATCCCGGACGCGAGCCTGGCGCTGGTTCCCGGTACGTCCCATCTGGCGCCCGTCGAGCAGCCCGCCGCCGTCACCGAGCTGCTCATCCGGCACTTCACCGCCGCCTGGCTCGACAAGCCGGGCGCCACGGGGCAGACCGCGATCGGCGCCGCCGTGCCCAAGCAGGTGCTCGCGCCCGCGCCGCCGCTCCCGGTGGTGGCGCCCGCGGCCATCGAGTCCGGCATCGCGCAGCCGGAGGTGGCCAGGGGCGGCGCGTACGAGCGGGGGGTCAAGGTGCGCCGCGAGGTGCTCGGCGACGCGCACATGGACCGGGTGGAGGAGACGGCCGACGACTTCACCGGGGAGTTCCAGGAGTTCGTGAACCGGTACGCGTGGGGCGAGATGTGGTCCCGGCCGGGGCTGGACCGGCGTACGCGCAGCATCGTCACCCTGACCGCGCTGGTCGCCCGCGGTCACCAGGACGAGCTGGCCCTGCACACCCGCGCCGCGCTCCGCAACGGGCTCACGCCCACGGAGATCAAGGAAGTCCTGCTGCACACCGCGGTCTACTGCGGTGTTCCCGCGGCCGACGCCGCGTTCGCGGTGGCCCAGCGCGTCATACGCGAGGAGACCACCCCGGAGGGCTGACCCGGTAAGGAGACCACCCCGAGGGCTGCCCCGGCTCCTCGCGCGCCCCTTCGCGGCCCGGCGTACCCCCGCGCGGCAAGATGGGGGGCATGGAACTCACGAAGAAGACCCACGCCTGTGTCCGCCTGGAGAAGGACGGGCAGGTGCTCGTCATCGACCCCGGGCTCTTCAGCGAGCCGGACGCGGCGGTCGGCGCCGACGCGATCCTGATCACCCACGAGCACATGGACCACTTCAACGAGGAGCGGCTGCGCGCGGGCATGGAGGCGAACCGCGGGGCCGAGATCTGGACCCTGTCCAGTGTCGCCGAGCAGATTTCCGCCGCCTTCCCCGGGCGGGTGCACACGGTCGGTGAGGGGGACACCTTCACCGCCGCCGGCTTCGACGTCGAGGTGCACGGGCAGCTGCACGCTGTCATTCACCCGGACATTCCGCGGATCACGAATGTCGGCTACCTGATCACCACTGAGGACGACGGCGGCACCGTCTTCCACCCGGGTGACGCGCTCACCGTCCCGCAGGGCCGTACGGTCGACACGCTGCTGCTGCCCGTGCACGCGCCCTGGAACAAGGTCGCCGAGGTGATCGACTACGTCCGCGAGGTCCGGCCGCGCCGCTCGATCGACATCCACGACAGCCTGCTCCAGGACCACGCCCGCCCGGTGTACGACGGCATGATCGAGAAGCTCGGGGGCGCCCAGCACGACCGCCTGACGCCCGGCGAGCACACCGGCTTGAGCTGAGCGCCTGACGCCGGCTGTCACACCCCCGCTGTAGGTTTACGGACATGCGCATCGCGACCTGGAACGTCAATTCGATCACCGCCCGCCTCCCGAGGCTGCTGGCCTGGCTGGAGAACACCGGCACGGACGTGCTGTGCATCCAGGAGACCAAGTGCTCGGCCGAGCAGTTCCCGTACGACCAGCTGCGCGAGCTGGGCTACGAGGCCGCCGTGAACGCCACCGGACGGTGGAACGGCGTCGCGCTGCTGTCGCGGGTGGGCCTGGAGGACGTGACCCCCGGCCTGGCCGGCGGCCCGGATTACGAAGGGGTGCAGGAGCCGCGCGCGGTCTCCGCGACCTGCGGCCGGGCCCGCGTCTGGTCGGTGTACGTCCCCAACGGTCGGGAGATCGACCACGCGCACTTCGCGTACAAGCTCCAGTGGTTCGAGGCGCTCAAGGCGGCCGTCGCCGAGGACGCTGCGGGGCCGCGCCCCTTCGCGGTCCTCGGCGACTTCAACGTCGCGCCCACCGACGACGACGTGTGGGACACCTCCGTCTTCGAGGGCATGACGCATGTGACGCCCGCCGAGCGCGCCGCTCTCGGCGCCCTTCGGGAGGCCGGCCTGTCGGACGTCGTGCCGCGCCCCTTGAAGTACGACCGCCCCTTCACGTACTGGGACTACCGCCAGCTCTGCTTCCCGAAGAACAAGGGCATGCGCATCGACCTGGTCTACGGCAACGAGCCGTTCGCCAAGGCCGTCTCGGACGCCTATGTGGACCGCGAGGAGCGCAAGGGCAAGGGCGCCTCGGACCACGCGCCGGTGGTCGTCGACCTGGATGTTTAGGGGGATTGGCGTGTTGGGGTGAGTGGAGTGGCTGGGGTGATGGGGGTGGTTGGGCCGGGTTGCCAGGGCGTTGGGGTGGTTCGGCCCGGTGGGACGAGTTCGCGCAGGTCCACCGACTCGCCGAGCGCCCGCAGGCCCGCGTCGCCGGGGTGCAGGTGGTCGCCGCTGTCGTACGCGGGCAGCAGCCGCTGCGGGCGCCGCGGGTCGCGGAGTACCGCGTCGAAGTCGAGTACGGCGTCGAAGTCCGCGCCGTGTGCCCGGAGGGCGGCGTTCACGGCGGTGCGCCGTTCCTCGACCGCCGCCGTGCAGTCCGGGAAACCCTCGCACGGCGCGATGGTAGCGGCCACCACCCGCAGCCCGCGCTCGTGCGCGCGCCGGGCGATGGACCGCAGCCCCGCCAGGACCTCGCTCGCCGGGGTCCCCGCGCGGACGTCGTTGACGCCCTCGAAGACCACGACGGTACGGACCGACGGCTGGGCCAGCACGTCCCGCTCCAGCCGGTGCCGGGCGCTGACCCCGCCGGTGTCGGTGCTCACGCCGTCACCCGGGTAGCGGTCCGTGACGACCCGGTTCGCCGCGATGCCGCTGTTGACGACGCCGTAGCGCGGCAGCAGGTGCTGTGCCCGGAGGCGGCGGGCCAGCACGTCGGGCCAGCGGCGGTTGGCGCCCGGCGTCGAGCTCTGGCCGTCGGTGACGGAGTCGCCGAGCGTCACGACCGACCCGGGGCCGCCGGAGACGTCCACCCCGGTCAGGAACGGCCAGCCGGTCAGCGTGCCCGGGTACGAGGCGCCGCCGGTCTCACCCGTACGGTCTCCGCTGCCCGCCGCGCTGACGTAGGAGACCTGCCGGGACTCCCGGTGCACCGGCGCCGCCGTCACCGTGCCCGGCAGGTGGAGGCTGATCAGGAGGTTGCGGCCCGGGGGTATGGGGAAGCCCAGCGGATCGCTGAACGCCTGGGCGCCGGCCGGGATGCGTACGCCCCGCCGCCCGTCGAACGTCAGCGGTACGGGCCGGCGCGCCGCTCCGGCTCCGCCGCCCGCGCCTTGGACGGCCACGCTCGCCGCCCCGATGTCCACCGGCGCCGACGCGAAGGTGTTCGCCAGCCGGGCCCGGACCCGCGGCCCGCCCGCGCTGCTGTGCACGACCAGCCGCAGCGTCTGGTCCCGCCATGGCCCGGTCTTCGTGTACCCGGCCGTGCTCTCTCCCCAACTGCCGGTCCACGAAGCACTGTTGTCGCGCACGGCGGCGGCGAAGACGTGCAGGTCGGCGCTCGGGCCCGGGTCCCTGGGGAGGACGAGCGCGGCCACCTCGCGTCCGCGCGCCACCGGCACGCTCACCACGTACAGCCGCGTCCGCTCCGCCCGTTGGCCGCCGGGCGTGTTGACGTGCGGCAGCGCCACGGCCTTGGTGCTCAGCGGTCCCGTACGCCAGTCCGGCGCGGTCAGCCGGTACGTGCTGCGCGACCCGTCCCGGTAGCGGACCGTGCCGCTCCCGGTCGCCGCGCCGCCCGTTGCCGCGACGAGCAGGGACAGCGCGTCGCCGCGCCCGCTCAGCCGTACCGCCTGGCCGTCGGCCCGCACGTTGTCGGGGCGGCCCGCGCGGGCGCACGGCCACCGCAATCGGGCCGCGTCGAAGGTGAGCACCCGGCCCGGCGTCCAGCCGGCCGCGGCGAGATCGCGCGCGGACAGCGAGTTGCCGGCGCCGTCGAAGTCCGCCGACGCCGGGTCGGACGGTTCGCTGACCGCCGTGTTGTCGAAGAGCCTTTCCAGCGGGGCCGGTTCGGCGGGCCGATGCGGTGGCTCCGGGGCCGCCGCGGAGGTGAGAGCACAGGAAAGTACCGGGGCGAGGACCACACCCCGCAGTCGTACGCGCATACGGTGTTCCTTCCGGTGTCGCCGGGCACGGGGACCGGGACCGGCCGGAGCCGGCGGCCGGGGGACGGTGATCCGGCCACCGGCCTGCCGCGCGCCTGTGGCCACCGCCCCGGCCCGGGTGGGACGCTACGCCCATGAACATGTCTTTCCTGGACAAGTGGCGCAAGCGCCCGGAAGCGGGCCCTGTTGTCGAAGACGACCCCGAAGGCGCGGCGATGCTCCTGGCGGAGTGCGAGCTGCTGCGCGCCCAGGCCCAGACCGAAGGCGTGGAACTGGACGACTCGGTGCACTCGTTGGAGGCGCTGGACCAGCTGCGGCCCGCGTGGCGCGACGACCCCGACGTGGTGACCTGGCTCGGCAACGACGCGGGCTGCTACCTGGGCACGGTGCTGGTGCGTACGGTGCCCGGCGCGGCCTGGAAGGTGTGGCCCGGCGGTGAGCCGGTGGTGCGGCTGGCGTCCGGCCGGGAGGTGGACGTGGTGACAGCGGGCCGGGACTGGGCGGCCAACGGCGCTCCCGAACTGTGCCAGCTCTACGCGGAGGCCGCCGAGAGCTGATCCCGCGTCACGGCCGCGGGCCGGTCATACGAATCCGATGTCGTACGCGAGCCGCCAGCGGTCGGCCCGTACGACGATGTCCGAGGTCTCCACGGCCCGCCCGTCCGCGTCGAAGTGCGTGCGCTCCACGACCGTCACGCACTGCCCCGGCGAGCAGCCCAGCGCCTCCGCCTCGGACGTGGAAGCGGGCCGGGAGCCCACGCACTCCTCGGCGCGCACCACCCGGATCCCGATGGCGGCCATCCGCCCCCGTACCCCGCGCCGGGCATAGGGCCCGCACTCCGGGAAGACGACGTCGGTGCCCTCGGTGATGGCGAGCGGTTCCCAGCTGGTGGCGAGCTGTACGGGCTGCCGGCTGGCCAGGTACTCGTACACCGAGCGCACGACGCCGGTGCCCGGCACGATGCACAGCCGCCGCGCCACCCGCTCCGAGGCCGCGTCCGTCGTGGAGGACGCCTCCCAGGTCAGTGGCGCGCCGTCGGCCGGGTCCGCCAGGGCTATGCGGGCGGCGAACGGGGAGTCCACGGCCCCCGTGGACCGCAGCAGGGTGCCGATCGGCGCCCGGTCGGTCACGAACACCCCCCGCCCGAACTGTCCTTCCGCGTAGCCGGCGGCTTTCAGGACGCGTACCGCCCGGTCCACGGTCTGGTCGCTGGCCCCGTAGGCCCGCTTGAGCTGGGAGCGGGAGGGGATCCGGGCGCCGACGGGGAGGGCTCCCTCGTCGATCCGGCGGCGCAGGTCGTCGGCGATGCGCTGGAAGACAGGTCGGTTGTCACCCATGCCCCACAGGCTAGGTACGCAGGCCGCTCTGTGTACCTAGGGAGAGGCGGGCGGGCTAAAGCGTGTCTTGCCGTGTGGGGCCACCCCACCCCAGCGGTGGCTGGGGAGGCGTCCCGGGCACGGCAGGCGTGGGGAATTTCGCCGGTAAGCGTGGCTTATCCGGGCTTTTGTGCGTGTCAGTGGGGAAGTGCCGCTTCCGTACGGGTAGTTTGCGGTCCCTTGGCCGTACGGACGAGAGTGAGCAGGGCTGCATATGGCCGGTGATGCGCTGATCGAGCTGCGCGGGGTCAACAAGCACTACGGGAAGCTGCATGTCCTCCAGGACATCGACCTCACCGTCGGCCGCGGCGAGGTGGTGGTGGTCATCGGGCCCTCCGGGTCCGGCAAGTCCACCCTGTGCCGCACCATCAACCGCCTCGAACCGATCGAGTCCGGCACCATCACCCTCGACGGCCACCCGCTGCCCGAGGAGGGGCGTGAACTGGCCAGGCTGCGCGCCGAAGTCGGCATGGTCTTCCAGTCCTTCAACCTCTTCGCCCACAAGACCGTGCTCGCCAATGTGATGCTCGCGCCGGTCAAGGTCCGCAAGCGCAAGAAGGACGAGGCCGAGGCGCGGGCCCGCCAACTGCTGGAGCGGGTGGGGCTGGCCGCGCACGCCGGGAAGTACCCGGCGCAGCTCTCCGGCGGCCAGCAGCAGCGCGTGGCCATCGCCCGCGCGCTGGCCATGGAGCCGCAGGCGCTGCTGTTCGACGAGCCGACCTCCGCCCTCGACCCGGAGATGATCAACGAGGTGCTGGAGGTCATGCAGCAGCTGGCGCAGGAGGGCATGACCATGGTCGTGGTCACCCACGAGATGGGGTTCGCGCGCTCCGCCGCCAACCGCGTCGTCTTCATGGCCGACGGCCGCATCGTCGAGGACCGCACCCCCGAGGAGTTCTTCACCGCGCCCGCCAGCGAGCGCGCGAAGGACTTCCTCTCCAAGATCCTCAAGCACTGAACGGGGGCGCCGCCGTGCACCAGAACCGATCCGCCCTCGTGGCGCTCGCGCTGACCGCCGTCGCGCTGCTGGCCGCCGGCTGCGGCAAGTCGGGCAGCCCGCCCGTCAAGGGCCCCAAGGGCAGCCAACTGCCGCGCTACACGACCGCCCAGGGTTTTCAGCTGCCCGCCTCGGCGACCTGGCGCAAGGCCAAGGGCCGCGGCCGGCTGGTCGTCGGCGCCAAGGAGGACCAGCCGTACATGGGCGAGCGGGACCCGGCCTCCGGCACGTACACCGGCTTCGACGTCGAGATCGCCAAGATGCTGTCCGCCTCGCTCGGATTCGACCCGAAGTCGGTCCAATTCAAGACCATCTCCTCCGCCAACCGCGAGACGGCCCTCCAGAACGGCCAGATCGACTACTACGTCGGCACCTACACGATCAACGACAAGCGCAAGCAGCAGGTGGGCTTCGCGGGCCCGTACTACATGGCGGGGCAGGGCCTGCTGGTGCGCAAGGACCAGAAGGGCATCGACGGGCCGGGGGACCTGGCGGGGAAGAAGGTGTGCTCGGCGGCCGGTTCCACGCCGTACCAGCGCATCCAGGCGGACTACCCCAAGGCGGACCTGGTCGCCTACGACACGTACTCGGTGTGTGTGGACAACCTGCTGACGTACCAGGTCGACGCCGTCACCACCGACGACGCGATTCTCATGGGCTACGCCGCCAAGGCCCCCGACGAGATGCGGCTGGCCGGCAAGCCGTTCTCCGAGGAGCCGTACGGCATCGGCGTGCCGCGTGGTGACAGCGCCCTGCGCCTCGCGCTGGACGACGCCCTCGCCGCCCACGAGAAGAACGGCGACTGGAAGAAGGCGTACGACGCGACGCTGGGCCTGTCCGGCGTCCCCGCTCCGAAGCCGCCCGCGATCGACCGCTACCCGGCGAGCTGAGGACGAGGACCGACCGATGAACGTGCTCCTGGACAACTTCTCCCTTTACGGGAAGGGCCTGCTCGGCACCGTCGAACTGACCGTCTTCGCCGCCCTGCTCGCGCTCGTCGTCGGCATCGTGATGGCGGCCTTCCGCGTGGCGCCGGTCGGCTCGCTGCGGGCGTTCGGCACGGTGTGGGTGACGGTGCTGCGCAACACGCCGCTGACCCTGCTGTTCTTCGCGGTACTGCTCGGCCTGCCGCGCTTCGGGCTGGTGCTGCCCTTCAAGATCTTCGCCATTCTGGCGCTGGGCTGCTACACCTCCGCCTTCATCTGCGAGGCGGTGCGCTCCGGCATCAACACCGTCCCGGTGGGGCAGGGGGAGGCGGCCCGCAGCCTCGGCATGACCTTCTCCCGGACGCTGGGGGACGTGGTGCTGCCGCAGGCGTTCCGTACCGTCATCCCGCCCATCGGCTCGACGCTCATCGCGCTCGCCAAGAACTCCGCGATCGCCGGTTCTTTCAGCGTCGTGGAGCTCCTGGGCACCTACAAGACGCTCAACGAGCTGGGCTACAGCATCGTCTGGTCCTTCATCTGGATCGCCGTCGGCTACCTGATCGTGACCCTGACCATCAGCGCGCTGTTCAACGTGCTGGAGAAGCGCTGGGGAGTTCCCCGATGACCGCTGGTAACGCCCTCTACGACGTCCCGGGACCGCGCATGAGGCGCCGGCACCTGCTCTACGGGGTGGCGGCGACGGTGGTGATCCTCGCCATCGTCGCCTGGGTGGTCTACCTGCTGATCGACACCGGCCAGTTCAGCGGCGCCAAGTGGACGCCGTTCGCGTACAAGGGCATCCAGGAGCTGCTGCTCGAAGGGCTGGGCAACACGCTCAAGGCGTTCGCGATGGCCGCCGTGCTCTCGCTCGTCCTGGGCGCGGTGCTCGCCGCAGGCCGGCTCTCCGACCATGCGCCGGTCCGCTGGGCGGCCACGCTGCTGGTGGAGTTCTTCCGCGCGATGCCCGTGCTGGTCATGATCTTCTTCATCTACGTGGCGCTGCGGGCCGAGCCGCTGTACGCGCTGGTCGCCGGGCTGACGCTGTACAACGGCTCGGTGCTGGCGGAGGTGTTCCGGGCCGGCGTCCACTCGGTGGACCGCGGGCAGCGGGAGGCCGCGTACGCGCTGGGCATGCGCAAGACGCAGGTCATGACGCACGTCCTGGTGCCGCAGGCGGTCCGTGCGATGCTGCCCACGATCATCAGCCAGCTCGTGGTCGCCCTCAAGGACACCTCCCTCGGCTTCCTGATCACCTACGAGGAGTTCCTGCACGCCGGCAAGCTGATCGCCTCCAACCTCGACTACGACCTGCCCTTCATCCCGGTCGTCCTGATCGTCTCGCCCGTCTACATCGGCATGTGCATGCTGCTGTCGTGGTGCGCGTACCGGGTCGCGAAGCGGCAGCGCAGGAGCCCCAAGACGGAGGCCGTGGACGTGAACGCGCCGGAGCCGGGGACCTTGCTGCCCGGCGCGCAGCAGCAGCACTGATCCCCGGCCGCGGTGGTCAGTCGCGTACCGGTACCGACACCCACGACGGGTCGGCGGCGGGGGAGGAGAAGGTGAGCTTCGCGCCGGCCGGGTTGTGCTCGATGTAGAGGGGGTCGACGGCGTCCACGACCACCGCCAGCCGGTGGCCCGCCGGTACGTCGTACGCCGTCGAGAACAGCTCCAGGTCCACGCCGAACGGCCGGCCGGGCGCCTTGTCGTGGAATGTGAACGGCGCGTGCGAGACCAGCCGTCCGACGCCGAGCGGGCCGACGTCGTAGAGGTAGGCGATGCCGGTGCCGCTCTCGGCGGTGCCGGTCACCGTGGTGTGCAGCTTCGCCGTGCCGCGGATGTGCTGCGGGGACGTGTATCGCTCGGACTGCCACACGGCGGCGGCCGAGCGCGGCAGCAGCGGGATGGAGGTCAGCGGCGGGATCTTGAGGAACTGGTCCAGGAGACTGGAGAGGAAAATCGTTCCACCGTTGGCGCCGGAGTCGGTGCCGGTGCCGATGCGCTGGGTGCCGTCCAGAGCGATCCTGCGGTGCGCGGAAGGCACGTCCCGCCAGCTCCCGTACCCCTCGTAGGCGCCCGTGGACCGGGACTTCAACTGTACGGGCGCCTCGCGGTCGACGCCGTTGTCGTCGCCCTTGAGGTAGTGGTCGAACCAGCGCTTGGTGTGGTCCCAGGCGTCGTTCGGCAGGCCGAGCAGGCCCAGGCCCTCGGCGGTGGCGTGGTCGCCGGGCCGGAACTCCAGCCGCTTGGGCCCCTTGAGCTTCTCGTAGAAGTCGGCGTACTGGTTGGGCGGGAACAGCGAGTCGCCCCAGGCGTTGCCCAGCATGATCGCCGCGCCATTGGCGTTGATCTTGTCGAGGTACGTCACGGGGGACCGCTTCGCCCCCCACTTGATCATGTCCTGCTCCTTGGCCAGGTCGGAGCCGAGGAAGTCCTTGAGGATGCCCTTCAGTTCCGGGCTCGGGCGTCCGGTGAGCGCGCCCGCCCCGCCCAGCAGCGCGGCCGCCTGCTGGTGCTGGGTGCGGCCGCTGTAGATCGAGTCGATCAGGTCGGCCCAGCCGCTCAGCGCCGCGACCGCCTTGACGCGTTTGTCGAAGGCCGAGGTCAGCAGGCTGATGCCGGCCCCGTACGACACGCCGCCCATGCCCACCTTCCCCGGGTCGGCGGGGGTGTTGGCCAGCGCCCAGTCGATGACCTTGGAGGCGTCGGCGATGTCCGGCGGCCCCGCGGTCTCGATCTGCCCGCCGGACTGCCAGAAGCCGCGGGAGTTGTAGCCCACCACCACGTATCCGGCGTCGGCGAGCTTCTTGGCCTGCACGACGTACTCGATCTGCGGCATGGCCCAGCTGGTGGGCAGCACGACGAGCGGGTAGCGGCGGCCGGGGACCGCGTCGCCCGGCGTGAAGACGTTGGCTTTCAGGGTGATGCCGCCGTCGCCCGTGATGTCGACGAACCGTACGTCCGGGAATTTCGCCGCGAGTTGCTGCTGCGTGACGGCGGGTGCGCTCGCGGCGGGGGCGTGCGGTGCGGCGGTGGCGGAGTTCGCCAGCGGGGCGCCCGCGAGGGTGGTGGTGACGAGCACGGCCGCCGAGACGGTACCGACGGCGGTGCGCAGCGTGGTGCGGGAGGGCGACATCTACTGCTCCTAATGCTTCAAGGCTGAAGTGACTGGAGAGTAAGATGCGCTTCTTACCGCTGGTAACCCGTCGGTAGGTTACGGATGGGTAACGTCCGGGTGTCCGGGGCTCGTTGGTGCGCCCGGCCGGCGGGCCGGGCGCACGCCCTGGTCAGAGGCCCAGGTCGGGACCGAACACCTCGTAGTGGATGTCCGCGGCACCCACGCCCGCCGCCAGCAGCTGGCCCCGGACGGCCTTCATGAAGGGCACCGGGCCGCAAAGGTAGGCGACGGTGCCGGCCGGAACCCGGATACGGCTCAGGTCGACCCGGCCCTCGTGGACGGTGACGTCCGCGGCGGCCTCGTCCGCGTCCCCGGGCCGCTCGTACCAGACCTCCGCCGTGGCGTTGTCCAGCTTCCCGGTCAGCTGCCGCAGTTCGGCGCGGAAGGCGTGGGCGGCCGGGGAGCGGTCGGCGTGTACGGAGACGACGCGGCGGTCCGAGCCGTCGGCGGCGAGCCGGGACAGGATGCCGATCATGGGGGTGCAGCCGATGCCGGCCGAGGCGAGCAGCAGCGGGCGGTCGCTCTCCTCCGGCACCACGTCGCCGAAAGGCGCGCTGACGCGCAGGACTTCACCGCCGCGCACGTGGTCGTGCAGGTGGTTGGAGACCTCACCCGCCGGCGAGCCGGCCGCGTCACCGGCCACCCGCTTCACGGAGAACTGCAGGCCGCCGTCCGGCTGCCCGGACAGGCTGTACTGGCGTATCTGCCGGGCGCCGTCGGCGAGCCGCACCTGCACGGAGACGTACTGGCCGGGCCTGGACGCGGGGACCGGGTCGCCGTCCACCGGCTGTACGACGAAGGTCGCCACGTCCGCGGTCTCCTGGAAGCGCCCGGTGACGCGGTACTCGCGCCAGACGTCCCCGTCCGGCGTGCCCGCCGCCTCGTACAGGCCCTTCTCGATCGCGATGAGGGCGTTCGCCATCAGCCAGTACACCTCGTCCCAGGCCGCCGCGACCTCGTCGGTCACCGCGTCGCCCAGCACCTCGGCGATGGCCGCGAACAGGTGCTCGCGCACGACCGGGTACTGCTCGGGGCGCACTCCGAGGGACGCGTGCTTGTGCGCGATGCGGGACAGCAGCGCGTCGGGGCGCTCGTCCGGGTGCTCCACCAGGTGCGTCGCGAACGCGGCGATGGAGCCCGCGAGGGCCTGCTGCTGGGTGCCGCCGGCCTGGTTGCCGCGGTTGAAGAGGTCGCGCAGCAGCTCGGGGTGGGCGGCGAAGAGCTTCTTGTAGAAGAGCGGGGTGATATCGCCGATGGCCGCCCCGATCGCGGGGAGGGTGGCACGTACGGTCTCGGCGGACTTGGACGACAGCATCGGCTGCTCCGGTTCTCGTTCTGGGGATGTGCTGTGAGGGGGTGGTCGGTCGGAGGAGATGCGGAGGCGCAATAACTTGCATCTCAGGTTCGTATTTCTCCGCAAGCGTACGAGCCGGGGCGGGGGTGTGCGGTAGGGCCGTTCAGCCCTCCGGGCGGGGAGTCAGGCTGAGCAGCAGGGGGCCGGTCGGTGTACCCACCAGGTCCTCGATGGACAGCGGGTCGAGCGAAGCGAAGAACGCCTCCTGCGCGGCACGCAGCGCGCCGCGCAGCCGGCAGGCCGCGCGCAGCGGGCACGGCGGATCGTCCTCGCACCCCACCACGTCGCCCACCCCCTCCAGTTCGCGGACCAGGCGGCCCAGGGAGCCGGTGCGGCCCGCCTCGGTCAGCGACAGGCCGCCGTTGCGGCCGCGCCGCGCCTCGACGGCGCCGAGGTGCTGGAGTCTGCTCACCACCTTCGCGGCGTGCGTGTACGGCACCTGGACGGCGCCGGCCACCTCCCGCGTGGTCGGTGCCTGGTCCCGGTCGCCGAGGACCGCGAGGCGCATGGCGATCCGCAGCGCGATGTCGGTGCTCTTCGTCAGTCGCACACTCACACCGTACTAATTGGACTATCGGATGCCAATTTGGGGCGGGCCGGGCCGGCGGCTGCCCGGACGGGTTCGCGCACGGCCCGGCCGCGGGGCTGTACCGCCGCGGCGGGCGGCAGTACGTTCGGCGAAAAGGCACCACGTGCGGCGAGAAACCACCGCCTCCAGCGAAAAGGCATCCGTACCCCGGAGACCGTCATGCTCCAGACCCACGCGCTCTTCGACAGCATCACCACCAAGGCCAGGCTCGCCGGCGACGTGCTGGCGCCGGCCGCCGACGCCCTCGCCGACTGCGAGAGGGCCGTCCTCGCCTGCGCGACGGGCATGCTCGCCGCCGACGACGCCGACCGGCTGCGGGAGGCCGTCCGCGCCGACCTGGACTGCCACGACGTCACCGGGACGACGCTGCGCCTGCTGCTGCGGGACGGCGGCGGCGAGAGCCGCCTGCTGGGCGCGCAGCTCGACGCGTGCGTGATCGCCTGCGAACGCAGCAACGACCTGTGCCGGGGCCACGCGGGCCACCACGAGCACTGCCGGCTGTGCACCCAGGCCACGACCCGCGCGATCGACGCCTGCCACCGGGTGCGGGAGGCGCTGCACCCCTGAGAGCCCGGCGTCCGGCGCCCGTGCCACGCCGTCCCGTGCGTTACGGGGTAGACGTGAACGCATGGTGACCGATGTCGAGTGGGCCGCGTTCTTCCCGGCGGCCGTGTTGCTGGCGGCCACCCCCGGGGCCAACCAGCTGCTGGCGCTGCGCAACGGCCTGCGGCACGGCCCACGGGCGGCCGTCGGCGCCTCGCTGGGCAGGTTCGGCGCGTTCGCGCTGATGGTGGCGGCGGTGGCGGCCGGGCTGGGGGCGGTGCTGACCGCCTCCGAGGTGGCGTTCAACGTCGTCAAGTGGGGCGGGGTGGCGTACCTGGCGTGGCTGGGAGTGCGTACGGTGGCCACGGCGGGGCGGCGCCCCGCACGGCGAGAGGCCGCGGGCGGGGCCCCTGAGGCGCGCCGGGCCGACGTGTCCGCGCGGCGGTTGGCGTGGCAGGAGTTCGTCGTCGCGGCCGCCAACCCGAAGGCGCTCATTCTCTTCACCGTGTTCCTGCCGCAGTTCCTCTCCCGCGGCGCGTCGCACGTCGTCCTCCCGCTGCTCGCCCTGGGGGCGGCCTACATCGCCGTCGAGTTCTGCTGTGCCTGCGGCTACGCGGCGCTGGGCGGCCGCTTGAAGGCCCTGGGCATCACCCGGCGCGTACGCGGGCGGCTGGACGCGGCGACGGGGCTCGGGATGCTGGGGCTCGCGGGATGGCTCGCCACGGAACAGCGGTGAGGGCACGTCACGGCCGGGCGTACGGCGCCTGCGTCAGCCCTGTGACCAGGGGGGATGTGATCTGGGTAAATGGTCTGTTGGTAGGATTTGGGTAGATCACCAGCGGGGGGCACACGGTTTCCTTCGGCCCGGGGGGAACCGAGCCCCTGGCCGCTCTCCGGCTGTTCAGCACGTTGCCAGGAGGGCAGATGACTCTTTCCCCGATACCGAGACGGTCCGCACGGCTGCTGGCCGGAGCCGTCGCAGTCGGCCTGGCCGTCACCGCGGGGCCGCTCGCCGCCCCTGCCTTCGCCGCCCCGCCGGCGAACCCCGCGGCCTCCACCGCCCCCGCCTCCCCGGCGGCGAAGATCGCTCCGGGCTCCCACATCGTGAGCGCGGGCACCACCGGGTATCTGTCCGTGAACCCGCAGCGGGACGTGCTCTGGACGCGTTACGCGGACGGCGTCACTTCGAAGCTGGCCCACAGCGGCTCCGACTACGGGTACTCGACGGAGTACGGCATGGCGTCCGACGTCGTCGCGCTCGGCGACGACCCGGTCATGGGCGCCGGCGTCAAGAAGCTCACCCTGCGCGACATGGCCACGGGCAAGTCCACGGTCGTCGACCTCGCCTCGTACGGCTACTACTACATGGGCACCGTGGGTTCCTCGGTGTTCGCGTACAAGAGGGTCGGCAAGGACCTGAAGGACGAAGAGATACACCTGCTGACCCCCGAGGGGGAGAAGGTCACCGACCGGGTGGTGACCGGCCTGCCCGACGCGCAGAGCTACCACCTGGTGGCGGGCGGCCCGGGCGCGGCCGTGATGCGCTGCTGGCAGGTCGGTGAGATCTACTACTACGTGGCGGTCGACCTGGCCACGGGCAAGGTCTACAGCGACCGGAGGCTGACGAACGGTTACACCGCCGGTGCCGCCGTGTCCGGCAAGAACTTCGCGGTGAGCGGCGAGATGTTCATGTCCGACCGCTATGCCGACCTCCAGACGGTGCGGCTCGACGGCGACGGTGACGGCGGCCGCCGGAGCACGGAACTGCACGACATCACGGGCCCGGAAGTGGGGCTGGTCGGCGACTGGGCGGTGTACGGACCGAGGCGGAAGGCCTCCGAGGGCTCGTACGGCACGAGCATGTCCGTGCGCGCCATGCCGGTCGGCGGCGGCGAGGAACGCAAGGTCATCGACCACTTCAGCTCCCTCACCCCCACGCCCGACGGCGCCGTGCTGGCGATGGGCGGCACCGTGGAGCACGGCGAGGGCCTGTACCGGATCTCGCCCGGAGCCGACGGCGCGCCGGTCGCGAAGCTCATCGCGAGCTCCGGCGAGCCGACGAAGGTCACGCTCACCGGCGCGCAGGTCCCCGCGGTGGCCGACCTGGACAAGGGCCGGTGGCAGCCGCGCTGGCGCCTGTCGCGCCGCAACGTCGAGGTGACCGTCACGCTGCGGCACCGGGCGACCGGCGCCGAGAGCACGTACACCCTCAACCCCGAGCAGGCGGAGGGGCCGGACAGCGGCGGCCCCGGCTGGGTCGACTTCTCCTGGGACGGCCGGATCGACGGCTTCATGGACCAGCCGGCCGCCCCCAACGGCGACTACACCTGGAAGTTCACCGCCAAGCCCCTCAACAAGATGGGCCCGGCCCTTGAGGAGAGCGGCACCTTCAAGGTGGTGCGCAAGCCCGCGCCGCACGACTACACCGACAACGGCACGCCGGACCTGCTGCTCCGCGACGGTCTGGGCACGCTGTGGCGCAAGGACACCTTCCGCGACCCGGAGAACCGGAAGTTCAAGAGCTACGGCTACGAGAACATCGGCTCGGGCTGGGACATCTACAACCAGGTCACCGCCGTCGGCAACGTGGCCGGCGCGCCGGCGGGCGACGTGGTGGCGCGCGACAAGGACGGGGTGCTGTGGCTGTACCTGGGCAAGGGTGACGGCACCTTCGCCGCCCGCGCCAGGATCGGCAAGGGCTGGAACATGTACGACCGGATCACCGGCGGCGGGGACGTCGACGGCGACGGCCGCGGCGACCTGCTGGCCCGCGACACCGCCGGTGTGCTCTGGTTCTACAAGGGCACGGGCGACTGGCGGGCGCCGTTCGCCCCGGGGGTGAAGGCCGGCACCGGCTGGAACATGTACAACGAGATCACCTCGGTCGGCGACGTGGCCGGCGCCGCCGGCGGCGACCTGGTGGCCCGCGACCCGAACGGCGTGCTGTGGCTGTACCTGGGCTACGGCGACGGCACGTTCGCGGACCGCGTGAAGATCGGCGCGGGCTGGAACGCGTACCGGCAGCTGATCGGCTTCGGCGACACCGACGGTGACGGCAGGGCCGACCTCCTGGTCACCAACCAGGACGACTCGACGTACGTCTACCGCGGCACCGGCGACTGGCGGGCGCCGTTCGCCCCGCGTGAGGCCACCGGCATCGAGACCACGTTCGCGGACTCGGTCGCCTGAGCCCGGCGGGCCGGGAGACGGCTGCCGGACCGCTGCCGCGCTCCGCGGCCTCGCGGCCGGGGTGTGTGCGAGAGCGGTCCGGTGTCGCGTAGAACGGACGCGTGCGCGGGGGGCCGAACCTGACGGAAGGGCTGGACATGGCCGCAGTGGGCGAGTGGTGGCGGACCGTGGAGACGGAGCGGGGCCTGGTGCGCGGAGCGCCGGGCCCGGCGGGTGACGGCGCGGAGACCGCCACGGCGGGCGCGCCGCCGGTCGTGGCCTTCCGCGGCCTCCCGTACGCGGCCTCCCCGGTCGGCGGCCTGCGCTTCGCGCCGCCGCGCCCGCACGAGGGCTGGTCCGGCGTCAAGGACGCCGCGCGTCCCGGGCCTGCCGTACCGCAGAGCCCCTCCCGCCTGGAACGCGTCATGGGCCCTCGTACCCCCGACTGGAACGAGGACGGCTGCCTGAACCTGAACGTCTGGAGCCCGGCGGAGGAGCCCGGCGCAGCCCTGCCCGTGCTGCTGTGGCTGCACGGCGGCGGCTTCTCCAGCGGCTCGGGCGGCTGGGACTGGTACGACGGCGCACGGCTCGCCGCCCTCGCGGGCATCGTCGTCGTCACCGCCAACTACCGCCTGGGGGCGCTGGGCTACCTCCACCTTCCGGAGGCGGGCGCCGACAACCTCGGCCTGCGGGACCAGGCGGCGGCGCTGCGCTGGGTGCACGCCAACATCGCCGCTTTCGGCGGAGACCCCGCCCGGATCACGGTCGGCGGGCAGTCGGCGGGCGCGTACGCCGCCCTGGCGCTCGCGGTCGCGCCGCAGACCCGCGGGCTGGTGCGCCGGGTCGTCGCGCAGAGCGGGCCGTGGGGCCTGCCGCCCCAGGACCCGGCCGACGCGGCCGAGACCGCGGCGGACTTCCTGGGACTGCTGGGAGTGCCGGGCAAGGTGACCGGCCCGGGCCGGGAGGACGAACTGCTGGCGGAGTTGCGCGGGCTGCCGGTGGAGCGGCTGCTCGACGCGTACGACCGGCTGGCGGCGGACCGCGCGCTCCCGGGCCGCGTCGCGCCGCCCATGTATCCGGTGCGCGGCGGGTACGGGCTGCCGGTCGCGCCCCAGGAGGCGGCGGCCGGCGGCGCGTTGGGGAGCGCCCGGCTGCTGATCGGCACGGTACGGGACGAGATGACCGCGTTCCTGGCCTTCGACGAGCGGGTCCGCGCCTTCACCCGGGACGACGTGCTGCGGGTCATGCGCGAGGCGGCCGCCGGCGAGTTCCGCACCGGCGGCACCGACGAGGCGGCGCGTACGTACGACGACCTGGCGCGGCTGCGGCCGGACGCGCCGCCCGCCGCCCTGCTCACCGAGGCGGCCACCGGCTGGATGTTCCGGGACGGCGCCACCCGCATCGCGGAGCACCGCGCCGCACAGGGCACGCCCGCGTACGTCTACCGCTTCGACCGCGGCCCGGACGGCGGCGACGGCACCCTGGGCGCCACCCACTGCGCGGACCTGCCCTTCCTCTTCGGGACGTTCGACGCGTACCCGGACAGCCCCATGCTCGGCCGCCCGGGGCCCGAGGCGGACCGCCTGGCGCGGGCGTTCGGCGGCGCGCTCGGTGCCTTCGTCGCCACCGGCTCCCCGAACGGACCGGGCCTGGCAGAGTGGCGGCCCTATTCCTGCGGCCCGGCGCCCGAGGTGATGTACTTCGGCTGACGCGGAGGGTCAGGCGCCGGCGCGGTGGCCCTTCGGCTCGGGCGGCACCGTCGCCGACTTGGTCACGTCCGCGACCAGTTCCACCACGTCGGGCCCGTACGCCTGCGAGTTGACGACCTTGAGCAGCAGGCAGAACTGCCCGTCCGCGCCGTACTTGCGGGCCAGCCTGGCCCGGTTGCGCACCAGGTGCCGCACCGCGGCCCGGTGCGTGACCGGGCGCTGACCGGCCGCGAGGAAGACCGGCCGGCCGCTCTCGACGGCGGTGAGCCGGGCCAGCAGGACGTGCTCCACGGCGCCGGGCTCCAGCCGGTACGTGGAGCCGCCGACGGCGAACGTGCCGCGTCCGACGCCCCGCTCGTCGCCCGGGTGCACGGCGACCCCCGGCAGCAGGTTCGCCATGTGGGCCGCGAGACGCCGGTGCGCGGTCGGGTCGCCGACGCAGAACTCGGTGCGGGCGCCGAAGCCCTGGAGCCCGGTGTCGTGCGGCGCGACCTCGGCGTGCGCCCCGCAGTTCTCCACCACCGACGCCAGCCCGAGCAGGGCCAGCGCGTCGTGGCGCGGGATGCTCCAGTGCGCCGACGTGCTGTCCCGGTGGGTGACCAGCACGCATTCCGAGCCGTCCGGCAGCCCGAAGAAGCTCTGCTCGCGGGCCAGCTTGCGGCGCGCCACGGCGGACAGCGCGGCCCAGCCGGCCGCGGCGCCCACGAGCAGGGCGGCCGCGGCCACGGTCAGGAGCAGCAGGGAGTCGTCCATGGCGGGGGAGCGTAGCGGCAGTCCGGGTGTGTGTTCGAACGCGGGGCGGGCGGCTGGGCTGCCTTGCCCTGATCCGTACGGGCATGGGGAGCACCGCCCGCTATGCGGCGGCACGGGCCGGTTGCGCACCCGCGTGTCACAGGGCTGCCCGCGCCCCTTTCATGCCCCTCCCTCGCGCCCCCTGTCGCCCCCGTGATCACGCAGGTAGGCTCCGGCCCCTGCCGCCCGAACAGGCCAGGAGGGAACGCCGCATGACACCTGCCCGACGCCTTTCCGTACTGGGGGTGGTGGCCGCGCTCGCGGGTACGCTGACCGCGGTCCCGGCCGCCGCCCAGTCCCCGGCCGCCACCCGGCCGCCCGGCGCCGTTCCGGCCGGGCTCCGGGCCGCCACCCCGCCGAAGGTTCCCGTGGCGACCGGCTACGGCGGCGCGGTCGCCAGCGTGGACGCCGACGCCTCGGCCGCCGGCATCGAAGTGCTGCGCAAGGGCGGCAACGCGGTGGACGCCGCGGTCGCCACCGCGGCCGCCCTCGGCGTCACCGAGCCCTACTCGGCCGGCGTCGGCGGTGGCGGCTACTTCGTCTCCTACGACGCCAAGTCCCGCACCGTACGCACCCTCGACGGCCGCGAGACCGCGCCGCTCAGCGCGGACAGCGGGCTGTTCCTGGAGAACGGCAAGCCGATCCCCGCCGCCGAGGCGATCACCAGCGGGCTCTCCGTGGGGACCCCCGGCACGCCCGCCACCTGGGACACCGCGCTGGACCGCTGGGGCACCCGCTCGCTGCGCGAGGTCCTCAAGCCCGCGCAGAAGCTGGCCCGCGACGGCTTCACGGTGGACGCCACCTTCCGCGCGCAGACCGCCGCCAACGAGGCGCGCTTCCGCGACTTCCCCGCGTCCGCCCGCCTCTTCCTGCCCGGCGGCGAACTCCCGGTGGTCGGCTCCACCCTCAAGAACCCCGACCTGGCACGCACGTACGAGGAACTGGGCGACCAGGGCGTCGACACGCTGTACCACGGGAAGCTGGGCAAGGACGTCCTGCGGACCGTCCAGCACCCGCCGGTGCGGCCCGGCGCCGAGCGCAAGGTACGGCCGGGCGACCTGACGGACAAGGACCTGGGCGAGTACGAGGTGCGGAGCCAGGCGCCCACCAGGACCCGCTACCGGGGCCTGGACGTGTACGGCATGGCGCCGTCCTCCTCCGGCGGTACCAGCATCGCCGAAGCGCTCAACATCCTGGAGCGCGGCGACCTGTCCAAGCTGAGCGAGAAGGACTACCTGCACCGCTACATCGAGGCGAGCCGCATCGCCTTCGCCGACCGGGGGCGCTGGGTCGGCGACCCGGAGTTCGAGGACGTGCCGACCCGCGGACTGACCTCGCAGCGCTTCGCCGACTCCAGGGCCTGCCTGATCAAGGACGACGCGGTGCTCACCAGCCCGCTGGCCCCCGGCGACCCGTGGGACCCGCAGCCCTGCGAGGCCGGCGGCCGCGCCGCCCCGACGACGTACGAGGGCGAGAACACCACCCACCTGACCGTCGCCGACAAGTGGGGCAACGTCGTCGCCTACACCCTCACCATCGAGCAGACCGGCGGCAGCGGCATCGTCGTACCGGGCCGCGGCTTCCTGCTCAACAACGAGCTGACGGACTTCTCCTTCGCCCCGGCGGACCCGGCCGTGCACGACCCGAACCTGCCGGGCCCCGGCAAGCGCCCGCGGTCCTCGATGTCGCCGACCGTGGTGCTGCAAGGCGGCCGCCCCGTGCTGGCACTGGGCTCGCCCGGCGGCGCGACGATCATCACGACGGTGTTGCAGAGCCTCCTCAACCACCTGGACCGCGGCATGCCGCTGGTCGACGCCATCGCGGCGCCGCGCGCCAGCCAGCGCAACGCGGCCGCCACCGAGCTGGAGCCCGGCCTGTGGGACAGCCCGGTCCGCGCGCAACTCGAAGCCATCGGCCACCGGTTCACCCGCAACCCGGAGATCGGCGCGGCGACCGGCGTCCAACGCCTGCCCGACGGCCGCTGGCTGGCGGCGGCGGAGAAGGTGCGGCGCGGCGGCGGCTCGGCGATGGTCGTACGCCCCGGGCGCTGACGCGTCGTTGAAGCGGGCGCCCGCCCCGGTTACCGTCGGAACTGTCCGTTCGAACGAACAGTGCCGGCAAGGGGGAGCCATGGGCATACGGGACAACGGCGCCAGGGAGTACGAAGGGCTGGCCGAGCAGGCCGTGGCCCTCGCGGCGGGGCAGGTGTCCTCGGCCGAGCTGGTACGGCGGTCGCTGGAGCGCATCGACGCCACCCAGGGCACGGTCAACGCCTTCCGGCGGGTCCGTGCCGAGGCCGCGCTCGCCGAGGCCGCCGCGGCCGACCGGCGGCTGGCCGCGGGCGAGCGGCGGCCGCTGCTCGGCGTGCCGGTCGCCGTCAAGGACGACACCGATGTGGCGGGCGAGCCCACCGCGTTCGGGTGCGCGGGGGAGTTCCCGCCCAAGGCGGCGGACGCCGAGGTCGTACGGCGGCTGCGCGCGGCCGGCGCGGTCGTCGTCGGCAAGACCAACGCCTGCGAACTGGGCCAGTGGCCGTTCACCGAAGGCCCCGCGTTCGGCGACACCCGCAACCCCTGGAACCCCGGCCACACACCCGGCGGCTCGTCGGGCGGCTCGGCAGCGGCCGTCGCCGCCGGACTGGTACCGGCCGCCCTCGGCACGGACGGCGCGGGATCGGTCCGCATCCCCGCCGCCTGGACCCACCTCGTCGGCATCAAGCCCCAGCGTGGCCGCCTCTCGACCTGGCCCGACCCGGAGTCCTTCCAAGGCATCACGGTGCTGGGCCCGTTGGCCCGTACGGTCCGCGACGCGGCGCTGCTGCTCGACGCCGCCGCCGGCAACCACGACGGCGACCTGCACCGGCCCCCTCCCGTCGCGGCGCGCGAGGCGGCCGACCGTCACCCGGGGCGGCTGCGCATCGCCCTCTCCTGGAAGCCCGCCTTCACCGGCACGCCCAAGCCGCTCCACCCGGAGGTACGGTCCGCCGTCACCGCCCTGGCCCGCACGCTCGCGGGCCTCGGCCACCACGTCGAGGAGGCCGAACCGGACTACGGGCTGATCGGCCTCGCGTTCGTGCCGCGGGCGACGAACGGCGTACGCGAATGGGTGGCGCGGGCACCCGACCGCGCCCTGCTGGACCGGCGCACCCGCGAGGCGGCGCGGCTGGGGCGGCTGCTCGGCGGGCGCGTACTGCGCGGGGCACGGGCGGCCGAGCACCGCCAGCACCGGCGGGTGGGCGCCCTGTTCGACGCGTACGACCTGGTGCTGACGCCGACGACGGCCACCCCGCCGCCGCGCGTCGGCACCCTCGCGAAGATGAGCGGCTGGCAGACGGACCGGGCGATGATCGCCGCGTGTCCGTACGCCTGGCCGTGGAACGTCCTCGGCTGGCCGGGCGTCAGCGTGCCCGCCGGGTTCACCAGGGGAGGGCTGCCGCTGGGCGCGCAACTCCTCGGCCCCGCCCACTCGGAGCCGCTGCTGATCTCGCTGGCGGCCCAGCTGGAGGAGGAACTGCGCTGGCACGAGCGGTGGCCGGAAGGGCTGTCGGGTCCGGAAGGCGTGGCGGCCGCGGCGGACCGGGAGACCGCGTCGGCGAACGGTCCCGGGCCGGCCGCCCCGGCGGGCCCGGCCGCTGCCGCCGACTCCGCGCGGCCGGACGCGGTGGGCCGGTGACGGCGGGCGGCGCGGGTCCGAGACCGGCTCCGGGGCCCGGCGCCGCGCACCCGCCGGGCCACGCCGGCGACACGCGCCGCTGCATCATCGGCGCCGTACTGCGCATCATCGGCCGGGACGGCGTGGCCGCCGTCACCAACCGGCGCATCGCCAAGGAGGCCGGGGTCTCGCTCGGCTCGGTGACGTACCACTTCGCGACCCAGCACGACCTGCTGCGCGAGAGCCTGCTGCGGTTCGTCGCCGAGGAGACCCGGCGCTTCACGGAGCTGGCCGAGGACAGCCGGGTCGACCGGATCGGCCTGGGCGAGGCCGCGGCGCTGGTCGGCCAGGTCGCCGGCGGCACCGCGTTCGACAGCGAGCACATCGCGCCGTTCGAACTGTACATACAGGCCGGGCGCGACGAACGGCTGCGGGCCGCGGCGGCCGAGGCCTTCGCCGCCTACGACCGGCTGGCGGCCCGCATCCTGACGGCACTGGGCGTCGCGGACGCCGAACGGCTGGCCGGTACAGTGGTCGCCCTGGTCCTGGGCCAGCAGCTGCGCCGCCTGGCCACCGGGGCGCCCGCCGAGGATCTGGTCGACGCGCTGCTGCTCGTGGCCGCCCCCGCCGTGACCGGACCGCATCGGAGTGCCCCGTGAGACGCCAGCCCCTGACCGGCATCGTCGTGGCTGCCGCAGCCGCCGCCGGCCTGTTGACACTGGCCGGCTGCGGCACCGAACGCGCCACCGGCCCGGCCTCCGGAACCAGCGCCGCCACCCCCGCAGCGACGCCTGCCGCCACGCCCGCCGGCGCCGGCCGCTTCTTCCAGGACGTGGCCGCCCGCTGCGCGGAGAGCAGGGCGAGCGCTTCCCCCGGTACGCAGGCGAAGGGCGAACCCCTCAGCCCCGAGGCGTCCCGGTACGCCGAGAACCACGGCTACAAGCAGACCCTGCCGCTCAAGCCCGACGCCCGGTGCCGCGGCCGCGCACACGCCGAACGCATCACCGAGGCAGTGAAGAAGGCCGGGCCGAGCGCCCTGCGCGACGAACGCGACCTGCAAACGCTCCTCGGAAAGCTCGACTACCCGAAGGACGCCACCGACGTCTACCGTTCGGGCGGCAGCCTCGGCTTCACCCTCTCCATCCCGTCGGCAGGCCCCTGCCTGACTGCCACCCTGGGCCCGCCCTTGAAGGTCGAAGCCCACGGCGTCTACATGGAGGGTGGCTGCACCGAGCCCCGCGGGGGCCACTGACCGGGGCCGGAAACCAAACGCCTGTGAGGCACCGGTGAACCGGCGCCTCACAGGCTCCCCTCCTGCCCCCGGGTGCCGTGAGCGCCTGACCCCCGTCCAAGCGTTCACGGCACTGCCCTGTACGGGGCGGCGGGCGCGCCCGCGCCCGTGAAACCGGGTGCGGTGCGGCCGTGTTTGCGGCGTCTAGTGGCCCATCCCCGCGCCGCCGTCGACCGGGATGACGGCGCCGGTGATGTAGGACGCCTCGTCGCTCGCCAGCCAGCGCACCGCGGCGGCGATGTCCTCGGGCTCGGCCGCCTTGCCCAGCGGGATCTGCTCCAGCATGGCGTCCAGGCGCTCGCCGGGGAGCGCCGTGGTCATGTCGGTCCTGGTCAGGCCGGGCGTGACGACATTGGCGGTGATGTTGCGCGAGCCCAGTTCGCGGGCGATGGAGCGGGCGAGGCCGACCAGCCCTGCCTTGGCGGCGGCGTAGTTCGCCTGGCCCGCCTCGCCCCGCAGTCCGACGGTCGAGCCGATGAAGATCATGCGGCCCTTGCGGGCCCGCAGCATGCCGCGGGTGGCCCGCTTGGCGAGCCGGTAGGCGGCGGTCAGGTTCGTGTTCACGACGTCGCCGAAGTCGTCCTCGGACATCCGCATCAGCAGGCCGTCCCGGGTGATGCCGGCGTTGGCCACCAGCACCTCGACCGGGCCGTGCGCCTCCTCGATCCGCCGGTACGCGTCCTCGACCTGCTCCGGGTCGGTGATGTCGCACGGTACGGCGAGGAGCCCGGCGGGCGGTTCGCCCGAGCGGTAGGTGACGGCGACCTTGTCCCCGTCGGCCGCCATGGCGCGGGCGATGGCCAGGCCGATGCCCCGGTTGCCACCGGTGACGAAGACGCTGCGGTTCATGGGTGCCTCTCGGTTGCCGGCGGCGGGGTGAGCCACTGTGGCACAAACCGACTGATCGTTCTCGTCTGGCGGCGGTGACACCGGGTGACCGGTACTCGGAGTTCCGGTAGGCGGGGTGCCGGTTCACGCGGGGAAGACGGATGGTTTGTCCGCGTTCATAGAATTCGCGGGCAGAGTGGAAGGCGAGGGCGGCATGCGGGTGCGTAGCGGAGTGGCGTTAAAGTCGCCAGTATCTTTTCGATCCTTTTACCGAGCCAAGGGGAGTATGGGAGCGCATGTCCAGTAAGTGCCGGATCGGCGACTTCCTGCGGGACTGGCGCGGTCCGAGGGACCCCCACCAGGTGCCGGGCTTCACCGCCACCTTCGGCCACCGGGACCGCACCGGCATCACCCAGGCCGAGATGGCGGCGCTCACCGGCGTCACTGAAGGCTGGTACCGCAGACTGGAATCCGGCCGCATCGAGAAGCCGAAGGCCGAGTGGCTGGAACGCATCGTCCGCATCCTCGACCTCGACGAGGCCCAGCGGCACACGCTGTTCGTCTACGCGCGGGGGCAGGCGCCGCCGCCGCTGTACCGCCCGTCCGGCAGCGTGGACCCGTCGACGACCGCCCTCATCCAGGTGCAGCCCTGGCCGGCGTACCTCTCCGACTCGGCCTGGGACGTGCTCCTGTACAACGCGGCGTGCGAGAAGGACTGGCCGTGGATGAAGCACGGCGTCAACGTCATGATCTGGGCGCTGACCTACCCCGAGGCGCGCCTGCAACTGATCAACTGGGAGGAGGACTGGGCCAAGCCGATGGCCTCCCAGCTCCGGCTCGCCGCCGCCGAGCAGCCGGAGAACCGGCGGCTGGCGGAGGTCGTCGCCGAGATCAGGGAACGCGACCGGTGCGCGGCCCGGCTGCTCGACGACGACCTGACGACGGTCACCCACCCCGACGGCGACCGGCGCTGGCTGTACCTGCCGGGCCACGGGGACGAGGAGTTCGAGGTCACCTTCCGCTGCTTCGCGCCGCTCGGCGACCGCACGCAGCGGCTGATGCTGGTGGTGCCGTCCGACTATCCGGCGGCCAGCTGAGCCATCCCCTCGACCAGCGGGAGCGTGCCGGAGGGCACGTTCTGCACGCCCGCCTCCTGGTAGGCGGCGGCGACCGCGGTGAACAGCCGCTCCGGGTGCGCCAGGCCGCCCGCGTGGGCCGCCTTGACCAGCCGGGCCGCGTCGGCCAGTTCGGTGCCGCTCAGGGCGTACGAGGTGGCCGCGTCGAAGACCCGGGACAGGTCGTCGCGGAACCGCGTCACCCCCGCCCGGTCGGTGATCTCCCCGTGCCCGGGGACGAAGGTCGTGGCCCCGGTGTCCAGCAGCGTGTCGCACGCCGCGACGCAGGACGTCAGCGAACCCGACCAGACGATCATGTGGCCGCCGGTGAACAGGGCGTCACCGGTGAACACCACGCCGTCCTCGGGCACGTGCGCGGCCACGTCGCCCGCGCTGTGCGCGGCACCGAGGTCGATGAGCTCGACCGTGCGGCGGCCGACGGTGACCTCCGTGGTGCCGGTGAAGGTGCGCGTCGGCCCGGTGACGGTGATGCCGCCGAAGTCGAAGCCGCCGAAGTGCTCGACGGCGTAGGCGGCGACCGCGGACGTGGGCTCGGCACGGCTCAGGGCCGTCAGCATCTCCGGGGTCATCTCGTGGCACAGGTGGGCGGCGGACGCGGCGGACGTGATGATCTCCGCGCCCGCGACCAGCTCGTTGCCCCAGGTGTGGTCGCCGTTCTGATGGCTGTTGACCACGGTGGTGATCGTCGCGTCCGGTACGGCGCCGGCGATCGCGTCCAGCAGCTCGCGGGTGCCCTCCAGGGTGAACTGGGTGTCCATCAGGAGCGCTTCGCCGTCGGAGGCGACGAGGCCGCAGTTGCTGTACCCCCAGGCGGTGCTGTCGTGCGTCCACGCCCAAGTGGTGGGGGAGAGCGGGACGAGGCGGGGCGGGGTCAAAACGGGTCCATTCTGTAGTGAAGCGCCGCAACCGCCGGATGGCGCGGCATACGGACATGACGGTGAACCCTAACGAAAACGGCCACGCCTGCTCCGCAGTGGGCCAATGTACTGGCCGCCCGTGAGCAGCTCCGAGTGCGAGGTGGCTGATTGTCCGCGCCACGCCGGGGCGCGCGGGCCGCGACCTGGTCCGGCCGGGGCGGGCGGCAACGGCGGCGGAAGGCCGCGGCGACGGCCGCGATCAGGGCCGAAATTCGTCGCCCGGCCTTGCTACGCGAGGTCCCGCGGTGCCAGCGCCTCGGTGGCCGGGCCCTGGAGCACCGAACCGTCCGGCGCGAAGCGGGAGCCGTGGCAGGGGCACTCCCACGCCTGCTCGGTCGCGTTGAAGGCGACCAGGCAGCCCAAGTGGCTGCAGCGCGCCGACACGGCCCGGGTGGTCCCGTCCGCGTCCCGGTGGACGGCGCAGCGCCGCCCCTTCACCCGCACGACGGCGCCGGTTCCCGGGGCGATGTCCGCCACGGAGTCGACGTGCGTCGTACGCAGCCGGTCGCCGACGAAGTGCCGGCCGACGTCCGCCTGGTGTTTGAGGAAGGCGGGGGCTTCGCGTACCGCGCTCCACAGCCTCCGTGGATCGTAGAGGGCGGCCCACGGCGGCGGGTCGCCGGTGATCAGCCCGGTCAGCAGGCTCCCGGCCAGTACGCCGCCGCTCAGGCCCCAGCCGCCGAACCCGGTGGCGACATAGGTGTGGCGGGCGGCCGGGTGGAAGGGACCGATCAGGGGGACGGTGTCGGTGGCGTCGTTGTCCTGGGCCGCCCACCGGTACGCCACCTCGGTCCCCGGGAAGTGCCGGTGTGTCCAGGCGGTCAGCCGGGCGAACTTCTCGCCGGCGTCGGCCGTGCCCGGCGTGAACGTCTCGCCCGTGACGATGAGCAGCCGGCGTCCGTCGCCGTAGGGCGCGGTGCGCACGGACCGTTTGCCTTCCTCCTGCGTGATGAACATTCCGCCGGGGTCGCGGCCGGCGTCGACCGGTGCGGCCACCACCACCTCCCGGCGCGGCGACAGGCGGGTGAACAGCAGGGCGCGGTCGAAGACCGGATAGTGCGTGGCGACCACGACGTCCCGCGAGGTCACGGTGGCGCCCGACTCGGCCGTCACCCGGCAGGGGCTGCCCTCGTGCAGCCCGGTGGCGCGGGTGCGCTCGTGGATCACGCCACCGCGGGACCGGAAGTCCTCCGCCAGGGCCAGCAGGTACTTGCGGGGGTGGAACTGGGCCTGGTCCTCGACCCGTACCGCGCCGGCCACCGGGAACGGCAGCCCGGTCTCGGTGACGAAGGAGGCCGCCAGCCCGGCTTCGCGGGCGGCTGCCGCCTCCGCGCGCAGCTGCTCCGCGCCGTCCGGGTCGCGTACGTAGGTGAAGGCGGGCCCCCGTTCCAGGTCACAGCCGATCCCGAGGCGGCCGGCGGTCTCGGCGACGTGCTCGACGGCGCCCTGCTGGGACCGGGCGTAGTGGCGGGCGCCCTCGGGCCCGCGGGTGCGGCGCAGCCGGTCGTAGACCAGCGTGTGGAGCGCGGAGAGCTTGGCGGTGGTGTGGCCGGTGACGCCGGCGGCGATCCGGTCCGCCTCCAGCAGGGTGACCCGGCGGCCGGTCCCGGCCAGCTCCCAGGCCGTGCTCAGCCCGGCGATCCCGCCACCGATCACGGTCACGTCGGTGTCGGTGTCCTCGGTGAGCGGGGGGTAGGACGTGCCTGGTGTGGTGGCGACCCAGTACGACTCGTCCAGGGCGGGCGGTCCTTCGTTGTCGGTCATACGACAGCGGGTGCCCCGCCGGCGCGGCGCGAAGCGGGACCGCGCGCCGGCCCCTCGAACGGGCCTGCGACGGGCCCGTACGGAGGACACGGGACGGCGCCCGTGGCGCGGCCGTCATCGCGTCCGAAACACGGCTGGTGCCGGATGCGCGCCGGGCGTGAGGTGGGGGTGGGCGGACGCACGGGGGCCGGGGGAGGGGAGAGGACCATGGTCACAGGAGAACAGCCGGGCACGCCGGTGGAGGAGTTCGCGCGGTTCCTGCGCGGGCTGACCCGGATGCTCGACGTGACGGCCGGCTGGTTCGGGGTCTTCACGGCGCGTGACCCCGAGGGGCTGCGGGCCTGTCTGGACGGGGCCGACGTACCTCCGTGGGACGTGGTGGAGTCGCTGCTGCACGACCTCGCCGGCCTGCGCGGCGAACACGCCGTACGCACCGCGGGGCCGCGGGCGCGCCGGCTCCACGAGGCGGCGGTCGCGGCGTACGACGCCCGTTCGGACGCGCCGGCCCTCCTCGGGGACCGGCTGGACTCGATGCTGCGCGAACGGCAGTACGCGGCGCTGCGCGAGCGGGAGCTGCGGGCCGCCCTGGGGGCGCTGGCCGGGGACGAGGCCGCGGCCGGCGGTCCGGAGGCGGCGCGGCTGGCCGACGAACTGGCCTGGGCCCGCGACGACCACGCGCGCTCCGGGGTACGGGCGCGGGAACTCCAGGTCCGCATCGACGCGCTGGCGGGCCGGCCGGCGGGCCGCCGGTTCCCGGAGGCCGCCGGGCCCGGCGCGGAGGAGGCGGAGGCGGGGCAGACGCCGGAGCGCCCCCGCCGCCTCGCCCGCCTGCGGGCGGCCGGGCGCGGCGGCGAGGCGCACGCCCTGTTGTGCGCGGCCGCGCACGGCCGGCCGGCCGAGCTGCCCGTGCTGATAGCCGAGTTGGAGCAGGCGGGCCTGGCGAGCGAGGTGCCGACGCTGCTGTGGGAGGTGGCGTGCCTGCCGCCCGACCGGCTCGCCGCGGCCGCCGACGCGCTGGCCGCCGCCGGCCGTGCCGCCGAGAGCGCGCGGCTGCTGCGCCAGGGAGTGGCCCGGCCCGTCGGCGAAGTGGCGCGGACGGCGCTGGCACTGCTCGGCGCGGGCCGTCCCGCCCAGGCCCGCGAACTGTTCGCCGCGCTGGTCAGGGCCCGTACGCCAGAGGAGGCGGCGGCCGTGACCGCGAGCGCGCCGGACGAACTGGCCCTGCTGCTCCTCGACGCGGCCGCCGGCGTCTCCCCGCACCGCCACCGCGACATCACCCGCGCCCTGCGTGCGGGCGGTTCCGCCCGGGCCGGCAGAAGCAGGCTCTGACCCGCGCCGCCGCGGGGAGATGGTCTTGCCTCGCCGCCGCACGGGGCCTACGGTCGCCTCCACACGCGTAGATCCGCCTGGCCCGCTGGCCGACGGCTCGACGAAGGAGCAGCTCATGCCCGATGTTGTCCGTAACGTCGTACGCGCCGCACTGGTCCAGGCCACCTGGACCGGCGACACCGAATCGATGATCGCGAAGCACGAGGAACACGCCAGGGCGGCGGCCGCGCAGGGCGCGCAGGTGATCGGCTTCCAAGAGGTCTTCAACGCCCCGTACTTCTGCCAGGTCCAGGAGCCGGAGCACTACCGCTGGGCCGAGCCGGTGCCCGACGGGCCGACCACCCGCCGGATGCAGGAACTCGCCCGCGAGACCGGCATGGTGATCGTGGTGCCGGTGTTCGAGGTCGAGCAGTCTGGTTTCTACTACAACACCGCCGCCGTCATCGACGCCGACGGCACCGTGCTCGGCACCTACCGCAAGCACCACATCCCGCAGGTCAAGGGCTTCTGGGAGAAGTACTACTTCAAGCCGGGCAACCTCGGCTGGCCGGTCTTCGACACCGCCGTCGGCCGGATCGGCGTCTACATCTGCTACGACCGGCACTTCCCCGAGGGCTGGCGCCAGTTGGGCCTCAACGGCGCCCAGCTGGTCTACAACCCCTCCGCCACCTCCCGCGGCCTGTCCGCCTACCTGTGGCAGCTGGAGCAGCCCGCCGCCGCGGTGGCGAACGAGTACTTCGTCGCCGCGATCAACCGGGTCGGCGTGGAGGAGTACGGCGACAACGACTTCTACGGGACGAGCTACTTCGTCGACCCGCGCGGGCAGTTCGTCGGCGGCACCGCCAGCGACACCAAGGAGGAGCTGGTCGTGCGGGACCTGGACTTCGGCCTCATCGACGAGGTGCGGCAGCAGTGGGCCTTCTACCGCGACCGCCGCCCCGACGCGTACGACGGGCTGGTCCGGCCGTGACCGCGGGCAACGGACCCGCGCACGGGGCGCCGGCCGCCGCGTCCCCGGACCTGCGCGCCCGGCACCGCGCCGTCCTGCCCGACTGGCTCACGCTGCTGTACGAGCGGCCCATCGAGCTGACGCACGGCGAGGGGCGGCACGTCTGGGACGCGGACGGCAACCGCTACCTGGACTTCTTCGGCGGCATCCTCACCACCATGACCGCCCACGCGCTGCCCGAGGTGACCAAGGCCGTCGCCGAGCAGGCGGGCCGCATCCTGCACACCTCGACGCTCTACCTCTCCCGCCCCATGGTCGACCTGGCGGAGCGCATCGCCAGGCTCTCCGGCATCCCCGACGCCCGGGTCTTCTTCACCACCTCGGGTACGGAGGCGAACGACACCGCGCTCCTGCTGGCCACGGCGTACCGGCGCTCGAACCAGATCCTGGCGATGCGCAACAGCTACCACGGCCGGTCCTTCTCCGCCGTCGGCGTCACCGGCAACGCCGGCTGGTCGCCGACCGGCCTGTCGCCGCTCCAGACGCTGTACGTGCACGGGGGCGTGCGCACCCGCGGCCCGTACGCCGGGCTGTCCGACGCCGCGTACATCGACGCCTGCGTCGCCGACCTGGAGGACCTGCTCGGGCAGACGGCGGGCGTCGCGGCGCTGATCGCCGAGCCGGTGCAGGGCGTCGGCGGCTTCACGGCGCCGCCCGACGGCCTGTACGCGGCCTTCCGCGAGGTGCTCGACCGGCACGGCATCCTGTGGATCTCGGACGAGGTGCAGACCGGCTGGGGCCGGACCGGCGACCACTTCTGGGGCTGGCAGGCGCACGCCGGCAACGGCCCGCCCGACCTGCTGACCTTCGCCAAGGGGATCGGCAACGGCATGTCCGTCGGCGGTGTCGTCGCCCGCGCCGAGGTGATGAACTGCCTCACGGCCAACTCCATCTCCACCTTCGGCGGCAGCCCGGTCACCATGGCGGCCGGCCTGGCCAACCTCACGTACCTCCTCGAACACGACCTCCAGGGCAACGCCCGGCGCGTCGGCGGCCTGCTCATCGAGCGGCTGCGGGCGGTCGCGGCCGGGCTGGGGATCGTGCGGGAGGTGCGCGGACGCGGCCTGATGATCGGCGTCGAGCTGGTCGGCCCCGGCACCGACCGGCCGTCGCCGCAGGCGGCGAACCTCGTCGTGGAGGCCGCGCGCGAGCGCGGCCTGCTGGTCGGCAAGGGCGGCCTGTCGGGCGCCGCGCTGCGCGTCGCGCCCCCGCTGTCCCTGACCGTCGAGGAGGCGGAGGCGGGCGCCGGGATCCTCGCCGAGGCCCTGCGGGCGGCCGAGCGGCAGCTGACGTCCGGCTGAATACCCGGAAAGGCCCGGAGAACGGCACGAGCCGGAACCTCACCCTTTCGGGTGCGGGTTCCGGCTCGCGCCGTGTGCGTCCGCTATCGCGTCGGCAATCAGGCGAGAACGATGTTCTCCGCCTGCGGGCCCTTCTGGCCCTGCGTGACGTCGAAGGAGACCTTCTGGCCTTCCTGGAGCTCACGGAAGCCCTGGGCCTGAATGTTCGAGTAGTGGGCGAAGACGTCGGCGCCGCCGCCGTCCTGCTCGATGAAGCCGAAGCCCTTTTCGGAGTTGAACCACTTCACGGTGCCGGTCGCCATGTCTTTATCCTTCGATCGTGGCAGTTGAGGAATCCGCACTGTGCGGTTTCCAGGTCGCCGCAATTGAGCCCATCCGGATATGACCGGCAGAAACAAAATACGCCCGACGGTTACATACCGTCAGGCGCACATACGTTTATGGGTACCAAAACTGCAACTGAATTCAAGGTAGCACGGAACCCGTCGCCGGAACAGTACCCACGGTGGACCCCGGGTGTCGCCCGCGTGGCGGCACCCGGGGGCCGCGGCAGGGGCCGCGTGCCCCTGCCGCGCCGCCGTCAGATGGTCGCCGCGTCGATCACGAAGCGGTAGCGGACGTCGCTGGCGAGCACCCGCTCGTACGCCTCGTTGATCCGGTCGGCGGAGATCACCTCGATCTCCGAGGCCAGCCCGTGCTCGCCGCAGAAGTCCAGCATCTCCTGCGTCTCCTGGAGGCCGCCGATCAGCGAGCCGGCGAAGGACCGGCGGTTGCCGATCAGGGCGAACGGCTCGATCGGCAGCGGGTGCTCCGGCGCGCCGAGCTGGACCAGGGTGCCGTCCGTGCGCAGCAGGCCCAGGTAGGCGTTGAGGTCGAGGTTGGCGGAGACCGTGTTGACGATCAGGTCGAAGCTGTCCGCCAGCTTCTCGAAGGTCTCCGGGTCGGACGTGGCGTAGTAGTGGTCGGCGCCGAGCCGCAGGCCGTCCTCCTGCTTGCGCAGCGACTGGCTCAGCACGGTGACCTCCGCGCCCATCGCGTGCGCGATCTTGACGCCCATGTGGCCGAGGCCGCCGAGGCCCACCACGGCGACCTTCTTGCCGGGACCGGCCTGCCAGCGCGCCAGCGGCGAGTAGAGGGTGATGCCGGCGCACAGCAGCGGGGCCGCGGCGTCCAGCGGGAGGCTGTCCGGGATGCGCAGGGCGTAGTTCTCGTCGACGACGAGGCGGGTGGAGTAGCCGCCCTGGGTGGTCAGGCCGTCACGGCCGACGGCGTTGTACGTGCCGACCTGGCCCAGCTCGCCGGTGCAGTACTGCTGCAGCCCGGCCAGACAGTTCTCGCACTCGCGGCAGGAGTCGACGAAGCAGCCGACGCCGACCCGGTCGCCGACCGCGTACCGGGTGACCTCGGGGCCGACCTCGCCGACCACGCCGGCGATCTCGTGCCCGGGGACGATGGGGAACCGGCCGCCGTCGCCCCACTCCGCCCGCACGGTGTGGATGTCGGAGTGGCAGATGCCCGCGAACTTGATGTCGATGAGGATGTCGTGCGCGCCCAGTTCCCGGCGCTCGATGGAAATGCGCTCCAGCGGAGCCTTGGGGGCGGGTGCTGCGTATGCGGGGACAGAGGTGTGCTTCATGGTGTCCAGCGTGGGCCCATATGCCCGGGGCAACCAGTGCCCTCTCCAACCTACGCTCGGCGTTCCTACCACTGCCGGGACCACCCTGGCGGGTACGGCGCGGATCCCGGCGGCCCTCGCCCGCCGGGGCCCGTGCGGCGCCCGCCATAATTGCGGGATGGACCAGCGCACCGAACTGAGCGAGTTCCTCCGTTCCCGCCGCGCCCGGCTCCAGCCCGAGGACGTGGGCCTGGCCCACCACGGCGGGCGCCGGAGGGTGCCGGGGCTGCGCCGGGAGGAGCTGGCGCAGCTGGCGGGAGTCAGCGTGGCGTACTACATCAGGCTCGAACAAGGGCGGGGGCTGAACGTCTCGGCCGCGGTGCTGGACGCGATCTCGGACGTGCTGCGGCTGACCCCGGCCGAGCGCTCCCACCTCGCCCACCTGGCGAGGCCGGCCTCCCGGCGGCTGCGTGCCGCGCCCCGCACGCAGCAGGTGCGTCCCGCCGTCCAGGCGCTGATGGACACGATGGAGGGGGTCCCGGCGTACGTCGTGGGGCGGCGGCTGGACATCCTCGGCTGGAACCGGCTCGCCCGCGCCCTCCTCGGCGACTTCGCCGCGATGCCGGCCGACGAGCGCAACACGGCCTGGCTGGTCTTCCTCGACCCGGCCACCCGCGAGCTGTACGCCGACTGGGAGGACAAGGCCAGCACCGTCGTGGCCTTCCTGCGGCGGGACGTCGGCCGGTATCCCGGTGATCCCCGGCTGTGCGCGCTGATCGGCGAGCTGTCCGCCAAGAGCGCCGACTTCCGCCGGATCTGGGCCGACCACGACGTCCGGGACAAGAACTTCGGCGGGAAGCGGATGCGGCACCCGGTGGTGGGGCCGCTGTCGCTCGCCTACGAGACGCTCACCCTGCCGGCCGACCCCGACCAGCAACTGGTCACCTACCACGCCGAGCCCGGGTCGGCGTCGGCGCTGGCGCTGCGGGAGCTGGCGCGGCGCACGGCGGAGCCGGTGTGCTCCCCGCGGCGGGTGGAACGGGCGTCAGCGGCGCCGTGAAAGCGGCGACGCGGTCTGTTGTGCGGACGCCCGGCTGGGTACCGTACGACTGGGTCCCGCCGTGAGTTTCCCGGCGGGGCCCGCCAAGCGCCGTACGCGCGGCGCGGCCCGCCGTTCGCCCGGCGTCCGTGCGCCCTGGCAGGTGTCTTCGTCCCGCCCGTCCCGTGACCGTGTCTTTACTTCTCCATTACCTCTACAGTGTTGTAGATTTCTGCCTCCCGGCCGGTGGCGGCGCCGCCGCCCTGCCCCGAGGCAGGCCATCCCGACGCAGGAGTGAGCGCACATGACCGTGAACCTGGACAAGGGTCAGAAGATCAGCCTGAGCAAGTCCGGCGGGGGCGAGCTCAGCGTCGTGCGGATGGGGCTGGGCTGGCAGGCCGCCGCGCGCAAGGGCTTCCTCGCCAAGCTGATGGCCCGCGAGATCGACCTGGACGCCTCGGCCGTGCTGTTCGCCGGCAAGGAGCCCGTCGACGTCGTCTTCTTCCAGCACCTGATCAGCGACGACGGCTCGGTGCGCCACACCGGTGACAACCTGGTGGGCGGCGCGGGCCAGGGCGGCGACGACGAGGCGATCCTCGTCGACCTCCAGCGGGTGCCCGCCCGCGTCGACCAGATCGTCTTCACCGTGAACTCCTTCACCGGGCAGACCTTCGAAGAGGTGCAGAACGCGTTCTGCCGCCTGGTCGACGAGAGCAACGGCCAGGAGCTGGCCCGCTACACCCTGACCGGGGGCGGCGCGTACACCGCGCAGATCATGGCGAAGGTCCGCCGGTCCGGCGGCGGCTGGGAGATGGCCGCCATCGGCGAGCCCGCGATGGGCCGCACCTTCCAGGACCTGATTCCGGCCATCGCCGCGCACCTGTAGGCGCCGTGCGGGCCGGAGGGGCGGACCCCTCCGGCCCCGCGGGTCAGCCGACGTTGACGCCGTAGTCGGCGGCGATGCCGGCCAGCCCCTTGGCGTACCCCTGGCCGATGGCGCGGAACTTCCACTCGCCGCCGCGCCGGTAGAGGGCGCCGAAGACCATCGCGGTTTCGCCGGCGGCGTCGTACGACAGCTCGTAGCGGCACATCTCGCGGCCCGTCAGGTTGTCGACGACCCGGATGAACGCGTCGCTGACCTGCCCGAAGTTCTGGCCGCGCCGCTCCGCGTCGTGGATGGAGACGGTGAAGACGACCTGCGCGGTGTCCTCGCCGAGCCGGTCCAGGTCGATCAGGATCTGCTCGTCGTCCCCTTCGCCCTCGCCGGTCAGGTTGTCGCCGGTGTGCCGGACCGCGCCGTCCGGGCTGGCCAGGTTGTTGTAGAAGACGAAGTGCGCGTCGGACAGCACGCGTTGGCCGGGGCCGCAGACGATCGCCGAGGCGTCGAGGTCGAAGTCCGTGCCGGCGGTGGGCAGGGCGTCCCAGCCCAGGCCGACGGTCACGTCCGCCAGTGGAGTGCCGTCCTGGTTGAGAACGACGTTCTGGCCCTTGGTGAGGCTGACGCCCATGGTGCTGAGTCTCCTGTTGCGTAGCGGTCCGGTGTTTTCGCGGTGTCCCCCACGGGGCAACGCGGCGGCACACGGCATGGTTCCCGGGTTGCGCAAGAGATGAAATGACGAGCGGGCGGGCCGCGGCACACCCCGTACACCGCCCGGCGGCGACGCGTCCGATCACGCTGATCAACGGTCATGGTGTTGCCACGGTGGGTGACATGCTTCTACGGTCTGCTGCACGGCCGCGCTCTACGGGTGTAGACCGGCCGTGACGCGGCGTCACCTGGGGCGCGCCGCCCGGCCGGCCGACACGCCGGGCCGTGTCCCTTCCGGCGCCGCCGAGCACCACTGGTGTGTGTGGAAGGGAGAGCCGGAAGCATGAGCCGTACAGTCGTACGCGGCGGCCTGGTCGTCACCGCCGCCGACGAGATCCACGCCGATGTCCTGGTCGAGGACGGCAGGATCGCCGCCCTCGCCGCCCACGGCACGACCACCGCCGAGAGCTGGGCCGCGGGCGCCGACCGCACCCTCGACGCCACCGGGAAGTACGTGATCCCGGGCGGCGTGGACGCCCACACCCACATGGACTTCCCGTTCGGCGGGACGTTCTCCTCCGACACCTTCGAGACCGGCACCCGGGCCGCCGCCTGGGGCGGCACGACCACCGTCGTGGACTTCGCCGTCCAGACGCGCGGCCAGGCCCTGCGCGAGGGCCTGGACACCTGGCACGCCAAGGCCGACGCCCAGTGCGCCGTCGACTACGCCTTCCACATGATCCTCTCCGACGTGAACGCGCACACCCTCAAAGAGATGGACCGGCTGGTCGAACAGGGCGTCACCTCCTTCAAGCTGTTCACCGCCTACCCCGGCGTGTTCTACAGCGACGACGGGCAGATCCTGCGCGCCATGCAGCAGTCCGCCGCGAACGGCGGGCTCGTCATGATGCACGCCGAGAACGGCATCGCCATCGACGTCCTGGTCGAGCAGGCGCTGGCCGAGGGCAAGACCGACCCGCGCTACCACGGCGAGGTGCGCCGCGAGCTGCTGGAGGCCGAGGCCACGCACCGCACGATCCAGCTCGCCAGGGTCGCAGGCGCCCCGCTGTACGTCGTGCACGTCTCGGCCGAGGAGGCCGTCGCCGAACTGGCGCAGGCCCGCGACAAGGGCCTGAACGTCTTCGGCGAGACCTGCCCGCAGTACCTGTTCCTGTCCACCGACAACCTGGCCGAGCCGGACTTCGAGGGCGCCAAGTACGTGTGCAGCACGCCGCTGCGGCCCCGCGAGCACCAGGCCGCGCTGTGGCGCGGGCTGCGCACCAACGACCTCCAGGTCGTCTCCACCGACCACTGCCCGTTCTGCTTCAAGGGGCAGAAGGAACTCGGCCGCGGCGACTTCTCCAAGATCCCCAACGGCATGCCGGGCGTCGAACACCGCATGGACCTGCTGCACCAGGGCGTCGTGGACGGGCACATCAGCCGCCGCCGCTGGATCGAGATCGCCTGCGCCACACCGGCCCGGATGTTCGGCCTCTACCCCAAGAAGGGCACCATCGCCCCGGGCTCCGACGCCGACATCGTCATCTACGACCCGGCCGCCGAGCAGGTCATCTCGGCCGACACCCACCACATGAACGTCGACTACTCGGCGTACGAGGGACGCACGGTCACCGGGCGCGTGGAGACCGTCCTCTCGCGCGGCGAGACCGTCATCGACGAGCGGCGCTACACCGGGCGCGTGGGGCACGGCCAGTACACCCCGCGCGGCACCTGCCAGTACCTGAACTGAGGAGGCCGTGATGGACTTCGGAGTCGTCCTGCAGACCGACCCGCCCGCCTCGGACGTCGTCGCCACGATGCGCCGCGCCGAGGAACGGGGCTTCCGCTACGGCTGGACCTTCGACTCCTCCGTGCTGTGGCAGGAGCCGTTCGTCATCTACAGCCGCATCCTGGAACACACCGAACGCCTGATCGTCGGCCCGATGGTCACCAACCCCTCCACCCGCACCCCGGAGGTCACCGCCTCCACCTTCGCCACCCTCAACGACATGTACGGCAACCGCACCGTCTGCGGCATCGGACGCGGCGACTCGGCGATGCGGGTGGCCGGACGCGCCCCCAACACGCTGGCCCGCCTGGGCGAGTCGATCCGCGTCATCCGCGACCTCGCGGAGGGCCGGGAGACCGACGTGGGCGGCCACGCCCTGCGCATCCCGTGGGTGCGCGACGGGCGGCTGCCGGTCTGGATGGCCGCGTACGGGCCCAAGGCCCTGAGGATGACCGGGGAGCTGGCGGACGGGTTCATCCTCCAGCTGGCCGACCCGTTCCTGACCGAGTGGATGGTCAAGGCGGTACGCGACGCGGCAGCGGCGGCCGGCCGCGACCCGTCCGACGTCAAGATCTGCGTCGCCGCGCCCGCCTACGTCGGCGACGACCTCGCCCACGCCCGCGAGCAGTGCCGGTGGTTCGGCGGCATGGTCGGCAACCACGTGGCCGACCTCGTCAGCCGGTACGGCGAGCACTCCGGCATGGTGCCCGAGGCGCTGACCTCGTACATCAAGGCGCGCGAAGGGTACGACTACGCCCACCACGGCCGCTCGGGCAACCCCGACACGGCCTTCGTGCCGGACGAGATCGTGGACCGCTTCTGCCTGCTCGGGCCGCCCGCGGCCCAGCGCGAAAAGCTGCACCGGCTGCGGGAACTGGGCGTCGACCAGTTCGCGCTGTACGCCATGCACGACGCCAAGGACGCCACGATCGACGCGTACGGCGCACAGATCATTCCGGAGTTCGCGGGCTGACCGCCCGAGCGGAGAAGGGGGGCCGGCATGCGCGTCGCCGTGGTCGGTGCGGGCATCGTGGGAGCGAGCACCGCCTATCACGCGGCCGGGCTGGGCGCGGACGTCGTCCTGGCCGGCCGCCCGGAACCCGGCGAGGCGACCGCCGCCGGCGCGGGCATCGTCTGCCCCTGGGCCTCCGAGCACGACGACCCGCACTGGTTCCGCGCCGCCGCCGAGGGGGCCCGGTACTACCCGCCGCTGGTCGCCGAACTCGCCGAAGCCGGCGAACGCGGCTTCGGGTACCGGGCCGTCGGCGCGCTCGCCCTCGCCGCCGACGACGCGGACCTGCGGCGCATCCGCCGGCGGGTGCTGGAACGGCGGCGCGCGGCCACGGACACCGGCGACGTCGACGACCTCGACGAGACGGCGGTGCGCTCCCTGTTCCCGCCGCTCGCGGACGGACTGCGGGCCGTGCGGATAGCCGCCGGCGCGCGCGTCGACGGCGGCCGGCTGCGCGACGCGCTGCTGCGCCAGGCCCGGCGGCGGGGCGCCGCACTGCGCCCCGGGCACGCGGCGCTGACCCGTACGGCGGACCGCGTCACCGGCATCGATGTGGACGGCGAGCACATCGCCGCGGACGCCGTCGTCGTCGCGGCCGGTGCCTGGGCGCCCGGCCTGCTGGCGTCCGCCGGGGTCACCGTACGGATCGCACCGCAGCGCGGCCAGCTCGTGCACCTGTCCCTGCCCGGCACGGAGACCGGGCACTGGCCCGTCGTCATGCCCCGCGCCACCGGGCACTACCTCGTCGCCTTCGGCGGCTCGCGGGTCGTGGCGGGCGCCACCCGGGAGTCCGGTACCGGATTCGACCACCGCGTGACGGCCGCGGGCCTGGCCGAGGTGCTGACCCGGGCCCTGGCCGTCGCGCCCGGCCTGGCCGGCGCCACCCACCTGGAGACCCGTGTCGGCTTCCGCCCCGCGGGCCCTGACGCCCGCCCGCTCCTGGGCCGGGTGCCCCGGCTCGGCGGGCTGGTCGTCGCCGGCGGCCTCGGCCCGACCGGGCTGACGACGGGGCCGTGGGCGGGCCGGGTCGCGGCGGTGCTGGCCACCGGCGGGGACCCGGGGCTGGACCTGCGGCCGTACGACCCGGAGCGCTGACCCGGCGCACGGCCCCTGCGGGGGCGCACAGGACGCGCGGCAGCGCGCGGGGGCGCGCACCAACCCACCCGCCTCCCTGAACTCTTTGCCCACTCCTGATGCTCCCCGCCCGGTGCGGTCTTGGAGCTTCGCGGCAGGTGCGAGGACCATGGACCGTATGAGGCGCCCCCCAACGGAGACACCCTTTCGTTCAGTTGCCCGTACGACGCCGGCGGCAGCGGCCGGCCGGCTGTCGCATGTGCGGTGGATCGCCGGCGGGGCGGGAGCGGGCAAGAGCACCCTGGCGATAATCCTGGCCCGGCGCCACGGCGCCGTCGTCTACCGCGGCGACCTGGCCCAGCACACCTGGCTGCCGCGCTGCACCCCGCGGCAGCACCCGCACTTCCACGCGGCCCGCGACGAACCGCCGGGCTCCCTGTGGGACGGCCGCAGCCCCGACGAGGCGTGCGGGTTCGCGCAGAGCGTGGTCGCCGAGACGTTCGCGTTCGAGATCGAGGACCTGCTCGCGCTCCCCGCCGACCGGCCCGTCCTGGTGGACTGGTTCGGCAACCTGCCGTGCCACATCGCCCCCCTGCTCACCCGCCCCGACCAGGCGGTGTTCCTCCTCCCCACACCGGAATTCCGGCTGGCCGCGCTCCGCGCCCGCCGCAGCGACCCGGTGCGTGCCCCGGCCGGCTGGGGAAGCCGGGCCCCCGGCAACACCCTGTCCGAGCGGCTGGCCAGGGACGAGCTGTGGGACGCGGAGGTACGCCGCCAGGCGGCCGCCTACGGCAACACCGTCATCACCGTGGACGGCGGCCGCCCGGCCGGCGACCTCGCGGACGAGGTAGCGGCCCGCTTCCGGCTGGGCACCGCGGCGTAGCGCGCCGTCAGCCCTCCTTGGCCGACGGCGTGCGCGCCGTCCAGCCCGCCACCGCGCTCAGCACGACCACCACCGGGACCAGCGCCAGCGCCGTCCCGCTCCCCTCGGAGACGGCGAGGTGCGAGAAGACCGCCGCGCCCACCGCGCCGCCCGCCATGTCGAGGCTGGTGAGCCAGGACATCGTCTCGGTGACCTCGCCCTCCTTCGCGAGGTCGCTGCCCACCGTCCGCAGCGTGCCGAAGACGGAACCGAGGACGAGGCCGGCCACCGGGCTGAGCACGAGGACCGCCACCGGCGAGACCTGGGCGGCCAGGGCGAGCGCGCCGCCGCCCGCCGCGAAGACGCACAGCAGGATGGAGAGCTTGGGGCCGCGGGCCAGGAAGCGGGGCATGGTGCCCAGCGCGAGGCTGCCCAGTACGCTGCCGACGGACAGGGCGCTCAGGTAGGCGCCGGTGAACACCGCCGCGTCGTGCTCCGTCGCGTAGATCGGCAGCAGCACGTCGGTGGCGGTCACCGCCAGGACGAACAGCCCGTCCGCGATCAGCAGGCGCCGCAGGGGCGCGGAGGTCAGCGGCCCGAGCCAGTGCCGCTTCCCGGCCGGCCGCGGCGGGACCTCGGTGCCGAGCAGCAGGCACACCACCAAGGCGGTCAGCACCGCGATGACGATCAGGGGGACGACCGCGGAGAAGGACAAACTGAGCCAGCTGGCCAGCACCGGGCCGGTGACCAGCGCCGTGCCCATCATGGCCGAGTCGAGGGCCATCGCGGTGGTGAACATGCCCTGTTCGGCGGCGTTGTGCCAGACGGTCCGCATCAGCACGGCGACCGGCGGCGAGGTGGCCCCCAGGACCGCCGACAGCACCAGGACCGTGGCGGCGGACCCCGGCCCGGACGCCGCTATGAGCACCAGTACGGTCGCCGCCGTGTAGCCCGCGAGGCAGCCGAGCAGCACCATGCGGGGCGAGTGCCGGTCGATCAGCCGGCCGCGCAGCGGCGCGGTCACGCACTGGCCGATCGCGAGGAAGGCCACGGCCAGGCCCGCCGTCCCGTACGAGTACGTCCGGCTCACCAGGAGCAGCAGGCTCAGCTCGACCATGCTGGACGGCAGCTTCGACGCCATACCGACCGTCACGATCCGCCAGAACCCGGGGACTTTCCTCAGTTCCCGGTAGCTGTGCAGCGGACCGCGTGGCGCGGCCTCCGGTACTACTTCCGGCACCACTTCGGACTCGGCGGACATCGTCTGGACTCCTTGCTCTGCGGTGCGTATGGCAACGAACGGAGAGATTACGGGAGTTACCTCTCTACGCCTCGCGCGGGGCAGGGCCGGGCAGCGCGTCACGCGCCGGTTCGCCGGCCGGGAGCGGCTGCCCGGCCCGCCCGACTTGCTCGGGAGGCGCGGCGTCCGGGCCCCCTCCGGAGCGGCCGGCGGGCGGCAGCAGCCGTTTCAGGACCGGCCCGGTGGACATCGTGGTGAGCACGGCCATGGCCACGAGCAGCGTGTACTGGGTGCCGTCGAGGAGCCCCAGCTCGCGCCCGGCGGTCAGCACGATCAGCTCGGTCAGCCCGCGCGTGTTCATCAGGGCGCCGATGGCGGCC
This sequence comes from Streptomyces sp. NPDC017056, assembly GCF_044332485.1. Taxonomy (NCBI): domain Bacteria; kingdom Bacillati; phylum Actinomycetota; class Actinomycetes; order Kitasatosporales; family Streptomycetaceae; genus Streptomyces; species Streptomyces sp. NPDC017056. The sequence continues at coordinate 389,406 of NZ_JBIRPD010000004.1, read as the reverse complement.
GCGTCGCGCCCGGTCATGCCGGAGAGCCGGGCGGCCCCCGCCGCGGCGAGGAACTTGGCGGCCACGGCGGCGACCAGGAGCACCGACAGGTTCAGCAGGTGGGCGGGCCCCAGGCTGGAGAGGTCCACCTGCCAGCCGGCCACGACGAAGTAGATCGGCATGAAGAGCCGGCTGCCCAGCGAGCCGAGGCCCTGCCGGAGCCGGGCGTCCACCGTCTCGGGCAGCCCGCGCCCGGCCTGGGTGCGCACGATGCCGAAGACGAAGGCGCCGAAGATGAAGTGCAGCCCCATCCACTCGGTGGCGGCGCTGGACGCGAGCAGGCCCGCGAAGGTCACGACCAGGTCGAGTTCGCGGCCCGCCTTGCGCATCACCACGCGGAGCAGCGGCCGCACGACGGTGACCAGTACGACGGCGTACGGGACGAACCAGGCCAGCCGCCAGGGCGTGCCGCTGCCGCAGAGCAGCATCACCGCGCCGAGCAGGACCCACGCGAAGATGTCGCACAGCGCGGCGCTGGACAGTGCCAACTGCCCGAGGGGGGTACGGGACATGCCCCGGTCCTCGATGATCCGCGCCAGCACGGGGAACGCGGTGACCGACAGCGCGATGCCCATGAACAGGACGTAGGGGAGCCTGCCCGCCGACGTCTCGCCGGGGCCCCACCACAGGCCGAGGCCGGTGCCCACCGCGAACGGGAACACCATCGCGCAGGTCGCGATGGTGAGCGAGGTGCGCCGCATCGAGCGTTTGGCGGACCAGTCGAACTCCATGCCCAGCGCGAACATGAACAAGACGATGCCGATGTCGGCGAGGGCGCCGAGGTGGCCGCGTATCTCCGGCGGGAAGACCGTCTCCGTGAACGACCCGTGCAGCAGGGTGGGTCCGAGGAGGATGCCGGCCACGATCTCGCCGATGACGGCGGGCTGGCCGCACCGCCGGGCCACGAGGCCGCCGGCCCAGGCCAGGGCGGCGATCAGGGCGATGTCGAGGAAGAGGGCGGTGATCTGACTACTGGTCACGTCACTCGAGTTCCGTCCGGGGTCCGACCGCGGGGGGCCGGGCACGCGTCCGGTACGCGTGCCCGGCCCTTGGGGGCGGCGCCTCGTCGCGGCGCCTCGTCCGTACTTCGGTTCGCGGGCCGGCAGCCGGCCCGCGGGCCTACTTCACCGCCTGGGCGGCCTTCGCCTCCGGGTTCTCCCACCAGCGGTCGTTGCCGACGAGCGGCTTGTCGAGGTCGCGCTCGCCCGCCCAGGTCATGTTGAGGATGGTGCGGGCCGCGCCGTCCTCGGTGAGCGGCACGGTCCGGTGCAGCGTGGTGTCGGTGCGCTGGAGGTAGAGGTCGCCGGTGACCAGCCCGTGCGTGTCGATCTGGCGCTCGCACAGGGTCTCGTTGATGCGGGGGTTGCTCTTGTCCCAGTGCGTGTGCGGCACGGCCTGGAGCATGCCGCCGCAGGAGACGGGCGGCATCCGCAGGGCCCAGATGAGGGCGAAGCTGTAGTCGCCCCAGTGCCATCCGTGGGTGTCCGCCTTGAACTCCTGGTGGGTGATCAGGTAGCGCTCATCGGTGGAGACCTGCGGGATGATGGGCTCACGGGCGATGCGGCCGAGGAAGCCGAGGAACGACTCCGAGGTGGCGATCGTGCGGATGAGTTCGCTCTGCTCGATGTCCTCGCTCTTGACGACGCTCATCTTGCGCGGGGTGTTGCCGGTGGTGCGCAGCAGCAGGTCGCGCCGTTCCTTGTGCTCGTCGACCAGCCGGTCGGCCTCCGCCTGGACGGCGGTCATGATCTCCTGGGGGACGAGGCGGGCGTTCTCGTCGAACTTCACCACGCCCTTGTGGAAGAACGTGTCCGCCAGCTGCTCGATGCGCTCGGGGGTGTAGTTCTCCGCGAGGAACTTGCCGATTGTCTCGTCGATCTTGCTAACGTCCATGCCGAGTTCTTCTTCCTGTGCTGATGAGTGGAACCGCATAGCGAGGGGGCGGGAGCCGGAGGGCCGCCCCTGGTGAAGGAGGGCGGCCGTCAGCCGGCCGGCCGGTCCGGCGTGATCTCCAGGTCGATCAGGGACCTGACCTCCGCGAGTACGCGTACGACCGATTCCTGGTCGGGACCGGAGACCCAGGCGCCCACCGGGATGGACAGGATGTCCCGGGTGAGCGGCACGTGGTCGCCCGGCTCGTACGAGACCAGGACCTTGTCGACACCCGGGTGGTTTCTGACCTCTTCGAGGCCGTGGACGGCCACGAGGGTGCCGGGGCCGACCTCGTTGTGGATGGCGATCGCGCCGAACATGGCGCGGCTGTTGATCGGCTTGTCCATGACGGCGGGGCGCTGCCCGAGGTAGGACTCCACGGTCTCGTGGAACGGGCGGATGTCCGTGAACTCCGACCACTGGTCGGTGGCGGGGCCGCCGGGCAGCCGGGCCGCCACCTCCATCAGGAAGACGCCGTCCGCGTTGACCTTCACCTCGGTGTGGCTCGGGCCGCGGCGCACGCCGAACGCGGTGAGCACCCGGATCACGTACTCCTCGATCCGCGCCCAGTCGGGGTCGTCCGGTACGGCCTGGACGTTGTCCCAGAGCGGGAAGTCGTAGTCCCGGTCGTCGGGCCTGCGGTACTCCCACATGTCGATCACCCGGTGGTCGCCGTCGCTGCTGAAGGCGTTGACCGCGAACTCGCGGCCCCGGATGTACTCCTCGACCAGCCACGCCTCGACCGTCCAGCCGAAGAAGTTGGTCTTGTCGACGACCTGGAAGTTCTCCGCGCTCTCGGCGTCCGGCACCAGCGTGGCGCCGATGGAGCCGGCGCCCTCGGTCTGCTTGACGATGACCGGGTAGCCGATGGCGTCGGCGGCGGCCCGGACCTCGGAGGGGTCGTGGACCAGGCGGTACGCCGGGATGCGCAGTCCCATGGCGGCCGCGTGGTCGCGCATCAGGGACTTGTCGTGCCTGGCCCGCGCCAGCTCCACGTCGTTGCAGGGCAGGCCGAGTTCGTGGGCGATGACGCCCGCGAGGTGCACGCCGGACTCCGAGCCCGGCACGACCGCCTTGATCTCGTAATCGAGACCGGGCAGCCGGGCCAGGACCTCGGCGGCCTCGGTGGCGTACAGGGAGACGTCGTCGCCCTTGGCGTGGTGGGGCCAGGTCACCTTGAGGTCCGCCGGCTCGTTGGTGAAGAGGGACACGATGCCCAGGTCCATGTCCCGGACCGCCTGCTTGTAGCCCGCTCCGACCGACACGGGGTCGACCAGGAGGACGGCTGGCTTGCGGTTGCTCAACTGCTTGGCTCCTTAGGGGAAAGGGTGCTGCCGGAGCGGAGTACGCCCGGGCCTCACCGGTCCGCCGCGGCCAGCAGGCCGGGGTGGTGGCGGGCGATCAGCTCGGGGAACCCCCGGGTGAGCCCCTTCATCACGTTGTCGCCGTAGCAGGCGAACAGCGGGTTGTCCGGGTCGGCGACCACGCCGCCGGCCTCGCTGACGTAACGGGTGGGGAGCGGCCGCATCGACCCCTCCAGCCGGGGGCTGTAGAAGAACGGCATGGAGTACCGGTCGACGCCCGGCGCGGGCCGGACGACCCGGTGCACGGTGGCCCTCAGGTAGCCGCGGGTGGCGACTTCGAGCAGCTCGCCCAGGTTCACCACGAACGCGTCCGGTACCACCGGCACGTCCTCGAAGTGCTCGCCGTCCACGGCCACCTGGAGTCCGCCCACGCTGTCCTGGACGAGCAGGGTGAGCAGCCCCAGGTCCTTGTGGATGCCCGCTCCCTGGTCCGCCGGGTCGACGCCCGCCGCGTCGGCGGGGCCCGGGTAGTGCAGCAGCTTGAAGTGGACCTGCGGATCGGGGTCCACCACCGTGTCCAGGAAGTCCGCCGGCGTTTCGAGCGATTCGAGTATCAGCCGGAGCAGCCGGTGGGAGAGCCCGGTCAGCTGGTCCATCCAGTCCAGGACGGCGGGCCGCAGGTCCGGCAGGCCGGCCGGCCACTGGTTGGGGCCGGCCAGCCAGCGGTACGCCGGTTCGCCGGGCCCCGGGCGGCCGCCGGGCCGCTCGGGGCCGATGTCGAGCTGCTGCCGCTGGTCGGGCACCCCGCGTGTCCGCTCCCTGCCCAGCTCCGAGTAGCCGCGGAAGTGCGGGGAGTTGAGGATGTCCAGCGCGCGGCGCTCCTCGTCCGGCAGCGCGAAGAACCTGCGGGAGAGCTCCATCAGTTCGGCCGCGCCGGTCACGCCGTGCCCCACCAGCTGGAAGAAGCCGATGTCGTGGACGGCCAGGCGCAGCCGGTCCAGGAACGCGGCCCGGGCCCCGGGTCCCCGTCCGGCGTCCCGGATATCGATTACAGGAAACGTTTCTGACATGGGTGTTCCACTCTCTTGACGCGACGAGGAACTGACGTGGCGCAGACCGGCTGCCGGCGAGCCCGGGGCTCAGCGCACGAGGGAGAGCAGCTCCGACCGGGCGGAGCCGTCCTCGGAGAAGACACCGTGGAACGAGGTGGAGGTCATCAGACCGACGGTCCTGATGCCCCGCATGGTCATGCACAGGTGCTCGCCCTGGCCGATGACGGCGACGTCCGGTGCCTCGGTGATGCTCATGATGTCTTCCGCGATGCCCGACACCAGGCGCTCCTGGACCTGCAGGCGGTGGGCGTGCTGGTGGGCGATGCGGGCGAACTTCGACAGCCCCAGCAGGTGCTTGGCGGACCGGTAGGCAATGGTCAGCGAGCAGTTGAAGGGCAGCAGGTGGTGCTCGCACAGCGACCACACCTTGATGTCGGAGACCACGACCATCTGCCCCGAGGACGTCGTCTCGAAGAGCGTGTCGATGGTGCCGGGGTCGTAGTTGGTGAACTCGCGCCACCACCGCGCGTAGCGGGCCGGCGTGTCCTTGAGGCCCTCGCGCTCCGGGTCCTCGCCGATCTCCGTCAGGAGCCGCCTGGCAAGGTCTTCCAGCGGGTCCGGCGCCTTCGTGCCGGCGGCGCCGGGATCGACGGTCAGGTACTGGTCCTCGATCTTCTTGTTGAGCATCTCTCAGACACCCCTCTTCTGTCCCCAGACCAGGGTGTGGAGCCTGGTCGTGATGCTCCAGCCGCGGTCGATGACCGCGGACACCAGCGTTTGCATGTGGTCGTCCACTTCTTCTCTGCTCTGCCCCTCGGGCATGACGTAGACAGAAGTGATGCCGAACTTGTCCGTGAATTCGCCCACCTCGTCCAGGTCGGCGACCTCCCGGCAGACGAATTTGAAAGTGCTCGACGGCAGTGCGGCCAGGGCCCGTAGGGCGTCCGGCACGATGCGCATCTCGACGGGGTCTCCCGCGTGTGACAGCTTCGGCGAGACGTTGAAACGTACGCCGGCCGCTACCAGGCGCTGGTCGGGAACCCGCGTGCCATTGGTCTCGATCTCTATCTCGACGCCGTGCCGCATCAGTTCCTCGACGAGCGGCACCAGTCGTTTCTGCTGGTTGAGAGGTTCGCCGCCGGAAATCACGACCAGTTCGACGGAATAGTCGAGCAGTCGTTCCGCCACCTTGCCGACCGGCATCCGGTGGAGTTCCTTCTTGGGGTCGAACTTGACCCCCGTATCGCTGCTGCCGGTCCAGTCCCAGGTGTACGGAGTGTCGCACCACCGGCAGGAGAGGTTGCAGCCGCCCAGCCGCACGAATGCGCAGCGACGGCCGATCGAGCGTCCTTCGCCCTGGAAGGCGCTAGGTGGGGCCGAAGATTTCGTTGACTACCAGCTCCGGTTCCACAAGGCATCACCCCCTTTAGAGGTTGTCTCACGTGGTCGTTGGGGCTTTCGGTATCGAACGAAGGGTCAGGGGCGGTACTCGGCCCACGTCTTCGGGGTCTCGGAGACCCGCACCGCCGTCAGTTCCGGGTAGACCGTGTGCCACTGCTCGTAGATCCAGATCGCGAGGTTCTCGGCCGACGGGTTGCCCTCCTTCACCACGTCGTTGAGGTGCCGGTGGTCCAGCCACTCGTCGATCCAGCCCTTGATCCCGGACAGGTCTCCGTAGTCACGGACGAACCCCGGGGCGGTCAACTGGTCGCGCTGGGCGCTGAGTTCCACCTCCACCAGGTAGTTGTGGCCGTGCAGGCGGCCGCACTGGTGTCCGTCGGGCAGGCCGTCCAGCTGGTGGCTGGCCGAGAAGGCGAACTGCTTGGTGATGCGCAGCGTCATCGTCTGTTCCCTTCGTAGGTGGTCGGGTCGTCCACGCCGGCGTCGGCGAAAGCCTCCTGGCGCTCCCAGCAGGCCGCGCAGCGGCCGCAGTGGGCCGCTCCGCCGCGCAGGCAGGTCCAGGTCTGCGTCCACGGGACGCTGAGCCGTTCGCCGAGCAGGACGACGTCGCTCTTCTGCAGCCCCGCGAGCGGGGCGAGCAGGTCGAGGTCGGGATGTGCGTAGCCCTTGGTCGCCAGGCGCTCCATGGCGATGAAGGATTCGAGGAAGGCCGGGGTGCTGTCGGGGACCGACGTGGCGTCGCCCGCCATGATGCCGATCGCCACCGACTCGGCCTTTTCCACGACGGCGATGGCGAAGGCGACGGCGAGCAGCAACGCGTTGCGGTTGGGGACGATGTTCGGGCTCTCCCCGTACCCCTCCCAGGTCTGCTCCGGCACGTCGACCGTGGGGTCGGTGAGCGAGGAGCCGCGGAACATGGCGCCGACGGCGCTCAGGTCCGCCACCTGGTGTACGGCGCCGAGTCGCGCGGCCGCCAGTGCGGCGAAGTCGTGCTCCTTGCGGTGGCGCTGGCCGTAGTCGACCGAGAGCAGGTGTACCTCGTTGCCCTGCTCCTTGAGCTGGTGTGCCATGGTTACGGAATCCATGCCACCGGACACGATGGCGATGACTTTCGACACGGTGAGTTCCCCCAGGGTGGGATGTTGGGCACGGCCAGGCGTGGTCAGGACAGCGGGGTGCCCTTGGCCGTCACCGCGGCGGCGGCCTCGTCGAGCGCGGCCGCGCAGTCCTTCTCGCTCTCGCCCACGGCGATGACCAGGGCATAGCGGGAGCGGGCGTTGTCCACGGGCGGCAGCCAGAGCTCCTTGCCCGGCTCCGCCAGCGGCAGTACTTCGTGGATCGAGGCGGGCAGCGCGGCCTCGTCGATCTCGATGGCTTCCAGCTTCAGGTCCCGCTCGGGGTAGAGGAACCGGACGGCGGCCGCCGCCGGGCCCGCCGGCTGCGGGATCTTCGGCACCGCGCCGGCGGCCAGGTCGGCGGCCACCAGGCCGATCTCCATGCCGGTGACGAGCTGGCCCAGGTAGGGGATGCGGTCACCGCCGATCCGGGCGTTGATCTCCACGATCTTCGGCCCGCCCGCGGTCAGCCGCAGCTCGGTGTGGGTCACGGTGTCCGTGAGCCCGACCGCGGTGTGGGCGTCCTGGAGGACCTTGAGCAGGTTCTCGTCGTGCAGCAGCGGGTCGTCCGCCCGGACGGTGTGGCCGACCTCTTCGAAGCCGGGGGCGTAGCCGAGCTCCTTGCGCGCCACGAACAGCGCGGTGAGCCGCCCGTCGCGGCAGAGCGCCTCGACGCTGATCTCCGGGCCGTCCAGGAACTCCTCGACGAGGATGGGCGCCTCCGAACGCGGCACCTCGTCGAACCAGATCCGGCCGGCCTCCTTGTAGGCGTCCTCCAGCTGCTGCGGCCCCGCCACGAAGGTCACCCCGCAACTCGCCGACAGCGCGCGGGGCTTGACCACCACCGGGTAGCCGATCCGCTCGGCGGCGGCCTTGGCCTGCGCCAGGTCGGCGACGGCCACGGACTCGGCCTGCGGCACCCCCGCCTCCTTGAGCGCCTGGCGGCCGAGGTACTTGTCCCGGCAGGCGTTCACCGCGGCACGCGGACTGGTGCGCAGCCCCAGCTCGGTGGCCAGCTCGGCGGCGGACTCGACCCGGGTCTCCTCGTACGTCAGCACGCCGGCGAAGGTCTGCCCCGAGGCCCGCGCGACGCCGGCCATCGCCGGGGCGTCCAGCGTGTCGACCACGGTGTAGCCGTCGATGTACGGCTTCTCCCAGGAGGGCGGCGCGGGACACAGCAGGTGCAGCCGGTACTTGGTCACGATGGCACGCAGCACGTACTCGCGCCAGGCCTGTCCTCCGCTGCCGACCAGGAGCAGGAGCGGCTTGCCGGACTCCGGCTCTCCGGAAGGGGTGGTGTTCGTCGTCATGGGTGCACGTTCCTTGCATGGGTCGTCGGAGGGCAGGACATGAGGAGGGTGGGGCCTTCTCGCGGCCGGGGCCGCGCCGGGCAGGCGTGCGGTCAGCCGCGGTCGAGCGGCTCGGTCTCGACGACGAGGCGGCCAACGGCTTCCTGCGCGCGGCGCAGCGCGCCGTCCGCGTCGTCGCCGACGGCGAGCGCTTCGCCGCTGCGGTCGTCGGAGCTGCGGGCTTCGCGGATCACGTCGCCCACGGCCGCCGAGAGCGAGGCGAACAGCACCCCTTCGCCGGCCTCGGCCGCCGCCTCGCCCCCGGCCGCCGTCACGCGTCCCGGCTCCGCGGTGTGGAACCAGATGGCCGCGGCGTTGGCGGACGGCTTGCGCTCCGTGCCGGCGGGCTTGCCGGACAGCCAGGAGAAGGTCAGCTCGTGGATGTCGTGGCCCGCCGCGATTTTGATCAGTTCCACGATCGCGTCGCCGCCGGGACGGGTGTGCGTCTCGACGAGGCGGGGGCCCCGGGCCGTGAGGATCAGTTCGGTGTGGCCCGGCCCTTCTTCCACGCCGAGGGCGGTCAGTACGGATCTCGTCTCGCCGGCGAGCAGCGCATGCTCCGCGTCGGTGATGCGGGCCGGCACCACATGGCCGATCTCGACGCAGTGCTCGTTCTTGAACTTCTCGGTGACGGCGAGGATCTGGTGCTCGCCGGCGGCGCTGTGCGTCTCGACGCTGAATTCCCGGCCGTCCAGGAATTCTTCGACCACCCAGGGCGCCGCTTCCCCGGCCGCTCCGTCGTCGGTGAACGACGAACCGGCCGCGTCGGAAAGGGTTATGGCGTCGGATATGATGTGGATGTCCTTGCTCGCGCTTCCCCGGCTCGGTTTGAGAATGAGGGGGAAGCCGTTCGCCTTGGCGAAGTGTTCGAGGTCGGACCGGTTGCGGACTTCCGCGGAAGCGACCTGGCCCACCGGTTTTCCGCGCAGTACTTCACGCATGCGGGCCTTGTCGTTGACCGCACGGACCGTGTGCAGCGGGTTCGACGGAAGCCCGAGCCGGTCGTTGATCTGTGCGGCGGTTTGAAGGTACGCGTCACCGGCGGTGTACGCAAGGTCGAACGGAAGAAATTCACGGAGCGCTACGGCGGCGCGCAGCGCGAGTTCGGGCGAGAATTCGGGGAACAGGAACGCGGCGTCCGCCAGTTGGCGGTGCCGGTCGCTCATATCTGCCGTGTGGCCCAGGTAGACGACCTGTAGCCCTGCGTTGCGAGCCGCTTCCAGCGCTTCGGTCCGCTTTCCACCGACAAAAAGTACGCTCTTGACAGCGGAAGTTCGCATCAGTAAGCCCTCCGTAAGGAAACGCCGACGGCGTGAAAAGCAGGCTGCGCCGGGGCGGCGGAGCGGGATATGGCCGCAGGGCCATGGGATGGAGGTGGCGTCGTGTCGCCACTGTGCGGCGCGCTCGGCCCATTCATCATCAGCCGGTCGGCGCCGTCTTATCTACTGCTGTCTTTTACACCCAAAAAGAAGTCGGCTTAATGTTGCCGGCCGCCGGCGCCCCTCAGGACCTGAGCAGCTGGACCCGCTCCATCGCCGGAACGGAGCAACCCTGGTTACGGGGCGGGAGGATGGTGGCCGGGCTCGCCTTCATCGGGCGGAAGACGAGGATGCACAGCCGCGCGCCCGGCGACGAAAGGGGCTGCGCGAGGCACATGTTGATCCAGCCGGGGCCGAGCCTGGCGTGCATCAGGGGGCGTTCCGCCTCGTAGGGGTGGGCGACGGCGCTGGCCGAAGCGTAGAGCGGGCCGGCGACCGGGTCCGCGAGCACGGCGGACTCGATCCGTCGCAGCTCCGCGTCCTCGGGCCGCCCGGCCAGGTCGGCGCGCAGCATGGGCAGCAGGTGCCGGGCCCACGAGTCGGCCCAGTTGGGAAGGAGGTGCCGGCCGTCGAAGAGCAGCCACTCCAGTGTGTTGTCGGGGCAGGTACCGGGAGCGAAAATGTCCTCGAACGACTGGTTGTGCGCCAGGACGTGCCAGGAAGCGCTCATCACGCAGGCCGCGTGGGAGATGCCTTTGACGGCGTCCTTCCAGAGGTGGGGCACCTTCTCCCCGGACCGCGGGCTGAGCGGGCAGGGCGGATCGCCGATGCCGGCGTACCGGCACAGCGCGATCCACTCCAGCTCGGAGAGCCGCAGGAGCCGGGCGATGTCGAGCAAGAGGTCGACAGGAGGATGCCGGTACTTGCCCGACTCCAGGCGTTGGTAGGTGCCGAGGCCACGGTTGAGCAGCAGATCCATCTGATGCTGGGCGAGGCCGGCGGCGCGCCGGCCCTTGCCGCTGGGGCGGCTGAGCCCGTGGGTTTCGGGGGCTACCGAGGCCCGCCGTTCCGTCAGCAACGACCGCAGTGCTTCCGCGTTCATCGTGAGTCCCCCATTGGTACGGCCCGCCCGTAAGTCCGGCGTGTGCGGCGCTTGTGGCGCCCGCTCCGGAGGTGGGACGGCGTCGTGCGGTTGTCTTGTCACCTCTCGGCTGGGGGGCGGTGCCGGGCACGTGTGTGCTGTGCAGTTGCACATGTCCATGGGTGCACCACCTCCGTTGCCTGAGGCTCCGGCCAGGTTGCGCCGTTAGCCGACATCATGTGCTCCAGCGGCACAAAGTGTCACTACCCGAGTGACATTTGAGCCTGTTGTGACGGTAGATGTGTCTGATGCTGTTCGCGTTCCCACAGTTCCGCTTCGTCTTCGGCCGCCCGTAGCGCACCCGCCCCCGTCGCGCAAGGTCAATTCGCCGAGTGGTTATTCGGTGTAAAACCTGCCGGTGGATAACGCGGCGCGGGCCCCCGCATGATGGCTGGGCCTGGGCGGACAGGCGTGGCCGAGAAGCGGGACGAGGTCCCGGAGCGGCCCGGACACCGCGCCCAGGCCGTGTCGGTGACGACGCGACACTTCCCGCCCGGGCATCGGTTCGCGGGGAGTGGGCTGTCCGCGGAGCTCTCGCACGACCGCACACCCGCAAGGTGAAGGGACCAATCATGCTCTCAGCCGAGAAGAACCGGATCCTGTCGGAAGTGGGACCCGGTACGCCGATGGGCGAACTGCTCCGCCGGTACTGGCACCCGATTGCTCCGGTCCTGGAACTGAGCGAGCGGAGCGTCAAGCCCGTCAAGCTGCTCGGCGAGGACCTCGTCCTGTTCCGCAAGCCCGACGGAAGCCACGGCCTGATCACCCGGCACTGCCCGCACCGGGGCACCGACCTCAGCACCGGCTGGGTCGACGGCGACCTGATGCGCTGCCCGTACCACGGCTGGGGCTTCGACGCCGAGGGCCGGTGCGCGAGCCAGCCGTTCGAAGAGGCGGGCCCCTCCGGCGGGTTCCGCGACAAGGCCGGCGTCACCGCCTACCCCACCGCCACGCTCGGCGGGCTGATCTGGGCCTACCTGGGCCCTGACCCGGCACCGCTGCTGCCCGACTTCGAGCTCTTCAGCTGGGAGCACGGCTTCGTCGAGATCATCATGACCGAGCTGCCGTGCAACTGGTTCCAGTGCCACGAGAACGGCATGGACCCCGTGCACTTCGAGTGGCTGCACCTGAACGGGAACGCCGTGCGGACCAACCCGGCCGACCCCGAGTACGTACCGCGGCACCTGTCCATCGACTTCCTGGAATTCGAGTACGGCTTCGTCAACGGCAGGGTCGTGGAGGTCCCCGCCGTCCCGCCCAAGGGCACGTACGCGGGGACGAACGACGTGAGCGAGGGCGGCATCCTCTGCCTCTGGCCGTACACGCTCGCCTCCGGCAACACGATCGAGTTCCGCGTCCCGGTGGACGACCGGCGCACCCTCAACATCACGTGGCAGTACTCGGTGCTGCCGGACGACGTGCCCCCGGGGAAGCAGGAACAGGACAAGATCCCGTACTGGTACGGGCCGCTCACCGACCCGGAGACCGGCGAGATCCTCACCTCGCACACCGGAAACCAGGACTTCTCCGCATGGGTCGGCCAGGGCGCCGTCGCCGACCGCACCACGGAGAGCCTGGGGCGCAGCGACAAGGGCATCACCCTGCTGCGGCGCCGGTTCTTCGAGGCGATGCAGCAGGTCGAGAAGGGCGAGGACCCGCCGGGCACGGTGCGCGACCCCGCGGCCAACGTGAAGATCCAGCTCCCGCTGATGGGCAAGTCCCTCTACACCGCAGGCATGCCGCGCGACGTCTTCGAGGAGAAGCTCGCCGCCCGCAAGAAGAGCGGCCTGTTCGGCATCGGCGGCTTCCTGACCGTCCAGGCGGGTCGCCCGGACCACCTCCAGAAGGAGTACGACGAGATCGCCGGCGTCGCGCAGACGCCGGCGGAGGGCACCGTCTGACGCCGGCCGCCCCGGCCGGGCGCGGCGGCTCCGGGAATCCGTGCACGCCGCGCACACCGGCCCGTGCCCGTACTACGGCACCCGCGCCGTCCATTCCTCGCTGCTGTACTTGCCGGAGGCGAGTTCTTCGGCCCGTGCCATCTCCTCGTCCGTGACGTGCCCCCGCGTGAGGCCGTAGCGGGTGCGGAAGGAGGTGAGCATGCGGTCGATGACCTCGGTGCGCGGCAGGCCGGTCTGGCGACGCAGGGGGTCCACCCGCTTCTTGGCGCTCTTGGTGCCCTTGTCGGACATCTTCTCCTTGCCGATGCGCAGCACGTCGAGCATCTTGTCGGCGTCGATGTCGTACGACATCGTCACGTGGTGCAGCACGGCGCCGTTGCCGCCGGCGAGGCGCTTCTGCGCGGCGCCGGCGATCTTGCCTTCCTTGGAGGTGATGTCGTTCAGGGGCTGGTACCAGGCTTTGATCCCCATGTCGCCGAGCGCGTTGAGCACCCAGTCGTCCAGGTAGGCGTAGGAGTCGGCGAACGACAGCCCGGAGACGAGGGAGGCCGGTACCGAAAGGGAGTACGTGATGGTGTTCTCGGCCTCCACGAACATGGCCCCGCCACCCGAGATCCGGCGCACCACGGTGACTCCGTGACGCGCCGCCCCCTCGGGGTCGACTTCATTGCGAAGAGACTGGAAGCTGCCGATGATGACGGCCGGGGCGCCCCATTCCCAGACGCGGAGGGTGGGGGCGCGGCGCCCGGCCGCGACCTCCTCGGTGAGGACCTGGTCGAGGGCCATGTGAAGGGCGGGAGACTGCGGCGGCTCGTGGATGAGCTGCCAGTCGTAGTCCGTCCAGTCGGTGGCCTGGGCCAGGGCCCGGCGCACGGAAACCGCGACTCCTTCGGCCGTGATGCCGTACATCACGGTGTGCGGGGGGAGTGCCGCCTCGATCCGTGCGGTGAGCCCCGCGGCGTCGGTGTCGGCGGGGGCGCCTTCGAGGGCCTGGTCGATGGCTGCGAGAGCCTCGTCGGGTTCGAGGAAGAAGTCACCCGCCACCCGCACGTTGCGCAGCACGCCATCCTGATTGTCCAGGTCCACGACTACGAGCTTCCCGCCAGGAACCTTGTACTCGCCGTGCATATGACTTCGCCTCCATCGTCGTAATAGACCCAACAGTATCGCGGCATGGAGCGAGGCATTTCGAAGGTGCCGGTCCGAGGCCGGACTCTCGCCGGAGGAGAATGTCCAAAGGCTTTCGGGGGCCTCGTCGCCGAACGGATACTTCACGGCGGCCGCGAAAGCGAGCGGCCCACGCCATGGAATTCACCGGGATACGACACCGGCGGGGGCGGCATGTGGCCGTCCCCGCCGGTGCGTTGGTGTGCCGCCGTTCAGCGTTGCTGCCGCCTACGGGCGCGGAGTGCCGAGGCGAAGGTGACGGCGGCGAGGATCAGGCAGGCCGCTCCCGCCGTGGCCGTCCTCGGTGCCAGGTCGGCCCACGCGTTACCGGCGTCGGCGTTCAGCCACGCCAGCACGGTCAGGAGCCAGAGCGGCAGCCCGGCCCAGACCAGTACCCCCGCCAGCCAACGCAGCGCCGGCCCGGTGCTGTGCCCGGCCGCGCGGTACGCCCGCACGGCCAGCAGCACCTGCACCAGGAAGTACGCCTCGCCCGCCAGGAGCCCCAGCCAGTAGGAGCCCGTCAGCCAGGCGGTGGCGGGGACGCCGGCCACCATCGCGGCGGCTCCGGCCGCGGCCCACAGGGCCGTACCGGCCCGGAGGCAGGTACGCGCTCGGAAGGTGGGCACCTCAGTCTCCGTCCGGGGCGATCGTCATGTGGGGCGTCTTGTCGTCACAGTAGATCACCCGTTTCGGTGTCTCGTTGGTCGAGGAGAGCGGCGGGACCGTGATGTTCCACGGATTTCCGCCGTTGCCCCGGACCGCGATGTCGCACTTTCCGTAGGCATTCCCCTTGTCCGAGGTCACACCGGGGACGTTGGAGAAGTCCGCGAAATTGCCGCGCTGCACCGGGCCGGTCGCGGGCTTTCCGGTCTGATCAATCATGCGGTCGTTGTGGTACAGGTACAGGTCCGGCATGTAACCCTGGTACACGAGGCCGTAATTCGGCTTGTTGTCCGCGTTGGGAACCGCCTGCGTCGACTTGACCGACCCGTCCGAGCAGAACGCGACGGAGATGTTCTGCCAGATCGGCGGGGCGGCGTACAGCAGGGACCCGGAGGCACCGGGAATGTCCAGCTTCCTGAAGAACATGTTGTAGAAGTCACCCGCGGTGTCCGCGACCTCCCGCGGCAGCTTGCCGCCGTCGGCCGCCTTCCGCAGCTGGTCCACCCATGCCTTCATGTTCTTGTCGGTGGACGCGGCGCCGCCCAGCGGCCGGTAGCCGTCCACGCCGCCGCCGATCGTCTTGACCTTCAGGCACCGGCCCGACGCGTCGATGGCCGGGGTGCTGTGGTGCGGCAGGTAGGCCCGCGCCGGGGTCCAGCCGGTCTCCAGCGGGTTGCGCACCCGCGTCGTCTTCCCGGTGACGGTGTTGGCGTCGAGGGCGTCGTACGACAGGTCGGGCATCGTGATGCCGCTCTTCCCGTAGTCGGCGACGGTGGCCTTGACGAAATCGGCGACGAACGGCGCGATCCGCGTATTGCCCACCCGCCAGTTCACGGCGAAGTCCTCGGAGTCCTCGACGATTTCTCCGTCGTCCCCGACGACGTAGCCGGCGTCGATGTGCGTCTTGTTCTTGTAGTCGAGGTCCGACGCGAAGGCGTCCGCCGGCTTCTTGGCGCCGGGAAGGGGATTGGTGAAGCCCATCCACTGCGCCTGGGACGCGGCGCCGGTCAGCGACGTACCGGCATCGGCGACCTTCTTCGACCACGTCCGCATGGCCGCGAGGGTCTTGGGTCCGAGGCAGCCCTTTTCGGCGGTGCCGGCGGCGCAGGCCGGGAATTCGGTGAGGCCCTTCACCCGCGGCTTGCTCTTGTCGTTCCAGGGTGCTCCGCCGACCGTCTTGTTGCGGGCCCAGTCGTAGAGCGTCTGCCGGTCACGGATGGGGGTGTTGAAGGGGCTGGGGGTTTTGGTGTCCAGGTTCTGGTGCGGGTCGATCGTGGCGACCGCGTCGAAGGAGTGCTGGACCCATTTGCCCTTCATCGGGGCGACGGCGACGGCGTCGAAGGCGATGTCGTCGTCCCCGGTGCCGCCCGGGGTGATGCTGGAGAGTGTGACCTTCGGCTTTCCGTCGAAGAGGAACGCGCCGACGGTGACCCAGCGGTTCTTGCCCTTGCCTCCCTGGTTGAGCTGGTCGACGACCCGGGTCCGCTTGCCCTTGGCGGTCTCGATCTCGTACGTGGCGGCCTTGGTCTGCGCCCCGTGGTCGGGGAGGTGGACCATGACCTTGGCCGGGCCGGAGACCTTGCGGTCGAAGTTCCAGCTGCCGGTGACCTTCATCCGGCGGCCCTTGGCGTCGTCCTTGCGGGTGTGGGCGAACCAGAAGTGGCTGCCGTAGCCGGCGCCGAGCTGCTGGAAGTCGATCTTCGCCGAGTCGGTGGCGAAGTCCAGCCGGAAGGAGCCGCTGTTCTTCTTCGGCTGTGCGCAGCCCGGCCGCACGACCGGCGTGCCGTCCGGCACGTCGTCGACGACCAGCGCGTTGCCGGGCAGTCCCGAGGTGGAGCAGTTGGGCGGATAGGCGGTGCCGTCCGCCTCCTCCTTGTAGGAGTCGTTGAACCTCAGCAGCTCATTGCCGCACTGTCCCTTGTCGCACTTCTTCCACGTCACCGGCTTGTTCCACCAGCACTTGAGGTCCTTGCGGTTGCAGGCCCCCAGCCCCGGCTCGTTCTTGTCGTCCGGGCCGATCCTGCTCGGGTCGCAGTCGTTGTCGGCGGTGCAGAACAGGCCCTCGGGCGGCTTGACGGTCGTACGGTCCGCGAAGTTCGTCCACCATGCCTGGCGGAAGCCGTGCACCATCTTGCCCGGGGACTCCAGGGCCTCCAGCGGGCGGGCGGCCCAGCCCAGCACCTTCTCCTGGTAGGGCCAGTCCTGCGGGTGGGCGGCGTCCTTGTAGTTGTCGCCGCCGGTCGCGCTCTCCAGGAAGGGCCGGCGGTTGGCCTTCCACAGCGGGTTGGCCGGGTTGTTGGTGAAGCCCACACCCCACTTGCCACCGTTCTTGCCCGCCTCGGACTTGGGGTAGTACCCAGAGTTGTAGGCCCACAGGGCGAAGAACCAGTTCTCCATGTACTTCGGATCACCGTTGTTGACGGTCAGGCCGTCCTTGTGGGTCTGGTTCCACTTGTCGGCGAGGATGTTGACGCCCGCCGCGATGTTGGCCGTGTAGTCCAGCGCCGCGGCTTCCTGTTGCAGCTTGGTCTTCAGCTGCTCTTCCGGCTTCTCCTTGCCCTGGATGCGCATCCCGTCGGTGACCTGGGTGATGCCGTAACCGCAGTCGGCCTTGTCCCAGTGGATGCCCCACGGGTCGTTCTGCCGGCCGTTGGCCGCGTACGTGATGCCGTAGTAGTTGCCGATCAGCGGGTTGCCGGTGACGCCCGGCACGACTACGCGCGACGCCTGCCACATGTTGGACTCCTGCGCGGTGACGCCGAGCATCACCTGCGCGGGAATCCGGCCGCCGCCCTCCAGTTGCAGGAGCGGGAAGAGGGACTGGGGCCGGTAGGCGCCCATGCCGAGGTTCTTCCAGTTGGCCGGCCGCGAGATGTGCTTGTTCAGGTTGTTGGTGACCGCCTGGTCCACCGCCCACTCGATCTGCCGCGGCTTGGGCTGCAGGGCCTGCTTGCGCGGGTCGTTGCGGGGCACGGAGCAGTACCGGCCGGGTTCGGCGGTGTCGTTGACGGAACTGGCCGGCCGCGCGTGGAAGGCCGCGGTACGGGCCGCGGCGGAGCCTGCCGGGGCGGTCAGCGCGGGGGAGGGCGCGGCGCCCTGGGCCGGGTCGCCGACCGCCTGATGCCCGGGGTCGATCCGGAATCCGGCCTGCCGGCCGGTGTCCAGGACCTTCACGTCCACGTCCGCCGAGCGCGGCGCGAGGGCCTGCTCCGGGGCGGTACGGGGGTCGTTGCCGTCCGACCACTCCGTACGGGTCACCAGCGCCTTGCCGTGGGTGGTGGCGCGGGCGCCCGGGTCCACGTCGGTACGGCGCTTGACCGACCCGGGCAGCTTGTCCGCGCCCTGGGTCTCACCGGTGATGAAGACCTCGCCGGTGGCACTGCTGGACAGGTCCATGCTGTGCAGCGGGCCGCGGGCCAGGAGAGCCGGCTTGGCACGCCGGGCGTCCGGCCGGCCGATGTCGTCCGCGGTGATCCGACGGGCCTCGCCCCTGTCCTGTTCCCCGTTCCCGGCCGCGGCGGCCGAGCGGGTGGCGGGAGCCGTGTAGGCCATGGGACTCGGGCCGGACGTACCGGCAGGGCGGTCCAGGTAGGTGACGCCGCCGTCGGCATCCGGCTTGAGCTGGAAGGGAATCCGGCCGGTACGGGCGATGGTGCGGCGCCCACCCGACTTGTCGATCGTCACCAGGCGGTTGGAGTCGGCCGCGACGAAGCCCTTGCCGACCGGTACGGCCGAGGTGACCTGGCCCTTCAGTTCGAGCGGTGCGCTCAGCCCGCCGGTGGCGGCATCGACCTCGACGAGGCGGGTGGCGCCCTTGTCCTCGCCGCCGTCCTGGGTGAGCACCGCGGTCTCGCCGGTGCCGCACCCCGGGCTGAAGTAGGCCAGCGACGCCTGCCGGTTCAGCTTCTTCACCGCGCCGGTCGCGAGGTCGACCACGGCGGTGAACGCGCCGCGAGCCATCAGCTCCGGCTTGTTGGTGAACGCACGCGGCGCGTAGGCGACCACGGCCCGCTTGCCCGAGCCCGTCACACACGCGTTGCCGATCCACATGTCGGTGTCGAAACCGGGCTCGCGCAGGGTGGCGGCGGTGCGCCACTCGTACGCCTGGTTCTGGTCGGCGACCAGGACGTGGAACCCCTCGGCGTCTCCGCTGGTGGTCCAGGCCCGGTCGGGGGACGTGTGCCAGTCCTTGCCCAGCACCGCGTCCCGGTCGGCGTGCTTCACCACCGAGGAGCGCTGTGGCGCGGGGTCGTCCTGCGGGCGGTCGTCGGCCTGGGCGGTGGTCTGGAGAAGCGAGGTGAACATCGCCGCGGCGGCCGCCACGGCGATGGGTGCCCGCCATCTGGTTCTCAAGTGGTGTATCAAAAATCTTCCTCGATCGTCCGCGGCGGGTACCGCGGCATGGTGGCTTGCGCGCATGGCCTGCCTGGCGGCGGGCGGGCGGCGCGCAGACAGGCGCGGTGGTGACGCAGCGCGTCAAAGCCCGTGGCCGGCCCGGACGTCGAACCGGACGGCGCGGTCGTCACCCGGCTGCGCGGGCCGGTAGATCCCGGCGCGCGACGGCAACGATTCCGAGACGTCTGCCGAAATGCCTGGGAAAAGGCGAAAACAAGAAGTGATCAATCCTTATGAATATCGAAATACGCCCGGTCGTCAGGGGGCGTGTGTGTCCGCGAGTCAGCCGACCGTGGACGTATGCGCCGGGCGAAGCGCGGCAAAAGGAAACCGATGGCTTCCCGCCCCGTGTGAAGGGCTTCGGCAGACGGCGCGGAGCCGGCTACCGCCGCGTTGCCCTGGCCGCCGCTCGCAGTGCGGCGACGCGGTCACCGGCTTTGCAGCGGACATTCCGTGGAATGAATGCGGCCTTCGAAGGTCGGCCAGGCGCTCGCATCACCCTACGACAGGAAAGATCATCCTCATACTTTGCATTTGTCCTCGAAAGGCTTCAATTGGACATAACTCCTTCATGGGGTCATGTTGCTTGGATCACGGTTGTGCGGAGCCGGATCACAAAGAGGTCAACAGCGCATAAAGGTGTCCGAGACCTGGGGTGCGCCGAAGGGGCCGGACCCTCAGGGAGCGAGAGTGGCGAGCAACTCGGGGAGGGCGGTTCCGATGGGGGTGCGAATCGTTTCCGCGGCCAGGTCGTCATACGGGGTGGGCTCGGCGTTCACGATGACCAGCCGGGCCCCGTGCTCGGCGGCCACCCCGGCGAGCGAGGCGGCGGGCTGGACCTGGAGGCTCGTGCCCACCGCGATGAAGACGTCGGCCGCCTTGGCCACGCTCGTCGCCGTACCGAGCACCCGAGGGTCGAGCCGCTCGCCGAACATCACCGTCGCCGACTTGAGGATGCCCCCGCAGGCGGTGCACGCCGGGTCGGGGTCGCCGGCGGCCACCCGGGCGAGGGCCTCGGACATCGGCGACCGGGCGTGGCAGCGGGTGCAGGCGGCGGTGCGGGCCGTGCCGTGCAGTTCCAGCACCTTGCGGTCCGGTACGCCCGCGAGCTGGTGCAGCCCGTCGACGTTCTGCGTGATGACACGGACCGGTACGCCGGACCGCTCCAGCCGGGCGATCGCTTCGTGGGCCGCGTTCGGCCGGGCGCGCAGGGCCGGGCTGTCCTGCCGCATCCGCCAGGAACGGCGCCGGATGTCCGGGTCGTTCATGTAGTACTCGTACGTCACGAGCTTCTCCGCCTCGGGGTCCCGCCGCCACAGCCCGTTCGGCCCGCGGTAGTCCGGGATGCCGGAGTCGGTGGAGATGCCCGCGCCGCTGAGGATCGCCACCAGGGGGCGCCGGGCGGAGTCGTGGGAGGTCGGGGCGCTGGCGGGGTCCGTACCGGTCATGCCGCGAGCGTACGCAGCGGCCGCGGGGACGGCGAGCGGATTCGGGCGGGCGAATGCACCGGCGCCTTCGTGGGCGGTCCGGTGCCTTCGTGGGCGTCCGGTGGCATCGTCGGGCCCGGGGCGGGGGAGAGGGCGGTAAGAGAGTTCGTACATCGAAGCGAGGAGCCACGTGTTCACCACCCGCCCCACCCTCCAGGGAACCTTCGGCATGGCCGCGACCACGCACTGGCTGGCCTCACAGTCCGCGATGGCCGTACTGGAGGACGGCGGCAACGCCTATGACGCGGCGGTGGCCGCCGGGTTCGTGCTGCACGTCGTCGAGCCGCACCTGAACGGTCCGGCGGGCGAGGTGCCGATCGTGCTCGCGCCCGCGGGCGGGCCGGTGCGGGTGCTGTGCGGCCAGGGCCCGGCCCCCGCGGGGGCGAGCGTGGCGCACTACACCTCGCTCGGGCTCGGGCTGGTGCCCGGCACCGGGCCGCTCGCCGCCGCCGTGCCCGGCGCGTTCGACGCGTGGATGCTGCTGTTGCGGGACTACGGCACCAAGGCCCTGGGCGAGGTGCTCAAGTACGCCGTCGGGTACGCGGAGCACGGGCACCCGGCCGTCGAGCGGGTCGGCGAGACGGTCGCGACCGTACGGGAACTGTTCGAGACCGAGTGGATATCGTCCGCCGAGATCTACCTTCCGCAGGGGCAGCCGGTCGCACCCGGCGGGCTGCTCAAAAACCGGCCGCTGGCGGCCACTTGGCGCCGTCTGATCGGTGAGGCCGAGGCCGCCGCCACCGGCCGGGAGGCGCGGATCGACGCCGCCCGGCGGATCTGGCGCGAGGGTTTCGTCGGCGAGGCGCTGGCCGCCTTCGCCGCCCGGCCTGCCATGGACACCTCCGGCGAGCGGCACGCCGGCACGCTCACGGGCGACGACCTGGCGGCCTTCTCCGCGACGTACGAGGACCCGGTCACCTACGACTGGAACGGCTGGACCGTGGCGAAGGCCGGCGGCTGGTCGCAGGGGCCGGTGCTGCTTCAACAGCTCGCCCTGCTGCCGCCGGAGCTGCCCGAGTACGGGAGCGCCGAGTACGTGCACCTGCTGATCGAGGGCTGCAAGCTGGCCATGGCCGACCGCGAGGCGTGGTACGGCGACGCCGCCGAGGTGCCGCTCGGAACGCTGCTGAGCGAGGACTACAACGCGGCGCGGCGGGCCCTGGTCGGCGAGCACGCCTCGTACGAGCTGCGGCCCGGCAGCCCGGACGGCCGCACGCCCCGGCTGGGCAAGCACGCCCTGGCGGTCGCGGCGGGCGAGGACGCCGCAGCGGCGCCGGGCGCCGGCAGCGGCGCGGGCGAGCCCACCGTGGCCGGGCCCGGCACGCCCGGTGCCGCACCCCTCATCGCGCCCGAGGTCGACCGGAGCGGTGCCACCCGCGGCGACACCTGCCACATCGACATCGTGGACCGCTGGGGCAACATGGTGTCCGCGACGCCCTCCGGCGGCTGGCTCCAGTCCAACCCGGTGGTCCCCGCGCTCGGCTTCCCGCTCGGCACGCGCCTGCAGATGACGTGGCTGGAGGAGGGGCTGCCGAACTCGCTGACGCCCGGCCGCCGGCCGCGCACCACCCTCACGCCGTCGCTGGCGCTGCGCGACGGCGTGCCGGTGATGGCGTTCGGCACCCCCGGCGGCGACCAGCAGGACCAGTGGCAGCTGCACTTCCTGCTGGCGGCGGCGCTGCGCGCCCCCGTGCGCGGCGGCCTCGACCTCCAGGGCGCCATCGACGCCCCGAACTGGCACAACGACTCCTTCCCCGGCTCCTTCTTCCCGCGCGCCATGCGGCCGGGCGCCGTCACCGTCGAGTCCCGGATCGGCGCGCAGGTGATCGGGGAGCTGCGGCGCCGCGGGCACGCGGTGACCGTCGGGGACCCGTGGTCGGAAGGGCGGCTGTCGGCGGTGGCGCGCGACCCGGAGACGGGTGTGCTGTCGGCGGCGGCGAACCCGCGCGGGATGCAGGGGTACGCGGTGGGGCGGTAGACGGGGCGCACGCACCGGGCCCGGGGGCCCGGCATCCGGAGTTCACCTCCTGTCCAGGTCCTGTGTCAGTGGGTCGTGGTTCGATGGAGTCATGATCGAAGCGATTCGTACGGATACGGGAGACACGACGGAAGAGCCGGGCGCGGCGGGCGGACCCGCCGCGCACACCGCTGACGGGGTGCTGCGGGCGCTGGACACGGCAGCGGTGGAGGACGCCGTCCGCAAGGCGGCGGCGGCCGAGATCATGCCGAGGTTCCGGCAGCTCGCCGCCCACGAGGTGGTGGAGAAGAACGGCCCGCACGACCTCGTCACGGTCGCCGACCGGCTGGCCGAGGAGCACCTGACCGCCGCCCTGACGACCCTGCTGCCCGGCTCGCTGGTGGTCGGCGAGGAGGCGGTGCACGCCGACCCGGCGGTGCTCGAAGCGCTGGCCGGTGACGCGCCGGTGTGGATCGTCGACCCGGTCGACGGCACCCGCCAGTTCGTGCACGGCGACCCGGGCTTCGCCACGCTCGTCACCCTGGCGCTCCGCGGCGAGCTGCTGGCCTCCTGGACGTACGCGCCCGCCCTCGACCTGATGGCCACCGCCCGCCGCGGCGCCGGCGCCGAGCTGAACGGGACGCCGCTGTGCCCGGGGCCCCCGGCGGCCGGTGCGGGGCTGGACGTGGCGATATCGCACTACGACTTCACCACCGACGAGCAGAAGCGGGTGCTGGCCGCCCTGGAGACCGACGGCGTCGCCCCGCGCCCCTGCGGCTCGGCGGGCCTGGAGTACCTGCACATCGCGCAGGGCCGGATCGACGCGGTGGCTTTCAGCTGGGAGAACGCCTGGGACCACGCGGCCGGGCTGCTGCTCGTCCACGAGGCGGGCGGCGCGAGCGGCACGGTCGCCGGCGAGCCGTTCCGGATCGCCGGCGGCAACGCGCTGCCCTTCACCGCCGCACGGGACGCGGAGACCGCCCGGCGTATCCTCGGTCTGCTGGCTGCCGCCAACTGATCCTCAAGGGCGAGGGTCGCACACGAGGGGAGTGGCGCAGGTGCCGACGATGCTCGATGCCGTGGTGATCGGGGCGGGCCCCAACGGGCTGACGGCGGCCGTCGAACTGGCCCGCCGCGGCCTGGCCGTCGAGGTCTTCGAGGCCCACGACACCATCGGGGGCGGCGCCCGTACCGAGGAGCTGACCCTCCCCGGCTTCCGGCACGACCCCTGCTCGGCGGTGCACCCGCTCGCCGTGGGCTCGCCGGCGTTCGCCGCCCTGGACCTGGAGCGGCACGGCCTGCGGTGGCTGCACCCCGACCTTCCGCTGGCCCACCCCTTTCCCGACGGTACGGCCGCGGTGCTCGCCCGTTCCGTCGGCGAGACGGCGATGTCCCTCGGCGTGCACGACGCCGGGACGTACCGCAGGCTGCTCACGCCCTTCCTCGGCAAGTGGGACACCCTCGCCGCGGACTTCCTGCGCACCCAGTGGCTCGGCGTGCCGCGCGACCCGGTGACGTATGCCCGGTTCGGCCTGGCCGCGGCCCAGCCGGCCGCGCTCCTCAACCGCCGGTTCCGGGACCAGAAGGCGCGCGGCCTGTTCGCCGGCCTCGCCGCCCATGTCATCGCGCCGCTCAGCAGCCCCGGCACGGGCGGCGCCGCCCTGATGTTCGCCCTGGCCGCGCACGCGGGCGGCTGGCCGGTCCCGCGCGGCGGCTCCCAGGCCATCCCCGACGCCCTGGCCGCGCTGCTGCGCCTGCACGGCGGTGTGGTCCACACGGGGTACGAGGTCAAGCGGCTGGACGACCTGCCGCCGGCCCGCGCGTACGTCTTCGACACCTCGCCGACCGCCCTGGCCCGGATCGCGGGGCTCGGCAACGCCTACCGCGGCGTACGGTACGGCCCCGGCGTCTTCAAGATCGACTACGCGCTGTCGGGCCCGGTGCCGTGGACGTCGGACGCCGCCCGACGGGCCGGCACCGTGCACCTCGGCCCCACCAGCGGCGAGATCGGCACCGCCCTGCGCGCCGCCGCCGACGGCCGCGCCCCGTCCGTCCCCTTCCTGATCACCTCGCAGCCGAGTCTGGTCGATCCCACCCGCGCCCCCGAGGGCAAGCACACCTTCTGGGTGTACGGCCACGTACCGCACGGCTGGGAGGGCGACGCGACGGAGGCGGTGGAACGCCAACTGGAGCGCTTCGCGCCCGGGTTCCGCGACCTGGTGCTGGCCCGTGCCGTCGCCGGGCCGCCCCGGCTGGCCGCCCGCAACGCCAACTACGTGGGCGGGGACATCGGCGCGGGCTCGGCGGCGGGCCTCGGCCTGCTCGTCCGGCCCAAGCTGTCCCGCGTCCCGTACACCACCGCCCACCCGGCGGTCTTCCTGTGCTCCCAGTCCACCCCGCCGGGCCCCGGCGTCCACGGCATGCCGGGCCACCACGCCGCCAGGGCGGTCTGGCGCCGCCTGCGCCCCGCCGGCTGACCGGGGCCGCCGGATATCGCGTGCCGCGCCGCCGCCGGAGGGGCAGACTCGCTCCATGGCGGACATACGGGCGTCGGCGGACATGGGGGCGTTCCTGGACGCGGTCGGCGGCTGGGCGGCCGGCGGCCCCGGCGGACCGGCGGGCGACCTGGCCGTGCGGCTGGGGGTGCGCACGGCGGTGCTGCTGGAAGGGCCGAGCGACCTCGCGGCCGTCGAGGCGCTGGCCGCGCGGCGTGGCCGCGACCTGGCCGCCGAGGGGGTGTGCGTCGTGCCGATGGGCGGGGCGATGAGCGTCGGCCGCTACGTCGGCCTCCTCGGGCCGCCCGGTCTGGGACTGCGCCTGGCAGGGCTGTGCGACGAGGGCGAACAGCGCTTCTACGACCGTGCTCTGGAGCGGGCGCGGGCGCCGCGCCGTGGCTTCTTCGTGTGTGTGGCGGACCTGGAGGACGAACTCGTCCGCGCGCTGGGCACGGCGAGAGTCGAGGAGATCGTCGCGGCGGAGGGCGACCTGCGCCCCTGGCAGACCTTCCTGCACCAGCCCGCACAGCACGGCCGGTCCCGGCAGCAGCAGTTGCGGCGCTTCCTCGGTACGAAGAAGGGCCGCAAGATCCGCTACGGCCGCCTCCTCGTCGAGGCCCTCGCCCCCGGCCGGGTGCCGGCCCCGCTCGACGACCTCCTCGCGAGCCTCTGAGCGGCGCGCTCAGAGGTCCAGCACCAGCCGCGGGCCCAGCGCGCGGGACACGCAGGCGTACATCCGGCCCTCGGGGGCGCCGACGTCGTCGCGGTGCTCGACCTCCCCGTCGAGGACGGTGATCTCGCAACTGCCGCAGACGCCTTCGCGGCACCCGGACGCCACGGGGAGCCCGGCGTGGTCCAGGGCGTTCAGCAGCGACTCGTCGGCATCCACCCGGACCGTACGCCCCGACCGGGCGCACGCGACCTCGAACGCCGTGTCGGGGGCGAACACCTTGGGCGTCGGCTGGAACCGTTCCAAGCGCAGCTGTTCCGCCGGGAAGGCGGCCTCCGCCGCCGTGAGCATGGGGGCCGGGCCGCAGCAGTAGACCAGCGTGCCGGGTTCCAGCTCCGCCGCCATCGCCCTGAGGTCCGGCCTGCCGTGCTGCCGCGTGGCGACGATGCGTACGGCGTCGCCGTAGGCGGAGCGCAGGTCGTCCGCGAAGGGCATGGTGTCGACCGAAGGACCCACGTACACGAGCGAGGCGGGCAGCCCCGCCCCGGCCGCCGCACGCAGCATCGGCAGGACGGCGGTGATGCCGATGCCCCCGGCGAGGAAGAGGTAGCGCGGTGCGGGGACGAGGGGGAAGTTGTTGCGGGGCAGCGACACGTCGAGCGGGCGGCCCTGGCGCAGGAAACGGTGGATGAATTCGGAGCCGCCCCGGCTGAGCGGCTCGTACCGCACGGCGAGGCGGTAGGTCTCCAGGGCCGCCGGGTCGCCGCACAGTGAGTACTGCCGGGTCAGCCAGTTCGGCAGGGCCACGTCGACGTGGGCGCCCGGCTCCCAGGGCGCCAGCGGCCCGTCGGTGCCGCGCAGCACGAGGGAGACGACGTTTTCGGTGACCCGGTCGATGCGGTCGATGACGGTCCGCTGCATCGGTGATTCCCTTTCCTGCACGGTCAGTAGAGCTTGCGGTAGGCCTCTTCGAGGACGGCCTCGAACTGCTTCGGGTCGACGTCGGGCCCGAGCTGCGAGGCGGCGATCTCGCCGGCCGACGGCATCTCGTCGGCGAGGGCCTGGCTCGCCGGGTCCCACAGCCGGGACCGGATGAGCGCACGGCCGCAGTGGAAGTACGCCTCGGCCACCTCGACGACGATCGCCAGGTCCGGTTCCTTGGCCTCGGTGCGCATCCGGGTGAGCACGTCGGGCTCGTCGGTGGGGTAGGCGCTGCCGTTGACCCGCAGGGTCTCCCGCACCCCGGGGACCAGGAAGAGCAGCCCGACCCCGTCGTTCTCCGCGATGTTGCGGAAGGAGTCGGCGATCTTGTTGCCCGGCCGGTCGGGTATCGCGAGAGTGTACGGGTCGAGGACCTTGACGAAACCGGGGTA
Organism: Streptomyces sp. NPDC017056; assembly: GCF_044332485.1. Classification (NCBI taxonomy): domain Bacteria; kingdom Bacillati; phylum Actinomycetota; class Actinomycetes; order Kitasatosporales; family Streptomycetaceae; genus Streptomyces; species Streptomyces sp. NPDC017056. The sequence goes on along the minus strand of NZ_JBIRPD010000004.1, from coordinate 362,706 downwards.
GTCGCCGCGCGGTGAGCAGTCGGCGCGTCCCGCCGCGTCCGCCGTGGCCAGCGACATGAAAGGCGACAGCGCGATGAAGCGGCGGCCGAGATCGTCGATATGGTCGTGGATCTTGTCCTTGACCGTGGCGTGCGGTGCGCCGAGCCGGGCGCGCACCTCGTCGGGGGACAGCCGCCTGGGCCTGGTGCCGTTAGGGGTCATGAGGCCTCCTCAAGTGCTCCGTCGCAGCTCATGGCACTATTGTGAGCAATTGCTCAGGTCCTCGCCACTCGCTTTCGAGGGGCCGCCCAGGAGGTGTCATGCCAGCGGACCGCCGCGGGATCCAGCCACGTAAACAGCCACGCCAGGCCCGCGCCGAAGCCACCAGACAGCGCATCCTCACCGCGGCTGCTCACGTTTTCGCCGAGTACGGCTACGCCGCGGGAACCACCAACCGCATCGCCGAGCGGGCGCGCGTCTCGATCGGCTCGCTGTACCAGTACTACCCGAACAAGGATGCGATCCTGGTGGAGTTGGTGACCCGGCACCTCGACGCCGGGATCGCCGCCGCCGACAGCCACCGGGACGGGCAGCTGCCCGACTCCCTGGAAGAGACCGTCCGGCTCTTCGTGCGCACCTCGATCGGCAACCACCTCGACGATCCCCAACTGCTGCGCGTCATGGCCGAGCAGGCGCCCAGGGCCCCCGAACTGCTCGACAAGATCTACCGGCACAAGCAGGCACGGACCGCCTACGTGCACGACCTGATCGCCGGCCACCCCGAGGTCGAGGTCGAGGACACGCAGGTCGCCGCCCAGCTGGTCGTGGCCACGATCGAACTCGTCGTCCACCAGCTGCTCGCCGCACCGGACCCCGTCGACGTCACCCGCTTCGAGAACGAACTCGTCGCCATGCTCACCGGCTACCTCACCACGGCCCGGTGACGTCCCCGCCGGCACCCGGCGCCGGGCCATGATGGCCGTATGACCGCACACACACCCGCCCTCACCCTCGTCGCGGGCGACATCACCGAACAGCAGGTGGACGCCGTCGTGAACGCCGCCAACTCCTCGCTCCTGGGCGGCGGGGGCGTGGACGGCGCGATCCACCGGCGCGGCGGGCCCGAGATCCTCGCCGAGTGCCGCGCGCTGCGCGCCTCGCACTACGGGCGGGGGCTGGGCACCGGCCGGGCCGTGGCGACCACGGCCGGCCGGCTGCCGGCCCGCTGGGTGATCCACACCGTCGGGCCCGTCTGGGCGAAGTCCGAGGACCGCTCGGACCTGCTCGCTTCCTGCTACCGCGAGTCGCTGCGGGTCGCCGACGGGCTGGGCGCCCGGACCGTCGCCTTCCCCGCCGTCTCCACCGGGGTCTACCGGTGGCCTGTGGACGACGCGGCCCGCATCGCCGTCGAGACGGTGCGGGCCGCCCGGACGGCCGTGGCCGAGGTGCGCTTCGTCCTCTTCGACGAGCGGGCGTACGAGGCGTTCGCCGCGCAGGTGGGCTGACCGGCCGCGGGCCGCGACCGTACGGCGCCCCCGCTCAGCCGGACGCGATCCGCGCCGACACGCACGGATCCTCGTTGCGGTAGCCGAGGCGGTCGTAGAGCCGCTCGGCGGGCGCGTTGTCGGCCAGCTGCCACAGCGTGCAGAACCCGTGCCGGCGCACGGTGTGCCGGGTCAGCCACGAGGTCAGCGCCGCGCCGAGCCCCTGCCCGCGCTGGGCGGCGTCGGTCGCGACCGACGCCATCAGCGGGGCGCCGCTGTCCCGCAGGCTGCTCATGGCGCCGCAGGCCACCAGCCGCCCGTCCGCGCCGCGGATGCCGGCCCAGAGGCTGACGTCCGCTGACCCAGGGCCGGTCGAGTGGGCCGGGCTGTGCTCGTTGAGGAAGGCGAGCAGCTCGTCGTGGTGGCTCTCGTCGAGCGTGACCACCCGGTCCTCCGCCGGGTGGACGGCCGGTTCCTCCAGCGTCCAGCGGAAGATCCACTCGACCACGTCGGTCACCGCCAGGTGCCGGCCGGCCAGCGTCTCGGTGCCGCGCGGCCCGGTGAACTCCCGTACGCGGCCGGGCAGACCCTGCGCGGCCCGCACGACGAGACCGGCGGCGGCATCGGGTTCGCCGACGCTCCACACGTGCCCGCGGGCATCGTCGAGCCAGGCGGCGGCACCGGCGCCGGACCAGCCGATCCGGTCGGCGGGCCGCTGCCGTGCGGCGCCGAATCGCAGGAGGGCGGCACCCTCCTGGAGCTCCAGGCCCTGCGTGAACAGGTCCGCGGTCCGGGGAAGAAGAGTCGTTGCCTGCATCACTCTCTGGAAAAGGACGTAGGGAGGGGAACGACTCCGGACACGCGCGGGCGCGGCCGGAACCGTCCGTCTGAAGTAGGGGGTCCCGGCAGCGGCAGCGCACGCGGCGCGCCCGGCCGACCGGGTCGGCCCACTCTCGCACACGGGCCCCGGCCCGAAGCAAATTCGCGGCGGGTGCCGTATGCCACCCCGCAGCGACGCGCCGGACCGCGGCGCCCCCGCTGGTCACCGCACGCTGATGTCGGAAAACCGCCAGCCCGGCGCTCGTGGCTGCCGGATGCTGGGTCCATGCACACCGACTTCGAGCGCTGTCTGCGCGCCGTACAGTCCAAGGACGCCAGGTTCGACGGCTGGTTCTACACGGCGGTGCGCACCACGCGTATCTACTGCCGCCCCAGTTGTCCGGTGGTGCCGCCCAAGCCCCAGAACATGACCTTCTACCCGAGCGCCGCCGCCGCCCAGCAGGCCGGATACCGCGCCTGTAAGCGGTGCCGCCCGGACGCCAGCCCCGGTTCGCCGCAGTGGGACGAGCGCGCCGACCTCGTGGCGCGGGCCATGCGGCTGATCGCCGACGGCATCGTGGACCGCGAGGGCGTCCCCGGGCTCGCCGCCCGGCTCGGCTACAGCACCCGCCAGGTCGAACGGCAGCTGCTGGCCGAGCTCGGCGCCGGTCCGCTCGCGCTGGCCCGCGCGCAGCGCGCCCAGACCGCCCGGCTGCTCATCGAGACCAGCGAACTCCCCATGGCGGACGTGGCGTTCGCCGCCGGGTTCGCCAGCATCCGCACCTTCAACGAGACCGTGCGGGAGGTGTTCGCGCTCGCGCCGACCGAGCTGCGGCAGCGCGCCAGGCCAGGCGCCGGCGCCGCCCTGCCCGGCACGCTCGCCCTGCGGCTGCCCTTCCGGCAGCCGCTGTGCCCCGACAACCTCTTCGGGCACCTGGCCGCGACCGCCGTACCGGGCGTGGAGGAGTGGCGGGACGGCGCGTACCGGCGCACGCTCGGCCTCCCGTACGGGCACGGCATCGTCGCCCTCAGCCCGCGCCCCGGCCACATCGACTGCCGGCTCTCCCTCACCGACCTGCGCGACCTCGCCGGAGCCATCGCGCGCTGCCGCCGGCTGCTCGACCTGGACGCCGACCCGGAGGCGGTCGACGGACTGCTGGGCGAGGACCCCGTGCTGGCCCCGCTGGTCCGCAAGGCGCCGGGGCGGCGGGTGCCGCGCACGGTGGACGCGGACGAGTTCGCGGTCCGTGCCGTACTGGGCCAGCAGGTGTCCACCGCGGCGGCCCGTACGCACGCCGGCCGGCTGGTCACCGCGCACGGGGAGAAGATCGACGATCCGGCGGGCGGTCTCACCCACCTCTTCCCTCCGGCCGCCGCGCTCGCCGGCCTCGACCCCGAGGCGCTGGCCATGCCGCGCACCCGGCGCGCCACGCTCACCGGGCTGGTCGCGGCCCTGGCCGGCGGGGACGTCCAGCTCGGCGTCGGCACCGACCGCGAGCGGGCCCGCGCCCGGCTTGCCGCGCTGCCCGGCGTGGGCCCGTGGACCGTCGAGTGCATCGCCATGCGGGCCCTCGGCGACCCGGACGCCTTCACGCCGACCGACCTCGGCCTGCGCCGTGCCGCCGCGCACCTCGGGCTGCCCGCCACCCCGGCGGCGCTCGTACGGCACTCGGCGCGCTGGCGCCCGTGGCGCGCGTACGCCGTCCAGTACCTCTGGGCCACCGACGACCACCCCATCAACCACCTCCCCACCGACTGAGGCGCACCATGTCCGTTCTCGAAGGCACCGGCGGCGAGCGCTGCCACGCCGTCCTGCCCGACACCCCGTACGGCCCGCTGACCTTGGTGGCCGAGGGGGACACTCTCGTCGGCCTCTACATGACCGATCAGCGCCACCGCCCGCCCGAGGAGTCCTTCGGCCCGCCGGAGGACCCGCTGACCCCGCCCTTCGCCGAGACCGTCCGGCAGCTCCGCGCCTACTTCGACGGCACCCTGACCGACTTCGACCTGCCGCTCGCCCCGCACGGAACGCCCTTCCAGCGGGTCGTCTGGGACGCCCTGCGCGAGATCCCGTACGGCGCGACGCTCTCGTACGGGCAGCTCGCCGAGCGCATCGGCAAGCCCTCGGCGGCCCGCGCGGTCGGCCTCGCCAACGGCAAGAACCCGATCGGCATCATCATCCCCTGCCACCGCGTCATCGGCGCGAGCGGAAGCCTGACCGGCTACGGCGGCGGACTCGACCGCAAGCGCCTGTTGCTGGACTTCGAGCAGGGCTCAGCCCTGCCCGGCACCCACGACCTCGCGCACGTCCGCCACCAGCCGCTCGGCGGCCTCCAGTGAAAGCGACAACTCGGTCCCGGTTCGCCCGAGTCGACCGAGCAGCGCGCCTGCCCGCTCTTCGAAGCCGGGCGGCGTATCCGGCAGGGAAGCCGCTGCCGCGAGCGCGCCCTTCTCGTTGATGCACCAGGTCCGGTGGTGGGCGTGCAGCGCCTGCGTGAGGTCGCCCACCGCCCGGGCCAGGCACAGCGCGGTATGCAAGGTGTCCGCGGACGCGGCGGACTTGCCCGCCATGGCCACGGAGAACCCGGCGTCCTAGACCGCCGTGCCCGTCAGCGCGGCCCGCAGCGGCTCCGGGTACTCGCGCATCTCCTCCTGGAGACGGCCCAGTTCGCCGGTGGGGTCGGCCAGCAGGCGGGCCAGGGCCAGTTCGCCCGCGTACGCCGGGGACCAGAACCCCAGCGGGTGGCCCGCCTGGGCGCCGATCTCGAACCGGCCCGCCCGGCACTCCCGCCACACCCCCGACACCCGGTCGGCGTCCCGCAGGAGCCAGTCGACACGGCTGCCGTCCGGCATCACCAGCCAGGCGCCGCCGTTGACCCAGTCGCCCCACGCGCCCGGCGCGTGGATCTCCACGGGCGAGCCGGTGACCTCCGCCGCCAGGTCCGCGAGGGCCGCCAGACCGGGTTCGCCGCGGTAGTAGACGCCCAAGTCCCAGTCGGAGTCCGGACGGTGGGTGCCCCTGGCCCGGCTGCCTCCCAGCGTCACACCGACGACGCCGGGCACCTTCGCCAGGGCGGCCGCCCCGCTCTCCGCCCAGTAGTCCTCACCCGACTCGAAACGCGACGCGTACGCCCGCCCGGAGCGGTCCGTGCTCTCCTTCATGCCGGCAGCCTAGGACGCCGCCTCCCACCGCCGCGCGGCAGTTTCTCAGCACAGCAGGGTGCGCACGTCCGCCAGCAGGTCCACCTGATGGCGCCAGTCGCCGCCCGCGAACCTCATCAGGATGCGGGTGACGCCCGCGCCGCAGTACCTGTGCAGGCGTTCCGCGGCCTCCCGGAGCCCGCCGGTCACGGGTACGTCCGCGAAGCGTCCGGCCGGGGAGCCGTGGGCGGCGGCGAGGCCCGCCGCGATGTCCGCCCGGCCGGGCAGACCCGCTTCCGTACCGAGTACGCCGGTGGTGCCGACGGCGACGACCGGGAGCTTACGGCCGTACACGGCCGCGACTTCGGCCAGCCGCACCGCGCCCTCGGCCACTTCGGCGGGCGGCACCAGGGAAGGGAACCAGCCGTCGCCCAGCCGCGCGGCGCGCCGTACCGCGCCGGGGGAGTTGCCGCCGATCCAGACCGGCGGCACCGGCACGGCCGGCACCGGGCCGGCCTCCGCGCCACCGGCCTCGTACGGCAGCGGCACCGGCTCGCCGGCGAGCAGCCGGGGCAGCAGCCGCAGCGCCGAGTCGGTCCGCCGGCCCCGCTCCTCGTACGGCACGCCGGCCGCCGCCCACTGCTCGCGCCCGCCGCCCGGCTCCACGCCCAGCACCAGCCGCCCGTCCGCGGCGTGCTGGAGGCTCGCGATCCGCCGGGCGGCCAGGGCCAGCGGCCGGAGCGCCGGTACGCGCACCCCGCCGACGACGGTGACACGCCCGGTCGCGGCGGCCGCCGTCGCCAGCGCCGCCGCGGCGTCCGGCGCCGCGCCGCCCGCCGGCCGGTCCCCGTGCGAGACGAGGTCGAGCCCGGCCTGTTCCGCGTGCCGGGCCGCGTCCGCGAGGCCCAGCTTCTGCGCGCGTCGCACGGCGGGCGACGGCAGCACCACACCCACCGCCAGGCGGCCCGGCGGGACCGCGGAATCCGGGAGAAACGTCATACGGCGACGATGCAACTTCAAGGGGACTTGAGGTCAAGGGGACTTGGGCAAGGGGTCTTGAGGTCACGGGGACGTTCCCGTGTCGTCCCCGGCCCGCTTGGCGTCCGCGGCCCGTCGCAGCCGCGGGTGCCGGACCCGCCCCTGTTCGGTGATCGTCTCGCCGACGATGGTGCGCACCGCGTCCCGCAGCCCGTGCAGCGCCTGGTGGCGCGCGGGCCCGGCGCCGGGGTCCTCGCGCAGTTCCTTGAGCAGCGCCCAGCACAGCGCCAGCATCACGAACACGAACGGCAGCGCGACCAGGATCGTCGCCGTCTGGAGCGAGTCCAGCCCGCCGGCCACCAGCAGCACCGCGGCGACCGCGGCCATCAGGATGCCCCAGGTGACCACCAGCCAGGTCCGCGGGTGCAGCGCGCCCCGGCTGGTCAGCGACCCCATGACCAGGGAGGCGGAGTCGGCGCTGGTGATGAAGTACGTCATCACCAGGATCATCGCCACCCAGGAGGTGACGGTGCCGGCCGGCAGCGCGTCCAGCATCCCGAACAGCGACGCCTCCGCGTCCTGCGCGTTCCCGGCCAGGTCGGCGTGGCCGCCGGCGTCCAGCCGGATCGCGCTGCCGCCCATGACGCAGAACCAGACCATCGTCGCGGCGCTGGGCACCAGCAGTACGCCGAACAGAAACTCGCGGATGGTGCGGCCGTGGGAGATGCGGGCGATGAACGTGCCGACGAACGGGGCCCAGGACAGCCACCACGCCCAGTAGAAGATCGTCCAGGCGCCGAGCCAGTCAGCGTCGGTGAACGCGCCCGTCCGCGAGGCCATCGGCAGCAGGTCGTCGAGGTAGCCGCCGACGCTCGCCGGGATGCTGTCCAGGACGTACACCGTCGGGCCGAGCACGAAGACGAACAGCATCAGCAGCGCGGCCAGCACGATGTTGAGGGTGGACAGCCACTTGACGCCCTTGTGCAGCCCGGAGAAGGCCGACGCCACGAACGCGGCGGACAGCGCGGCGATGATGACCAGCTGCACGGTCGTGCTGTCCGCCGCTCCGGTGGTGATGTTGAGGCCCTTGGCGACCTGGAGGGCGCCGAGGCCCAGGCTGGTGGCCGTGCCGAAGACCGTCGCGAAGACGGCCAGCAGGTCGATCAGGTGGCCCAGCCGCCCGCCGGCCCGCCGCTCGCCGATCAGCGGTACGAACGCGGAGCTGAGCCGGTTGCTGCGCCCCTTGCGGAAGCCCGCGTAGGCCAGTGCGAGGCCCGCGATGCCGTAGATGGCCCACGGCGTCAGGGTCCAGTGGAAGAACGAGTACCCCAGGGCGGTACGGGCCGCGGCGCCGCTCTGCGGGGCGACACCGCTCGCGGGCGGCGGGGAGACGTAGTGCTGGAGGGGTTCGCCCACCCCGTAGAACATCAAGCCGATTCCCATGCCGGCGCTGAACATCATCGCGATCCACGCGAGATTTCCGAATTCCGGCTCCGCGTCGTCCTTGCCGAGCCGGATTCTGCCGAAACGGCTGAACGCGATGAGCACGCACATGACGAGAAAAGAGTCGGCGGCCACCACGAAAAGCCAGCCGAAATTCCCCAGCACCCAGTCCAGCGCGGTACCGCTGACCGATGCGAAATTCTTTTTTCCCAGGGCGGCCCAGGCCACCACCGCGACGACCGCGGCGGCGCCGACGCCGACCAGGGCGAGGTCGGGCGGCGGGTCGTGCTCCGCGCCGCCGGGCACGGCCTCCGGCGTCGGTTCCTCGGACGTCTGCGCGCTCATGGCGTCCCACTATGACCCGGAAAAGGCGCTATGCCGGATGGGCGCGCCGTACGGCGTCCCCGGTCCCTGTTCGCCGGGCCCCGCGCCGGATAAGGTCGCAACGGCGCGACTGCCAGTTCGAAAGCAAGGGGAAACAGTGGCGGACGCAGCAAGGACACCGGCGGCCGACCGGGACCGGGCCCCCCGGGTCTTGATCGCCGCGGACAAATTCAAGGGCTCGCTGACGGCCGTCGAGGTCGCCGGGCACGTCACGGCCGGGCTGCGCCGGGCCGTCCCCGGCCTGGCGGTGGAGTCCGTCCCGGTCGCGGACGGCGGCGACGGCACGGTCGCCGCCGCGCTGGCGGCGGGCTTCGCCCGGCACGAGGCGCGCGTGACCGGCCCCACCGGAGACCCGGTGACGGCCACCTTCGCGCTCCACGAGGACGGCACGGCCGTGGTGGAGATGGCGGAGGCATCGGGCCTGCAACACCTGCCCGAGGGGTGCTTCGCGCCGCTCACGGCCACCACGTACGGCACCGGCGAACTGCTGCGCGCGGCGCTGGACGCGGGCGCCGCCACCATCGTCTTCGGCGTCGGCGGCAGCGCCACGACCGACGGCGGCGCCGGCATGCTCGCCGCCCTCGGCGCCCGCTTCCTGGACGCGGCCGGCGCGCCGCTCCCGCCCGGCGGCGGCCCGCTGCGCGACCTGGCCACCGCCGACCTCTCGGGCCTGGACCCGCGGCTCGCCCGTACGGAGGTCGTCCTCGCCAGCGACGTGGACAACCCGCTCACCGGCCCCAAGGGCGCCCCCGCCGTCTACGGGCCGCAGAAGGGCGCGAGCGAGCAGGACGTGGCGGCCCTGGACGCGGCCCTCGCCCACTACGCCAAGGTCCTGGAGGGCGCCGTGGGGCCGCGCGCCGCCGAGTACGCCCTCGCGCCCGGCGCGGGCGCGGCGGGCGGCATCGGCTACGGCGCCCTCGTCGGCCTGGGCGCCGCCTTCCGGCCGGGCATCGACGTCATGCTGGAGGTGCTGGGCTTCGCCCCGGCCCTCGCCCGCGCCACCTTCGTCGTCACCGGCGAGGGCTCGCTGGACGAGCAGACCCTGCACGGCAAGGCGCCGGCCGGCGTCGCGGCGGCGGCCAGGGCGGCGGGCCTGGACGTGGCGGCGGTCTGCGGGCGCCTGGCCCTGCCGCCGGAGGCCCTGGGGCGGGCCGGCATCCGCCGCGCCTATGCCCTGACCGAGCTGGAGCCCGACCCGGACCGCTGCATGGCCGAGGCCGGCCCCCTCCTGGAGCGCGCCGCGGAAGCCCTGGCCCGGGACTTCCTGCTGTGAGGCGCTGAGGAGCGCGGGCCCGGGGCGCGCGGCCCCCGGCCCCCCCCCCCCCCCCCACCCCCAAAAACCCCCCCCGCCCAGATAGCCGCCGCCGGGGGGGTGGTGGGGCGGGGGTCCCCGGGACCCGACGCGGTGATCCCCCGGGGCGGCCCACCGG
>NZ_JBIRPD010000004.1:0-353038 GCF_044332485.1 Streptomyces sp. NPDC017056 | reverse complement strand
CCCCGGCCCGCCGCCGCCCCCCGCCGGGCGCGCGCCGGCCCCCCCCGGCCCGGGCACCCCCGGGGGTGGGGGGCGGGGGCGGGGGGGCCGGGGGGGGGCGCCCCGGGCCCCGCCCACTCCCGGATACGACAGAAGACCCCCGCCGAGCTGATGCGCTCGGCGGGGGTCTTCGTGGTCCGGAGGACCAGGATCCGCTACTGGATCTGCGCGCTGCGCGCCTCACGGCGGTTGTCGCGGAAGGCGTTGACCCGGCGGGCCGTCGCGAAGACGGGGATCATCGCGCCCAGGACGATCTGGAGGGAGCAGCCGGTCTGCAGCAGGGTCTGGCCGCCGGGGGCGTCCAGCGCCCAGGCCGCCAGCATGCCCATGCTCAGCACGATCCAGCTGAGCATCGCCACCGCGAGCCGTCCCCGCGGCTTGGGGTACTCGACCCGGCTCACCATCAGCCAGGCCACCCCGATGATCGCGAGCAGCGTCGGCACGAACGGCAGCTCCAGCAGGACGATCGCGACGACGGTCAGCGCGCCGAACGGGCTCGGCATCCCCTGGAAGATGCCGTCACGCAGCGTCACACAGGAGAACCGGGCCAGGCGCAGGATCACCGCCAGCAGCACCACCACCGCCGCGACCACCGAGACCCGCTGGTGCGAGTCGGGGGCGACCATGCCCCAGGTGACGACGAAGTACGCCGGCGCCAGCCCGAAGCTGATCAGGTCGGAGAGGTTGTCGAGCTCGGCCCCCATCGCCGAGGCCCGCAGCTTGCGTGCGACGAGCCCGTCGAACAGGTCGAAGATGGAGGCCAGCAGCATCAGGATCACCGCCATGGCGGCGCTGTGCCGCGCCATCCCGCCGTCCTCGTTGCCCGTCAGGTGCGGGATCAGGACGCCGGTGGTGGTGAAGTACACGGCCATGAAGCCGCAGATCGCGTTGCCGAGGGTGAGCGTGTCCGCTATCGACAACCGCGTCGACAGCGGCATGTCGCCGGCCGCGTCCTCCTCGTCGACCTCCGCGACCCAGCCGGGCTGTGTGTCGGGATCAATCACGGTCAAGGCGAGTCACCCCCGCGGTGGTGGCCTGGCCGACCTCGACCGCGACCTCGACACCCGCCGGGAGGTAGACGTCGACACGCGACCCGAAGCGGATCAGGCCGATGCGCTCGCCCTGCTCCACCTTCGAGCCCTGGGGTACGTAGGGGACGATGCGGCGGGCCACCGCGCCGGCGATCTGCACCATCTCGATGTCGCCGAGCTCGGTGTCGAAGTGCCAGACCACCCGCTCGTTGTTCTCGCTCTCCTTGTTGAACGCCGGGACGTAGCCGCCGGGGATGTGCTCCACGGACGTCACCGTGCCGGCCAGCGGCGCGCGGTTGACGTGGACGTTCAGCGGGCTCATGAAGATCGCGACGCGGGTGCGCCCGTCCTTCCACGGCATGATGCTCTGCACCACGCCGTCGGCCGGGGAGATGACGCGGCCCTGAGCGATCTCGCGCTCGGGGTCGCGGAAGAACCACAGCATGCCCGCCGCCAGTGCGGTGGCGGGCACGGCGGCGGCGGCCCAGCGTCCCGAGCGACGGGAACGGGCCAGGCTGACCGCTGCCGTCGCGACGGTCGGCAGAAGCCACGGCGACGCTCCGCGCGCGAGGCGGACACGACCGCGTTGTGCAGAGGATTGGCTGTGGGGCATGGATGACCTTCGTAGCGGAGGATGCCGCATATGCAATGGGGGACGGCGGCTTTCCGGGGATGGTATCGGTTGCGAGCGGCAACTGGCCAAGAGCCAGAGCCAATCCGTGGCCGAACAACGATGACGGGGTGTGATCTTCGTCCTGAATAAAACACCCCAAATCGGGCGTTCACCCCTGGATTCGGTACTCCTCCAGTAGCCGTCGGCCAATGATCATTTTCTGGATCTCGGCGGTACCTTCACCGATGAGGAGCATCGGTGCCTCCCGGTAGAGGCGCTCGATCTCGTACTCCTTGGAGAAGCCGTAGCCGCCGTGGATGCGGAACGCGTCCTCCACCACCTCCTTGCAGTACTCGGAGGCCAGGTACTTGGCCATGCCGGCCTCAAGGTCGTTTCGCTGCCCCGAGTCCTTTTTGCGTGCGGCGTTGACCATCATCGCATGGGCCGCTTCCACCTTTGTCGCCATTTCGGCAAGTTTGAACTGGATCGCCTGGTGCTGGGCGATCGGCTTGCCGAAGGTGTGCCGCTGCTGCGCGTACGAAACACCCAGCTCGAAGGCGCGCTGCGCGACACCGCAGCCGCGTGCGGCCACGTTCACCCGGCCGACCTCGACGCCGTCCATCATGTGATAGAAGCCACGTCCGGTCTGCCCGCCGAGGACCCGGTCGGCGGGGACGCGCAGCCCGTCCATGATCAGTTCGGTGGTGTCGACACCCTTGTAGCCCATTTTGTCGATCTTGCCGGGGATGGTCAGCCCCGGCCGGACCTCGCCGAAGCCCGCCTCCTTCTCCACGAGGAAGGTGGTCATCGACTTGTGCGGCGCGGTGCCCTCCGGGTGGCCCTCGTCCGTACGGCACAGCACCGCGACGAGAGTTGACGAACCACCGTTGGTCAGCCACATCTTCTGACCGGTCAGTACATAATCCGCCCCGTCCCGCACCCCCTTGGAGGTGATGGCCGAGACGTCCGAGCCGAGCGCCGGCTCCGACATCGAGAAGGCGCCGCGGATCTCACCGGCCGCCATCTTCGGCAGGAAGTACTCCTTCTGCTCCTGCGTGCCGTGCTGCTTGAGCATGTACGCCACGATGAAGTGCGTGTTGATGATGCCCGACACGCTCATCCAGCCGCGGGCGATCTCCTCCACCGTCAGCGCGTACGTCAGCAGCGACTCGCCGAGGCCGCCGTACTCCTCCGGAATCATCAGCCCGAAGACGCCGAGTTCCTTGAGCCCCTCGACTATCTGTGTGGGGTACTCGTCGCGGTGCTCCAGCTCGGTCGCGACCGGCAGGATCTCTTTGTCGACGAAGTCGCGGACCGTCGAGAGGATTTCCCGCTGGATGTCCGTCAGGCCCTCGGTCTGTGCGAGGCGTCCGCTCATGTCACTTCTCCTTACGGGCCGGTTCCCGCAGCTCGGGGCGGCCCGGCTGCTCCCCGCCGCGCTCCTTGACGTACGTGGCGGTCGGCACCATCACCTTGCGCCGGAAGACGCACACCAGGGTGCCGTCCTGCTTGTAGCCCTTGGTCTCCACGTACACGATCCCGCGGTCGCTCTTGGACTTCGACGGCGTCTTGTCGAGCACCGTCGTCTCGCCGTAGAGCGTGTCCCCGTGAAAAGTGGGCGCCACGTGCCTCAGCGACTCGATTTCCAGATTCGCGATGGCCTTGCCCGAGACATCCGGCACCGACATGCCCAGCAACAGCGAGTAGACGTAGTTGCCGACGACGACGTTCTTGCCGAAGTCGGTGGTCTGCTCCGCATAGTTGCTGTCCATGTGCAGCGGATGGTGATTCATCGTGAGCAGACAGAAGAGATGGTCGTCGTATTCCGTGACGGTCTTTCCCGGCCAGTGCTTGTAGACGTCCCCGACGGTGAATTCCTCATAGGTACGGCCGAACTGCATCGCGCTCACGCCTCCGGGGCTTCGAACTTCGAGGTACGGGTCATGCCGGCGGCGCGGCCCTTTCCGCTGACGACGAGCGCCATCTTGCGGCTGGCCTCGTCGATCATCTCGTCACCGAGCATCGCGGAGCCCTTCTTGCCGCCCGCCTCGGAGGTGTGCCACTCGTACGCGTCGAGGATCAGCTCGGCACGGTCGTAGTCCTCCTGCGAGGGCGAGAAGACCTCGTTGGCCGCCTCGACCTGGCCGGGGTGCAGCACCCACTTGCCGTCGAAGCCCAGCGCGGCGGCGCGCCCGGCGACCTCCCGGTAGCCGTCCACGTTCTTGATCTGGAGGTAGGGGCCGTCGATCGCCTGGAGGTCGTTGGCGCGGGCCGCCATCAGGATGCGCATCAGGATGTAGTGGTACGCGTCCGCGCCGTACCCGGGCGGCTGCTCGCCCACGACCAGCGTCTTCATGTTGATGGAGGCCATGAAGTCGGCCGGGCCGAAGATGATGGTCTCCAGGCGCGGCGAGGCGGTGGCGATGGCGTCCACGTTCACCAGGCCCTTGGCGTTCTCGATCTGCGCCTCGATGCCGATCCGGCCCGCCTCGAAGCCCATCGTCGTCTCGATCTGGGTGAGCAGCAGGTCCAGCGCGACGATCTGCTGGGCGTCCTGCACCTTGGGCAGCATGATGCAGTCCAGGTTCTGCCCGGCGCCCTCGACGACGGTGATGACGTCCCGGTACGTCCAGTGCGTGGTCCAGTCGTTGACCCGCACGACGCGGGTCTTGCCGGACCAGTCGCCGTTGTTCAGCGCGTCCACGATGGTGTGCCGGGCGCCTTCCTTGGCCAGCGGCGCGCAGGCGTCCTCCAGGTCCAGGAAGACCTGGTCGGCGGGGAGGCCCTGGGCCTTCTCCAGGAAGCGCGGGTTGCTGCCGGGGACGGCGAGGCAGGAACGGCGGGGACGAAGGCGGTTGACGCCACTCATGCGGGGACCTCCAGGGGGTCGAGCTTGTTCGCGGTACGGATCTCGTCGACGATACGACCGATGATCTCCGTGATACCGAAGTCCTTCGGGGTGAACACGGCCGCCACTCCGGCTTCCCGGAGGGCCGCCGCGTCGGCGTTGGGGATGATGCCGCCGACGATGACGGGAATGTCGTTGTCGCCGCTTTCGCGCAGGCGCCGCAGCACGTCCGGCACCAGCTCGGCGTGCGACCCGGACAGGATCGACAGGCCCACGCAGTGCACGTCCTCGGCGACGGCCGCCGTGACGATCTGTTCGGGCGTCAGCCGGATGCCCTGGTAGACGACCTCGAAGCCGGCGTCCCTGGCCCGTACGGCGATCTGCTCGGCGCCGTTGCTGTGGCCGTCCAGCCCCGGCTTGCCGACCAGCAGCCGCAGCCGGCCCGTGCCCAGATCCGCCGCGGTCCGCTCGACCTTCTCGCGGACCGCGGCGAGCGGTGTGCCCGCCTCCGCCGTGACGGCCAGCGGCGCGCCCGAGACGCCGGTCGGCGCCCGGAACTCGCCGAAGACGTCCCGCAGGGCCCAGGCCCACTCGCCGGTGGTCACGCCGGCGCGGGCGCATTCGAGGGTCGCGGCGAACAGGTTGGTGTCGCCGGCCGCGGCCTTCTTCAGCGCCGACAGGGACTCCTGCGCACGCGCCTCGTCGCGGTTGTCCCGCCACTGGTGCAGCGCCCGCACCACGCCCGCCTCGTTGTCCGGGTCGACGGTCATGATGGCGGTGTCCAGGTCGGCGGTGAGCGGGTTCGGCTCGGTCGACTCGTAGCAGTTGACGCCGACGATCTTCTCCTCGCCCGCCTCGATGCGGGCCCGGCGCTCGGCGTGCGAGGAGACCAGCTGCGATTTCAGATAGCCGGACTCGACGGCGGCCATCGCCCCGCCCATCTCCTCGATCCGGGCCATCTCGGCCAGACTCTCCTCGACCAGGGAAGCGACCTTGGCCTCGACGACGTGCGACCCGGCGAAGATGTCGTCGTACTCCAGCAGGTCCGACTCATGGGCCAGCACCTGCTGGATGCGCAGCGACCACTGCTGGTCCCACGGCCTGGGCAGGCCCAACGCCTCGTTCCAGGCCGGGAGTTGGACGGCGCGGGCGCGGGCGTCCTTGGAGAGGGTGACGGCCAGCATCTCCAGGACGATCCGCTGGACGTTGTTCTCCGGCTGCGCCTCGGTCAGGCCGAGGGAGTTGACCTGCACGCCGTAGCGGAAGCGGCGCTGCTTGGGGTCCTCCACGCCGTACCGCTCGCGGGTGACCTGCTCCCAGATGCGGCCGAAGGCGCGCATCTTGCACATCTCCTCGATGAACCGGACCCCGGCGTTCACGAAGAAGGAGATCCGCGCCACCACGTCACCGAACTTCTCCGGCGGCACCTGCCCCGAGTCCCGTACGGCGTCGAGCACGGCGATCGCGGTGCTCATCGCGTACGCGATCTCCTGCACCGGCGTGGCGCCCGCCTCTTGCAGGTGATAACTGCAGATGTTGATCGGGTTCCACTTCGGGATGTGCGCCACCGTGTACGTGATCATGTCGGTGGTCAGCCGCAGGCTCGGGCCCGGCGGGAAGACGTGCGTCCCGCGCGAGAGGTACTCCTTGACGATGTCGTTCTGCGTCGTACCCGACAGCTTGGCGATGTCGGCGCCCTGCTCCTCGGCGACGACCTCGTACAGCGCCAGCAGCCACATGGCCGTCGCGTTGATGGTCATCGAGGTGTTCATCTGCTCCAGCGGGATGTCCTGGAACAGCCGGCGCATGTCGCCGAGGTGCGAGACGGGGACCCCGACCCGGCCGACCTCGCCGCGGGCGAGGACGTGGTCCGGGTCGTAACCGGTCTGCGTCGGCAGGTCGAAGGCGACCGACAGGCCCGTCTGGCCCTTGGCGAGGTTGCGCCGGTAGAGCGCGTTGGACGCCTCAGCGGTCGAGTGCCCGGCGTAGGTCCGCATCAGCCACGGACGATCCTTGTGACGTTCGGTCATGTTGGTCCGTACTCTCGGGGTCCGTCCGTCCGGATCAGATGTTCCGGAACCGGTTGATGGCGTCGATGTGCTGAGCGCGCTTCTCCTGGTCGCGCACGCCCATGCCCTCTTCGGGCGCCAGGCACAGCACGCCGACCTTGCCCTGGTGGAGGTTGCGGTGCACGTCGTACGCCGCCTGTCCGGTCTCCTCCAGGGAGTACGTCTTGGACAGCGTCGGGTGGATCTTGCCCTTGGCGATCAGGCGGTTGGCCTCCCACGCCTCGCGGTAGTTGGCGAAGTGCGAGCCCACGATGCGCTTGAGCGACATCCACAGGTAGCGGTTGTCGTACTCGTGGGTGTAGCCGGAGGTGGAGGCGCAGGTGACGATCGTGCCGCCCTTGCGCGTGACGTAGACGCTCGCGCCGAACGTCTCGCGGCCCGGGTGCTCGAAGACGATGTCCACGTCCTCGCCGCCGGTCAGCTCGCGGATGCGCTTGCCGAAGCGCTTCCACTCGCGCTGGTCCTGGTGGTGCTCGTCCTTCCAGAACTTGTAGCCCTCGGCATTGCGGTCGATGATCGCCTCGGCGCCCATCTTCCGGCAGATCTCCGCCTTCTGGTCGCTGGAGACGACGCAGATGGGGTTGGCGCCGCCGGCCAGCGCGAACTGGGTGGCGTAGGAGCCCAGGCCGCCGCTGGCGCCCCAGATGAGCACGTTGTCGCCCTGCTTCATGCCGGCGCCGTTGCGCGAGACGAGCTGGCGGTACGCGGTGGAGTTGACCAGCCCGGGGGCGGCCGCCTCCTCCCAGCTGAGGTGGTCCGGCTTGGGCATCAGCTGGTTGGACTTGACGAGCGCGACCTCGGCGAGGCCGCCGAAGTTGGTCTCGAAGCCCCAGATGCGCTGCTCGGGGTCGAGCATCGTGTCGTTGTGCCCGTCGGCGGACTCCAGCTCGACGGACAGGCAGTGCGCGACGACCTCGTCGCCGGGCTTCCAGGAGTTCACGCCGGGGCCGGTGCGCAGCACGACGCCGGCCAGGTCGGAGCCGATGACGTGGTACGGCAGGTCGTGGCGCTTGGTCAGCGGCGACAGCTTGCCGTAGCGCTCCAGGAAGCCGAAGGTGGACATCGGCTCGAAGATCGAGGTCCAGACGCTGTTGTAGTTGACCGAGGAGGCCATGACGGCCACCAGGGCCTCGCCGGGGCCCAGTTCGGGCACCGGCACCTCCTCGACGTGCAGCGACTTTCGGGGGTCCTTCTCCTTGGTGGTGAGGCCGTCGAACATGTCGGCCTCGTCCTTGTGCACGGTCACCGCGCGGTAGGAGTCGGGCAGGGGCAGAGCGGCGAAGTCTTCGCGGGTGCTCTCTGGCGCGAGGATCGCGTCAAGTATCTGGTTCACGGTGTGCCTCCGGCGAAGCCAGTCGAGGGAAAACGGCTTGAGGGAACGTCGGGGGTGGTGCAGAGGCGATGCCGTCGGTTCGGCTGAGGGGTGTTCCGGCAGCGCGGGTGAGCGCGGTGAGGGTGCCTGTGACGCAGGCGTCCGGGCGGGCAGGCGCGAGTGGCTTGCCGGGACAGCCGGCGCACGGTGGTTCGCTGCGCGCCGGCCGCCCGGACAACATCAACGTATGACACCGCGTGCCAGTCGACAAGACACTGAGTGCCAACAATTTCTCTCAGATGTCATCTGGGGGGCACGCATGAGCGGCCCGACGTCTGGCTGAAATGGTGAAATGTCGCCCCATAAGGGGCGAAAAGAAATGCGTCGCCCTGGCACCGGGCGTCACGCACGCCACCCCGGCGCCAGGGCGTGGACATCTCAGGAACGCTGCTTGAGCGCCTTCTCGATCGTGCGCATGACCTCGTCGAGCGGCGCGTCCGTACGGGCCACCGTCACCAGGACCTCGCCCTGCTTCGCCGCCCGCGCCGGGGGCTCCTGGCGGCTCGTCCCGGCCAGGCCGCGGCCCGCGCCGATGCCCGTGCCGAAGGTCGCGCGGACGATGGCGAAGGCGTGGTCGAGCTGCGCCTCCACGTCGCCCTCGGCGCCCGCCCGCAGCCAGCGCCGCAGGACGTGGTTGTGCGCGGTGACCACCGCCGAGGCGGCGACCTCCGCCAGCAGCGGGTCGTCGTCGCCCTCGTGGTGGGCGCCCTCGTCGAAGTGGCCGAGGAGGTAGCGCGTGAAGAGGCGTTCGTAGCGGGCCACCGAGGCGATCTCGGCCTCCCGGAGGGTGGGCACCTCGCGGGTCAGCCGGTAGCGCGCCACGGAGACGGCGGGGGAGGCCGCGTACATGCGCATGACTTCCTTGATGCCGCGGCAGACCGTGTCGAGCGGATGCTCGTGCGGGGGCGCCGCGTCCAGGACGGACTCGGCCCGTACGAGTGTGTCGTCGTGGTCGGGGAAGATCGCCTCTTCCTTGGAGCGGAAGTGGCGGAAGAACGTGCGGCGGGCGACACCGGCCGCGGCCGCGATCTCGTCGACCGTCGTCGCCTCGTAGCCCTTGGCAGCGAACAGTTCCATCGCTGCGGCCGCCAGTTCGCGGCGCATCTTCAGTCGTTGGGCGGCGGCCCGGCGGGTGCCGGGGGTGGTGGCTTCGGATCCGTCGGACGGCTGCGTACGGGCGGGCTGGGACATGTGGGGACGGTACTGCATATTCCCGCGGCCTGCGGCATCGGCCGACGCACGGTCCTGCGGACGCGGGTGCGGGCCGCCGGAGGGATCCAGCAGCCCGCCCCATCCGCCACCGGCCGGCGGCCGGTCCTTCCGCCACGCGTCAGCGCCGGGCGTACTCACGGAAGCCGCGGCCGGTCTTGCGGCCCAGGCAGCCCGCGGCGACGAGGTGTTCCAGCAGCGGCGCCGGCGCCAGCCCCGGGTCGCGGAACTCGGCGTGCAGCACCTTCTCGATGGCCAGCGACACGTCCAGGCCCACCACGTCGAGCAGTTCGAACGGGCCCATCGGGTAGCCGCCGCCCAGCTTCATCGCCGCGTCGATGTCGTCCAGGGACGCGTAGTGCTCCTGGACCATCTTGACCGCGTTGTTCAGGTACGGGAACAGGAGCGCGTTGACGATGAACCCGGCCCGGTCGCCGCAGTCCACCGGGTGCTTGCGGACCCGGGCGCACACCGCGCGCACGGTCGCGTGCACCTCGTCGGCCGTCAGGACCGTACGCACGACCTCGACCAGCTTCATGGCCGGCGCCGGGTTGAAGAAGTGCATGCCGATCACGTCCTGCGGACGCGTGGTGGCCCGCGCGCAGGCCACCACGGGCAGCGAGGAGGTCGTCGTGGCCAGGACGGCGCCCGGCTTGCACACCTTGTCCAGGGTGGCGAACAACTGCTGCTTGACCTGGAGGTCCTCGGCGACCGCCTCGACCGCCAGGTCCACGTCGGCGAAGGCGTCCAGCGAACCCGCGGGCGTGATCGCGGCGAGCGCGTCCGCCCGCGCCCCGGCCGTCAGCCGGCCCTTGGCGACCGAACGGTCGAGGGACTTGGCGACCCGGGCCTTGGCGGCCTCGGCCTTCTCCAGGCCGCGGGCGGCCAGCACCACCTGGAAACCGGCCTTGGCGAACACCTCGGCGATGCCGCTCGCCATCGTCCCCGAGCCGGCCACCCCGACGCTGCGCACCGTGCGCCCGGAGGCCGTCTCGTGCGCCTCGGAGGGCGTCTGGGCGTCCGGCACGACCACGGCGCTCCCCGGCGCCTCGTACGTGTAGAAGCCGCGGCCCGCCTTGCGGCCGGTCAGCCCCGCCTCGGCGAGCTGGCCCAGGACCGGCGCCGGCGCGTGCAGCCGGTCGCGGGAGGCGGCGTACATCGCCTCCAGGACCGTACGGGCGGTGTCCACGCCGATCAGGTCGAGCAGTGCGAGCGGCCCCATGGGCAGGCCGCAGCCCAGCTTCATCGCGGCGTCGATGTCCTCGCGCGTCGCGTACTTCGACTCGTACATCGCGGCGGCCTGGTTCAGGTAGCCGAACAGCAGCCCGTCGGCGACGAACCCGGGCCGGTCGCCGACCGCGATCGGGTCCTTGCCCAGCTCGCGGGCGAGCTCGGTGACCGCCGCGACGGCGGCCGGCGCGGTGAGCACCGAGGAGACCACCTCGACCAGCTTCATGGCCGGCGCCGGGTTGAAGAAGTGCAGCCCCAGCACGCGTTCGGGGTGCCGGGAGTCGGCGGCCAGCCGGGTCACCGACAGCGCGTTGGTGCCGGTGGCGAGGATCGTGTCGGGCCGCACGACGTCGTCCAGCGCGGCGAGGACCTGCCGCTTGAGCTCGTACTCCTCCGGCACCACCTCGATGACGAGATCCGCCTCGGCGGCGGCCTGGAGGTCGCGGAAGGTACGGAACCGGGCCAGCACGTCCTGGCGTTCCCGCTCGGTGACGCGCTCCCGGCGCACCGCCCGCGCGGTGGACGCCTCCAGCGCGGCGACGGCCCGGCGCGCCGCGGCGTCGTCGATGTCGATGCCGATCACCTCGCGGCCGGCGCGGGTGAGCACCTCGGCGATGCCGGTGCCCATCGTGCCGAGACCGACGACGGCCACGGTGGCAAGGGCCTGGGGCGCCCTGGCGGGCGAAGACCCGGTGGAGGAAGTGGAGACCTTGGGGACGGTGGAGACATCGGTTGAGAGGTCAGGGGTGGACTTACGGTCCATCGCGAGACTCCAGAGAGTGGATCCCGTGCGGACGGGGTCCCCGTGGAGCGGGGGCCCGGGTGCGCAGGCGGGAAGTGACGACTGAGGAGGGCCGGGCACATGCGCGAGGGGGCATGCGCGGGGCGGGTGTTGGGCCGGCGGGCCCTGTCCCGGGGCCGCGCCGTGAGCGTCGTGCTGGACGCCGAACCGACTGCACGCTGTGGCGGCTGCGTCACCAGGCCGCCCGGGCAGTGGTGCTGCCCGTGCCCAGCAGATTAACTCGCCGGTAACCAGGAGCGCCAGGGGTGGCGCGGGGATTTAGGCTGTGGCCCGGGCCACGTCGCACGTACCGTGAGAAATCCGCGGGAGGGGAGCGGCAAATGGAAGACGAATTCCACGAGTTGACGGACCGGGTGCGTGCCGAACTCCGCTCCCCCCAGGACCTCGTCGCCTACGAGCGGCTCCTCGGGCTGGCGCGCAAGAACACCCCGGCGGGGCGCGAGGAACTGGCCCGGGTGCTCACCGCCGTCGAGCGCCCCCTGTGGGCACGCGAGATCGCGGCGTTCGTCCTGGGCGTCGCCGGCGACCGCCGCGCCTTCGAGACGCTCGTCCTGCTGCTCAACTACCGCGACCCGGTCCGCTGCGCCACCGCCGCGCACGCCCTCGGCCGCCTCGGCGACCCGCGCACCGCCCGCGCCGCCGCCGCCCTCGCCACCAACCCCCTGCGCACCGCCTACGCCCTGCACCCGGTCCGCCTCCTGGCCGAACTCCGCGCCCCCGAATCCGTCCCCGCCCTGATAGCGACCCTGGAACGCCTCCTCACCCCGCACAACCCGTACTGGCGCGTCGCCCTGGCCTGCGTGGAGGGCCTGGGCGCGCTGGGCGACCGGCGCGCGGTCCCGGCCCTCACCGCGGCCCGCGACCACCCCCGCCTGGCAGCAGCAGCCGCCGCCTCCCTGGCCCGCCTCGGCGTCCAGGAGGAACCGGAGGAGCGGGCGGAGTCGTGAGGGGGGCCGCGTCTCTCACAGGAGGGCCAGCTGTGTGGGGCCGGGTTGCCGGGGCGGGGTGGCCGTGGGGTCGGGGATGCGGCGGGTCTCGCCGGGGCGCGTGGGGCCGATGCCGTATTCGGCTGCCAGCTCGTGCACCTGGCGCGTGATCCGGCGCTGGTACCACTTGGGGGCGTACGCGCCGCCCGCGTACATCCGCTCGTACCGCCGCACCAGATGCGGGTGGTGCTGTGCCAGCCACGCCATGAACCACTCGCGGGCGCCGGGCCGCAGGTGCAGGACGAGCGGCGTCACGGAGGTCGCGCCGGCCGCCGCGACGGCCCGTACCGTCGCGCGCAGCTGTTTTGGCGAGTCGCCGAGGAAGGGGACCACCGGGGCCATCAGCACACCGGCCGGGATGCCGTGGCGGGCCAGGGTGCGGACGACGTCCAGCCGGCGTTCCGGCGCGGGCGTGCCGGGCTCCACGGTGCGCCACAGCTCGCGGTCGACGAAGCCGACCGAGACGCAGACGCCGACGTCCGTGACCTCGGCGGCCTGCCGCAGCAGGTCGAGGTCGCGCAGGATCAGGGTGCCCTTGGTGAGGATGGAGAAGGGGTTGGCGTGGTCGCGCAGCGCGGTGATGATGCCCGGCATCAGCCGGTACCGTCCCTCGGCCCGCTGGTAGCAGTCGACGTTGGTGCCCATCGCTATGTGCTCGCCGCGCCAGCGCGGCGCCGCCAGCTCGCGCCGCAGCAGCTCGGGCGCGTTGACCTTCACCACGATCTGCGAGTCGAAGCCCAGGCCCGTGTCGAGGTCGAGGTAGCTGTGGGTCTTGCGGGCGAAGCAGTAGACGCAGGCGTGACTGCACCCGCGGTAGGGGTTCACCGTGCGTTCGAACGGCATCCGGGAGGCGCCGGGGACCCGGTTGACGATCGACCGGGCGCGTACCTCGTGGAAGGTGATGCCCCGGAATTCCGGGGTGTCGACCGTGCGGCTGACGACCTCCGTGCCGAAGAGCGCGGCGGACTGCTCGCCCAGATTCTTCCAGCGCATCGCGCTTCCTCCTGAGTCCCTCGGCCCCCCGGCTGTGTGTTCGTGCGGTCCGTCCCCGGCAATAATAGAACAACTGTTCCCATGCTGTACGGGGTGCCCGGACGCACGGGCATGCGCGGGCCCGGCCGCGCCTAAGGTGGTGCTCCTGCGGCACGGCGCGGGGCCGACACGCCCCGCGGGGCCGCGGGAACAGCAGACGAGCACCGGAGGAAGAGACACATGGGCCAGGTCGAGGCCACCACGCAGCGCGAGATCGCGGCGGACCCGGAGGACGTGTTCGACGCGCTCGCCGACTACAGCGGTACGCGCCGGAAGCTGCTGCCCGAGCACTTCAGCGAGTACGAGGTGCGCGAGGGCGGCGACGGCAAGGGCACCCTCGTCCACTGGAAGCTCCAGGCCACGAGCAAGCGGGTGCGCGACTGCCTGCTGGAGGTCGACGAGCCGACCGACGGGCAGCTGGTGGAGAAGGACCGCAACTCCTCCATGGTGACGACCTGGGTGGTCACCCCGGCGGGCGAGGGCCGCGCCAACGTCGTCGTCACCTCGACCTGGCAGGGCGCGGGCGGCATCGGCGGCTTCTTCGAGCGGACGTTCGCGCCCAAGGGCCTGGGCCGCATCTACGACGCGCTGCTCGCCAACCTCGCCAAGGAGACGGAGAAGTAGCGCGGCGTCCCCGCCTGCCGCACGGGCTTGCCGCGGCCATCAACGGCTGCGGCAAGCTCACCGGTTCGGGTGGTTTCCGTCGCCGCGTCGGCCGTGCCGGAACGTCCCGCCTCTTCCGGGAAACCCCTGATGGGCGCCCGACGGCCGCCCCTGGCGCCGCAGTTGGGCCCGTTCCCGCCCCGCGCGCCGCGTTTGGCCGCGCTTGAACGCCTTGTCGCCCGGTGCGAGAAATGGGCGGCGGCGCAGGCGTGACGAGGGGAGCAGTACGTGGGCGGGACCACCCTGACCGAACAGGGGCGGTGGGCGGCGGTACCGGGCGCACGGCCGGCCTGGGGGGACGCGGACGACGACGGCCGGCTTCTCCGGACACGCGGGACGCGGACGCTCCTGCTCGGCCTGCTGTCCGCCGCGCTCGCCGCGGCCCTCGGCCAGACGATCGCCGTCACCGCGCTCCCGCGCATCGACGGCGACCTGCCGGGCCCGGCCCCGGTGACCTGGGTGGTGACCGCCTACCTGTTCGCCGCGGCGGCCGGACTGCCCCTGCACGGCAAGCTGGGCGACGTCTTCGGCCGCAGGGCCGCGCTCGTCGTCGCGGCGCTGCTGTTCACCGCGGGCTCGGTGCTGGCGGGCCGGTCGCACTCGACGGCCGGACTGACCGCCTTCCGCGCCCTCCAGGGCGCCGGAGCGGGCGGACTGGTGATCGGCGTCCACGCGGCCGTCACGAGCCTGGTGCCGCCGCGCGTACGCGGCCGCTCCCTGGCGCTGCTGGGCACCGCCTGCGCACTGGCCTGCGCGGCCGGCCCGCTGCTCGGCGGCTACCTCACCGACCACGCCTCCTGGCGCTGGTGCTTCTTCGCCGGTGTGCCGTTCGGCGTCCTCGCGCTGGTCGCGGCCGCCTTCGTGCCGACGCGGCCCAGGCCGGCGGTGCGCCCCGGGACGGACGCGGGCGGCGCGCTGCTGCTCGCCGCGTCCGCCACCGGCCTCGCCCTGCTGGCCGGCTGGGGCGGTACGGAGTACGCCTGGACCTCGCGGACCGTGCTCGGGCTCGCGCTGGGCGTGCTCGGCACCGGCCTGGCGTTCGTCGCCGTCGAGTACTTCGCCGCCGACCCCCTGCTGCCGCTCCGCCGCTTCCGCGACACGGTGTTCGCCGTTCCCGGGCTGGTCGGCGCGGCCCTGGGCGTCGCGCTCTTCGGCGCCGCCGCGTACCTGCCGACCTTCCTGCCGGTGGCCGACGGGGCTTCGCCCACCAGGTCCGGGCTGCTGATGCTGCCGCTGGCGGGCGGCCTCGCGCTCGGCGCGACCGGCTGCGGGCACCTGGTCCGCCGCTCCGGCCACCACCGCGGGTACGCGGTCCTGGGCTGCGCGCTGGCGGCCGGGGCGATGTGGCTGCTGTGCCGGGTGCCGCAGGACGCGGGACGGCCCGCCCACGGCCTCGGCACGGCCGCCCTGGGCCTGGGCATCGGCTGCGTGCTCCCGGCACTCGTACTGGCCGTACGCGACTCCGTGGACCGCACCGGGGACGCCGCAGGCACCGCGACGGCGGACGCCGGCACCCACACCACGCTCCGGCGGCTCGGCGGCACCGTCGGCGCGGCCCTCTTCGGCACCTTCCTCGCCGACCGGCTGGCCGGGCACCTCGGCGGCCCGCCGGCGCCCGCCCACCGGGCCGCCGCGCCCGAATCGCTGGTCCCCAAGCTGGTCGGCGCGATGCCCGACGCGCTGCGCGACAGCCCGGCCGCCGGCTACGCGGACTTCGTACCGCGCGTCTTCCTCTTCCTCCTCCCCGTCCTCCTCCTGGGCCTGCTGCTCGCCGTCTTCTTGAAGGACGGGCCCTGGGACCCGTACCTCTCCGCCACCGCGGCCCCGCCGCCCTGGGAGACGGTCTCCGTGCCGCAGGCCCGCTCCGGGGCGGCCGCAATCCGGCCGCCGGAGCGCCGGGGCCCGGACCGCGCGCCGCACGCCGGCCGCCGGTCCGGCGCCGTCGTCGAGGTGTACGGCGAGGTCCGGCACCACGACGGCAGCCCGGTGTCCCGGGCCACCCTCACGCTCATCGACACCGGTGGCCGCCAGGTGGCGCGCGGGACGACCGGCGAGGACGGCCGGTACACGCTCGGCGCGCCGGGCGCCGGCTCGTACGTACTGGTCGCGGCCGCCGGCGGGCACCAGCCGCAGGCGGTCGACGTCACCGTCGGCGACCGGGCGTTCGGCGTCGACGTGGTGCTCGGCGGCGCCGGACGGCTGGCCGGCACCGTCACCACCGCCCACGGCACGCCCGTACGCGACGCCGTGGTCACGCTCACGGACGAGCGCGGCGACGTCGTCGCCGCCACCCGCAGCGGGCGCGAGGGCGGCTACGCCCTGCCGGAACTGGTGGTCGGCGCGTACACCCTCGCCACCAGCGCCCCCACCTACCGGCCCACCGCGCTGCCGGTGGCCGTGCAGGCGGACCGGGAGACCCGGCAGGACGTCGAGCTGTCGGGCGGCACGGTGCTGCGCGGGACCGTGCGGGCCGGCGGCGGGCACCCCGTCGAGAACGCCCGGGTCACGCTGCTCGACGCGGACGACAACGTCATGGACACCACGACCACGGGCCCGGACGGGCGGTTCCGCTTCGTGGAGCTGCCGGCCGGCGAGTACACCGTCGTCGCGGCGGGCTACCCGCCGGTGGCGGCCGTCCTCCAGGTCGCGGGCGCCGGCCGTACCGAGCACGATCTCCAGCTCGGGTACGGGGACTGACCGCACGCCCGCCGGCCGGTGCCGGCTCCCCGGAGGACGGCATCCCGCCGTCCCGGACCGGGTACGTCCGGGGTCAGGCGCGGCGCCACAGGGCCGGTACGGACGGCGGCTCCCAGCCTTCGCGCGCCGTGTGCGCCTGGAGGCACGCGTACGAGTCGCCTCCGTAGGTGACCTGGTCACCCGCCCGGTACTCGGTGCCGACCGCCCAACTGCCGCCGGGCTGGGTGGGCTTGCCCGTGGGCGTCGGGGTGGGGGAGGGCGAGCCCTTCACCCGGAGGACGAAGTCGAACGTCGCCTCCTTGGTCTGCCCGTTCTGCCGCACGTTCATCAGCAGCGCGGGGTTGAAGATCGGGTCGGTGTTGTTGCGCGGCTCGCCGGGGAAGTAGAGCTGCGTGGTGAGGATCGGCTGGTTCGGTGCCTGGACCTTCACGTGCAGGTGCCGGGTGCGGCCCGGGTAGAGGCCCGGCACGATCGTGGTGAGCTTGAACGCGCCGCGCGCGTCGGTGAACTGGTGCCCGCGGAACCGGAATCCGGTGTTGTCGTAGGCGCCGTTGGCGTCCGCCTGCCACCAGTCCAGCAGGACGCGGGACAGCGGCTGGCAGGTCAGCCCGAAGACGTAGCCGCTCACGGTGAGCCGGGTGCCCTGGGTGCCCGCCTCGATCAGCGAGTCCCGCAGCGGCGAGTTCGGCTTGAAGTACGGGCCCTCGATCTGAGACGGGGTCGGGTCGTCGGTGTCCTCGCAGTACGGGGTGGGGGTGAGCGTCCCGCCCTCGGCGGGCTTCGTGTCGCGGGCCAGGGCGGCCCCGCCGAGCAGCAGCGGCAGCGGCACCGCCGCGACGGCCGCCCTGAGCACGTTCTTGCGGGTGATCCCTCTGCGCGTACCGCCGTCGGTGTCTCTCTCGGCGCTGTCCGTGCCGTCTGTACGTCCGTCTTCCATCGTGCACTCCTGAGCCGGGGGGAAGGGGGCGAGGAGGGCCCCGGTACGGGGTGGCAGGAGCCGGTGCCGTCCTCGCCGGTGGGGCTGGCTGACGGCGACAGACGCTATTCGGGCCGCGGCGGGGCTTCGATGGACTCGGCACGGGGGTCATGGTGAATTCCTCCGGTGCCGCCCGCCGTGCGGCGGAAGTCGCCGGGGCTCAGCCCCGTCTCCCTGCGGAAGAAGCGGCAGAAGTACGCCGGGTCGGCGAAGCCCGTCCGCCGGGCCACCTGGGCCACGGTCAGCTGCGTACCGGACAGCAGCCGCTTGGCCTCCACGGTCTGCGCGTGCCGGATCAGGGCGCCCGGAGTCCGGCCGGTGCTGCGCTTGACCAGATCGGCCAGGTGCCCTACGGAGACGCCCAGTTCGTCGGCGTACGAGCGGACGGTGCGGCCTCCGGAGCCGTGTTGTGCCAGCAGCCGGGTGAACTCCCGCACCACCGGGGCGGGCCGGCCGGCCGCCTCGCCCGGGGCGGCCGCACCGCGCGGTTCCGGCGTGCCGTCCGGGCCGCGCGTGCCGTCCGGCGCCGACAGCCGTAACGCGCGGGCGACGAGGATGTGCAGCTGGGCCTGGAGCACCGAGACGAACGACGGCGCCCGCTCCCGGTACTCCCGCAGCATCTCGCCGACCAGGCCGGTCAGCCGCGCCGCGTCGCCGGGGCCGGG
Organism: Streptomyces sp. NPDC017056; assembly: GCF_044332485.1. Lineage (NCBI taxonomy): Bacteria > Bacillati > Actinomycetota > Actinomycetes > Kitasatosporales > Streptomycetaceae > Streptomyces > Streptomyces sp. NPDC017056. The sequence continues at coordinate 334,806 of NZ_JBIRPD010000004.1, read as the reverse complement.
GTGGATCCACGGGCGTTCGCCCAGCTCCGTCAGCGCGTCCCGGTCGCCGGGGTGGGCCAGCAGGAAGTCGTCGGTGAACAGGATCACCCAGCCGCGCAGGCCGGAGACGCGGTCCCAGTAGTGCACCTGGCCCGGCGTGATGAAGCACAGGTGGGGCGGGCGCAGCGGCAACCGGGCGAGGTCGAGGACGTGGGTGCCGGCGCCGCCCGTCACGTACACGATCTCGTGGAAGGAGTGCCGGTGGGGGAAGCCGGCCCGAGAGAGGGGGCCGATGGTGTCGAACGAGCCGATGGCGAAGGGCAGGAGGTGGGGCGCCGGCACGTCCAGCCGGTGCAGCGGCACGGGGCCTTCGGCCTGGTCGTTGCCGCCGCGCGGGGCGAAGACGTCCGGTGCGGGGCCCGCCCGCCGCCCGCCGCGGGAGGTCGTGGTCCGCCGGGTCCGTTCGGTCACCTGCTCGATCCGTCCGGTCACGCCCTCACCATACGGGCGTGCGCAAGACCGTATCCGGGGCGGCGTGTTCCGGTACGCGGCGGCCGGCGGGGCGATCGCGGCGCGCGGGGCGACCGATCGGCTTGCGCCATGGTCGTTCACGCGGGGCGCACCACCTATTCGGTGAATGCCGCCCGCACTGTCACCCCGCGGTCGTACCGTGGTAGCGGTGGTGCAAGATCGGTGTACGAAGGAGCAACCGCCCATGGAGCGTGGCCCGTCGCACGGCGACGACAGGGTGGGCGCGGTACCTCGGGTGCCGGCGCCACGGGACACCGTGCCCGGGCGGATACCGCTCGCCGTCGTGGTGGTGGACGCCGACGGACTGGTCTCCCACTGGAGCACGGGCGCGCGCAGGCTCTTCGGGCCCGCAAGGGAGGAAGCGGTGGGGACGCCCGCCGTCGACCTGATGCCGGTCTCGGGCGCGCTGGGCGAGGACGAGTGGTCGGGGCCCGGCTGGGGCGGCGACCCCGAAGGCGAGCGGTGCAACGGCCCCGGCCTGGAAGCGTCGTTGGGCGGCCGGTCCGGCTACCCCACCGCGGGCCGCGCCCGGATGGCGGACGTGGAGCGCGGCACGGTCGACATCCTGTGGTGGGCGTACCCGCTGGTCGGCCCCGGAGCGGAACGGCTCCTCGTACTGGCGGCGGACGCCGCCCAGTTGCACGGCCACGGCGAAGCGGAAGGCGCCGGCACCGAGGAGGACGAGCGGTTCGCGCCCGGCTTCGCCCTGCACACGGACTTCGAGGGCTCCGAGGTGCTGGCCGCCCAACTGCCGCAGATCCTGCCGAGCATGAGCCCCCAGGAGAGCGCCCGCATCGTCTCCCAGGTTCTGGAGCTGGGCTATCCGGTGCTGGAGATCAGCCAGCAGGAGCGCTTCCCCGTCACACCGGACTGGGGCGTGCCGCGCCGGGTGGAGCGGCGGGCCCGGCTGCTGCGGGCGGCGGGGGGAACGGAGGCCGACGCGCGGACCGCCGCCGAGGCCGCCGCCGAGCTGGAGTCCGACCTCGAATACGCCGCCGTCCGCGAGCGGCTGGAGTTCCTGAACGAGGTCAGCGGCCGGATCGGCTCGTCCCTGGACCTGTCGCACACCATCCAGGAGGTCAGCGAGGCCGTCGTACCGCGCTTCACCGACGTGGCCGGCACCTACCTGCGCGAACAGGTCGTCGCGGGCGAGGGGTTCCCCGACGGCCCGCCGGACGCCACGACGATGTGGCACCGCGTCGCGGTCGAGCACAACGACGAGCCGGGCCGGTGGGACGACGTGGTGCCGGTCGGCGAGTCGATGCCCTTCCCCGTGCACACGCCGTTCTTCCAGTGCATGACCACCGGCGAGCCGGTGCTGATCCCGCGCATCAGCGAGGAGCTGGGCAACGCGATCGCGGCGCAGTTCGAGAAGCGGGACATCAGCCCGCTGATCAACCGCCGGTCGCTGCTGGTGGTGCCGCTCAAGGCGCGCAACGTCGTGCTGGGCTTCATGATCCTGCTGCGCCACCCGGAGCGCATGGAGTTCAACGACATGGACCGGGTCACCGGCGCCGAACTGGCCGCCCGCGCCGGCCTCGTCCTGGACAACGCCCGCATGTACACCTACCAGGAGAACGTCGCCGAGACGCTCCAGGACAGCATGCTCCCGCACATCGAACCGCGGATGGCGGGCTGTGACACGGCCACCCGCTACCTGCCCGGCACCCGCCTCGGCCGGGTCGGCGGCGACTGGTTCGACACGATCAAGCTGCCCGGCTCGCGCACCGCCCTCGTCGTCGGCGACGTAATGGGGCACGGCCTGAACTCGGCCGCGATGATGGGCCAGCTGCGCACGGCCGTGCAGACCATGGCCGCCATCGACATGCACCCAGCGCAGCTGCTGCGCAGCCTGGACGACCTCGCGCAGCGGCTGGGCGACAACTACCTCGCGACCTGCCTGTACGCGGTCTACGACCCGATCGGGCAGCAGCTGACCATCGCCAACGCCGGGCACATCCCGCCGGTCCTGGTACGGGCCGTGGACGGCCGCAGCGAGCTGCTGGAGCTGCCGACCGGGGCGCCCGTCGGCGTCGGCGGGGTGCCCTTCGAGGCGGTCACGGTCCCGGTGGCGGCGGGCGACCGGCTGGTGCTGTGCACGGACGGCCTGGTGGAGGTGCGGGGCGAGGACATAGGAGTGGGCCTGGCGGCGCTCGCGGAGTCCGCCGCCCACCCGGCCGCGTCCATGGACGACGCCTGCGACGCCATCATCCGCGCGCTGAATGTGCGCGGCGGGCGCAAGGACGACGTGGCGCTGCTGATGGCGCGGCTCAACGGGATCGCGCACGAGGACGTCGCCGAGTGGCGGCTGGCGATCGAGGCGCGGGAGGCCGCCCGCGCCCGCCGGCTGGTCCGCGGCCAGCTCGCGCGCTGGGGGCTCGCGGCGGCCTCGGAGACCGCCGAGCTGCTCGTCAGCGAGGTCGTCACCAACGCGGTACGGCACGCGCACACTCAGCACGTGCTGCTGCGGCTGGTGCGGACGGAAGCGCTGCTGTGCGAGGTCTCGGACGACGACCACGCGCTGCCGCAGATGCTGAGCGCGAAGGACGACGACGAGTTCGGGCGGGGGCTGCGGGTGGTCAGCAGGCTCGCGCGGGAGTGGGGCACGAGCCGGACGGCGACCGGCAAAACGGTCTGGTTCGAGCAGAACCTGCCGCGTACGGGAAGCGACTGGTCGCGCAACGGGCGTACGCGGGGCTCGAACACCGCGTGAAGGAACGGCCGCCGGGCTTGCGGGTGGCCGGATGCGGCAGTAGCAATTGGCCATGAGCGCTTCAAGCCACTATCTGCGGGCCTGGGAAGGCTTCTGGCGCGACGCGCCGGAGGGCGAGGGCGAGGTCTTCTGGGACTCCGACCCGTCACTGACGGCCGAACTCCACCTGCCGCTGTTCGCTGACCACTTCGATGCCGCGCTCCCGGTCGTCGACCTGGGCTGCGGCAACGGCACCCAGACCCGTTTCCTGGCCGGGCGGTACCCCCGCGCGATCGGTGTCGACCTCTCGGAGGCGGCCGTCGGGCGCGCCCGCGCCGACGATCCTTCGGGTGCGGCCGAGTACCGGTGCCTGGACGCGGCCGACGCTGCGGCCGTGCGCGCCCTGCACGGCGAACTGGGCGACGCCAACGTGTACCTGCGCGGCGTGCTCCACCAGTGCGTGCCGGAGGACCGGCCCCGGATCGTGGAGAACATCGCGACGCTGCTGGGCCGCCGTGGCCGGATCTTCGCCGTCGAACCCGCCGAAGCGTCCAGGGACGTGTTCGTGTCGCTGGCCCGGAGCCCCGAGGGCCCGCCCGGCAAGCTGCTGGCCGTTCTCGCGCACGGCATCGCGCCCGGCGAGATGGCCGATTCGGTCGTCCCCGAACTGCTGTCCGCCTACGGCCTGCGGGTGATCGCCACCGGCCGGCTGCCGCTGATGACGACCGAGTACCGGGCGGACGGCTCCCGGATCGAGATTCCCACGAACTGGCTGGTGGCGGGGGCGGCGAACGGTCGGCCGTAACGTTTTGCCCGCCCGCGCGTCGGCCGTGGGTACCCCCGCGCTTCCCCCGTACGGCGGAGGCGGCCCGGCCTTGAGTGCGATGTGGGGCGGCAGCGGCGGACGGCACCGTGGTGCACGGCCGGACAGCCGGCCGGCCGGTGGCCCGCCACCGGATGCCCACGCCCCAGGAGGAAGCATGCTCCGTTCCCGCCCTCTTCTCGTCGCCGCGGCCGCGGCCCTGGCCCTGTGCGCCGGTACCGCGCTGACACTCGGCATACAGGTTCCGGCGATGGCGGCCCCGGCGGCAACGGCACCGGCCCCGGCGCCCCTGGCCGCTGCGAGCACCGCCGGCGAACCGTCGCTCACCGGGGCGGGCAAGCTGAAGCGCAGGCCGGGCGACGACGTCCGCTTCGCCTTCGACGCGCGCGGTTTCGCCGACCGGGCGAGCGGCACGTTCTTCGTCAGCCACCACGTGGACAAGAAGTGGGGCGGGTATTTCCGCGGGCGCATCGACTGCCTGGTGACCGGCGGACCTGTCGCCGTGGCCACCGGCGTCGTCACCGAGTCCCACTTCACGAACGCGCCGGGCTTCCCGGAGATCGGCGACCTCAGAGGCAAGCGGTTCGGCTTCACCGTGCTGGACGCCGGCAAGCAGGACCGGCTCGGCTACAGCTGGGCCATGGACGGCCTGCCGAAGAACAGCGTCGGCACGTGCCAGAGCAGCGCCCCGTTCGAAACCTTGGAGAAGGGCGGTTTCGAGGTCCGGCACTGGATGCCGCCCCGCCCGGCCGCCCAGGGCTGAGTTCCGGGCCGGGTGCCGTGCCGCCACGGGGGTGTGGCGCGGCGCCCGGTGCCGGGTTGCGGCGATCGGGCGCACTCGTGCCGAGGTCGGGAGCGCGGCGGCCGGTCCTGGTTATGGTGGGAAGCCTGCTCGGCGGGGTGCGCCACGGCGTGGCCCGCCGGGGCCGTGCGGGAGCGGACTGCCTCCTACCTGCGATGGGACGGGTGCATGGTGAAGATCCTCATTTCCGCGGACATGGAGGGCGCCACCGGGGTGACGTGGCCGGACGACGTCCTGCCGGGCCACGCCCAGTGGCAGCGGTTCCGGCCGGTGTTCACCTCGGACGTCAACGCGGCGATCGCCGGGTTCTTCGACGGCGGCGCCGACGAGGTCCTGGTCAACGAGGCCCACTGGTCCATGCGCAACCTGCTGCTGGAGCAGCTCGACGAGCGGGCGCAGCTGCTCAGCGGCAAGCACAAGGCGCTCAGCATGGTCGAGGGCGTCCAGTACGGCGACGTGGACGGCGTCGCGTTCGTCGGGTATCACACGGGCGCCGGCACGGAGGGCGTGCTGGCCCACACATACCTCGCCAACTCCCTGACCGGCGTGTGGGTGAACGGCACCCGGGCCAGTGAGGGGTACCTCAACTCGCTGGTGGTGGCCGAGTACGGGGTGCCGGTGGTGCTGGTCACCGGCGACGACCGGACCTGCGAGGACGCCGCAGGGTACGCGCCCGGGGCGCGGGCCGTGGCCGTCAAGGACTACGTGTCCCGGTACGCGGCCGTGTGCCGCACGCCGGCCCGCACGGCCGCCGACATCAGAGCGGCGGCGCGCGAGGCGGCGCCGCTCGCGGTGCGCACCGACCCGGTGCGCGGCGGCCCGTTCACCGTCGAGATGGAGTTCGACGCCGAGCACCTGGTGGGCCAGGCGACCTGTGTGCCGGGTGTCGAGCGAACCGGGGAGCGCCGCGTCGCGTATACCAGCGAGAACATGTACGAAGCGATCCGCTGCTTCAAGACGGTCACCACCGTCGTGTCGTCGGCGGTGGAGGAGCAATATGGCTGACAGCGCCGACGACATGGCGGACCGCCCGGACGACACGGTGGGCCGGCAGGCCCTCGACGAGGTCGTGCGGTTCACGTCCGATCTGATCCGCATCGACACCACCAACCGCGGCGGCGGCGACTGCCGGGAGCGCCCGGCCGCCGAGTACGTCGCGGAGCGGCTCGCCGAAGCCGGCCTGGAGCCCGTCCTCCTGGAGCGCAGCCCGGGCCGTACGAACGTCGTCGCGCGCGTCGAGGGCACCGACCCGGGCGCGGCGGCCCTGCTCGTGCACGGGCACCTGGACGTGGTGCCCGCCGAGCCCGCCGACTGGAGCAGGCACCCGTTCTCCGGGGACGTCGCGGACGGCGTCGTGTGGGGCCGCGGGGCCGTCGACATGAAGAACATGGACGCGATGGTGCTCGCCGTCGTCCGGGAATGGGCGCGTACCGGCGTACGCCCGCGGCGGGACGTGGTGCTGGCGTTCACGGCCGACGAGGAGGCCAGCGCCGTGGACGGCTCGGGTTTCCTCGCCGACCACCATCCCGGTCTCTTCGAGGGCTGTACGGAGGGCATCAGCGAGTCGGGGGCGTTCACCTTCCACGCGGGCGGCGGGATGCGGCTGTATCCGATCGCGGCGGGGGAGCGGGGCACCGCGTGGCTGAAACTGACCGCCGAGGGCAAGGCGGGACACGGCTCCAAGGTCAACCGGGCCAACGCCGTCAGCCGGCTCGCCGCGGCCGTGGCCCGCATCGGCGAGCACCGCTGGCCCGTCCGGATCACCGACACCGTGCGTGCCGCGCTCACCGAACTGGCCGCCCTGCACGGCATCGAGACCAACGTGGACGCGCCGGACTTCGACGTGGACACGCTGCTCAGCAAGCTGGGGCCGTCCGCTGCGCTGGTCGAGCCGACGGTGCGCAACAGCGCCAACCCGACGATGCTGGAGGCCGGTTACAAGGTCAACGTCATCCCGGGCAACGCCGTCGCCCACGTGGACGGCCGGGTGGTGCCCGGCGGCGAGGCGGAGTTCCGTACCACCATGGACCGGCTGACCGGGCCCGAGGTGTCCTGGGCGTACGACCACGGCGAGGTGGCGCTCCAGGCCCCGGTCGCCGCTCCCACGTACGCCGCGATGCGGGCCGCCATCGAGCGGTTCGACCCGGCCGGGCACGTCGTCCCGTACTGCATGTCGGGCGGTACGGACGCCAAGCAGTTCTCCAGGCTGGGCATCGCCGGATACGGCTTCTCGCCGCTCAAGCTGCCCCCTGGCTTCGACTACCAGGCCCTGTTCCACGGGGTCGACGAGCGCGTCCCGGTGGAGGCGCTGCACTTCGGCGTGCGGGTCCTGGACCACTTCCTGACGTCGGCGACGGGGCGGCCGGGCCGTACGTGAGCCGGCGGCGGAACGTTGGTGCGCGCTGCCCGCGGCCCCGCGCGAAACCGTTCCTTTCCGGCCACCACCGGACCACGGCGACGACCCGAACGGGTTGATGCCCGGCCCCGCGTACGACAGGCTTAGCGGCTCCCACGCCTAAGGAGGAACGCCACCATGGTGACCACGGCCCCCTACGGAGCCTGGCCGTCCCCGATAGACGCCCGGATGGTCGCCGCGCACGACGGCCGCCCCGAGTTCGTCGGCGTGGTCGGTGACGAGGTGTGGTGGACCGAACCCCGCCCCGCCGAGGGCGGCCGGCGCGCGCTGGTCCGCAGGCGGCCCGACGGCACGGAACAGCCGGTGCTGCCCGCCCCCTGGAACGTGCGCAGCCGGGTCATCGAATACGGCGGCCAGCCCTGGGCCGGGGCGGTGGGCCCGGACGGCCGCACGGTGGCCGTCTTCTGCGACTTCGCCGACCAGCGGCTGTACGCGTACGACCCGGACGGCGGGGCGGCGCCCCGCCCCCTGACCCCCGTCTCGCCCGTCGGCGGCGGACTGCGCTGGGCCGACCCGGTGCTGCGCCTGGACCGCGGCGAGGTGTGGTGCGTCCTGGAGGAGTTCACCGGCCCCGGGCCGACCGACCTGCGCCGGGTGATCGCGGCCGTGCCGCTGGACGGCTCGGCGGCCGGCGACCGCGCGGCGGTACGCGAGCTGAGCGACGACCGGCACCGCTTCGTGACCGGCCCGCGGGTCTCGCCGGACGGGCGGCGGGCGGCGTGGATCGCCTGGGACCACCCGCGGATGCCGTGGGACGGCACGGTCGTCCTGCTCGCCGACGTCACCGGCGACGGCCGGTTCACCGGCGTACGGGAACTGGCCGGCGGAACCGGCGAGTCCGTCGCGCAGGTCGAGTGGGACGCGGACGGCACGCTGCTGTACGTCTCGGACGCCGACGGCTGGTGGGAGCTGCGGCGCGCCGACCCGGACGCGGCCGGGACGCCGGGCAGGCGCCTGTGCCGGCCGCGGCAGGAGGAGTTCGGCGGCCCGCTGTGGAAGCTCGGGCTGCGCTGGTTCCTGCCGCTGGAGGGCGGCACCATCGCCGTGGTGCACGGCCGCGGCGCCACCGCGCTGGGCATCCTCGACCCGGTCACCGGCGAACTGGTGGACGCGGCCGGGCCGTGGACGGAGTGGGCGCCCTCGCTGGCCGTGCACGGCAGCCGGGTGGTCGGCGTCGCCGCCAGCCCGCGCAGCGCGTACGAGATCGTGGAACTGGACACCTGTACGGGCCGGTCCCGGGTGATCGCGGCCCGGCACGCCGACGCCGTGGACCCCGTCCACTATCCCGAGCCGCAGATCCGTACGTTCACCGGCCCCGACGGCCGCGACATCCACGCCCACATCTACCCGCCGCACAGCCCGGGGCACCGCGCGCCCGACGGCGAGCTGCCGCCGTACGTCGTCTGGGCGCACGGCGGCCCGACCGGCCACGCCCCGCTCGTACTGGACCTGGAGATCGCCTACTTCACCTCGCGCGGCATCGGCGTCGCCGAGGTCAACTACGGCGGTTCGACGGGCTACGGGCGGGAGTACCGCGAACGGCTGCGCGAGCAGTGGGGCGTGGTGGACGTCGAGGACTGCGCCGCCGTCGCCGAGGCGCTGGCCGACGAGGGCACCGCCGACCGGCACCGGCTGGCCATCCGCGGCGGCAGCGCCGGCGGCTGGACCGCCGCGGCCTCGCTCACCACGACCTCCCTGTACGCCTGCGGCACGATCAGCTACCCGGTCCTCGACCTGACGGGCTGGGCCGAGGACGGCACCCACGACTTCGAATCGCAGTACCTGGAGAGCCTGATCGGCCCGCGCGACGAGGTGCCCGACCGCTACCGCGACCGCTCCCCGCTGCACCACGCGGACCGCATCGCCGCGCCCTTCCTGCTCCTCCAGGGCCTGGACGACGTGGTCTGCCCGCCCGCGCAGTGCGAACGGTTCCTCGCGAAGGTGGCCGGCCAGGGCACCGCCCACGCCTACCTCGCCTTCGAGGGCGAGGGCCACGGCTTCCGCCGCGAGGGCACCATCGTCCGCGCGCTCGAAGCGGAACTGTCCCTGTACGCCCAGACCTTCGGCGTCAGCCGACCGGACATCGCCGTACTGGACTTGACCAAGTAGCGGCGCACGGCCGCCCCAGGCCGGCCGGAGCCGAGGGCCGGCGGCCTTGGGGCAGTGCTGCCGGTGGAGACGGGACGGGCCCCGGAGGCGCGCACCCGGAGACATCCGCGATTTCTCGGAACTTCCCCGTTCGAATAACAGTTTGGGCACTTCACGGTCGTCGGGTTAAGTTACCGCGCTGTAGTCCTATTTATGGGGGGAAGCCTGTATGCGTAAGGACAAATGGGGCGCGGTGGCCGCCGTGCTCGCGATCGGTGTGCTCGCCGGTTGCTCGTCCACTGCCGACAAGGGCGGCGACGCCGCCAAGGGGGCCTCGCCCTCGGCCTCGGCTCCGGCCAACGCCGCGAAGGCCGACGAGAAGACGAAGGCCGACGAGAAGGCGAAGGCCGACAAGGCCGACGCGTGGAAGAAGGGCACCCGGATCGGGGCCGCCGGCACGGCCTGCGAGCTGCCGGTGTCGTTCGACGTGGCGAAGGCGTGGAAGCCCAAGGGGCTCTCGGCCGACGACGGGGAACTGCTCGGCAAGCTGATGGGCCGTACGTCCGTCAGGGGCGCGTGCGAGATCGACGCCAAGCCGGCGGGCAACATCGGGTTCATCCGCGTATGGGTCGCGGACGGCGCGGAGAAGTCGCCGCGCCAGGTCCTGGAGGCCTTCACGGCCGAGGAGCGGGGCGTCGACAAGAAGGAGATCAGCGACATCAAGGTCGGCGGCCTGTCCGCCGCAGAGGTCGCCTACACGGTGAAGAGCCCGATCCGGGACGAGCCCCAGCAGGAACGGGCCTTCGCCGTGGTGACGCCGAAGGGGGCGACCGTCGTCCACCTCGGCGGGTTCGACAACACCGAGCACAAGGAGATGCTCCCGGCGTACGAGCTGGCCAAGAAGTCGCTGACCCCGGTTTCCTGACCGCCGGGTGTACGCCGCCGGGCGCCACCCCAACGAGCGACCGCGGCGCACGCCGGGTGTGCTCGCGCCGGTCTCGTACGGGTGGTCCGGCGGGGCGGCGCTCCGCTGTTCGTGCAGCCCAACGAGTGGTACGGGCGGAGCCGTCCGGATGGTCCTGGCCGGGCAGGGGGACAATCCCCTTTGCGAGCGTTGACACGTTTGTTACCCGTGTCACACCATGAGCCGGCCGGTACCGACCGCTTGGTACGGCATGCCGTTGTGGAGGTCTGCGTGCCCAGCGTGTCCCGAGCCCTGTCCGGTGCCGAGCCCCGACCCGTCCGGCGCGCGCCGCGCACCCGCTCCGTCCGCCTGCCCGTCACCGTCACCGTGTGCCTCGCGGCGTGCGCCGCCCTCGTCGGACCGCTCACCGCCGCCGGGCCGGCCGCGGCGGCCCGGAAGGGGAAGCCCCCGTACACCGTCAAGACCGTGAAGCTGGCCGTGCGGGCCGGCGGCCGCGACTGCACCCTGGACGCCGATCTCTACCGCCCCAAGGGCGTGGACGCCGCGCACCCGGCCCCGGCCGTCCTGACCACCAACGGCTTCGGCGGCAGCAAGTCCGACGGCTCCACGGACGCCATCGCGCGCGCCTTCGCCTCCCGCGGCTACGCCGCCCTCGCCTACTCGGGCCTCGGCTTCGGCCGCACCGGCTGCCCGATCTCCCTCGACGACCCGCAGGTCGACGGGCGGGCGGCGAGCCGCATCCTGGACTTCCTGGCCGGCACCCGGCCGGCCAAGGACGGGACCCGGGTCGACTTCGTCACCGCGGACGGCCCCGGGGACCCGCGGGTGGGCATGTTCGGCGGCTCGTACGGCGGCGCCATCCAGCTGGCCACCGCCTCGGTGGACCAGCGGGTGGACGCGCTGGTCCCGCTGATCACCTGGCACGACCTGGCCTATTCCATGGCCCCCAACGGCGCGGACCGCACGGCCGGCACGTCCGGGCCGTGGCCCGGCGTGTACAAGCACCAGTGGACCAACGGCTTCTACCTCATCGGCGAGGCGCAGGGGCTGCTCCACCCGCGTCTCGACAAGTCCGGGCAGGGCGGCGCCGGGTGCGTGCACTTCGTGGCGCGGGCGTGCGAGGCCAAGAAACTGCTGAACTCGGGGCGCTACCCGGCGGCCCGCACGGACGCCGTGCACCGCTACCTGCGCAGCCTCTCCCCGGTCTCCTACCTCCGCGCGGTACGGGCCCCCACCCTGCTCGTCCAGGGGCAGGCGGACACCCTCTTCAACCTCAACGAGGCGGCCGCGACGTACGAAGCCCTCCGGGCGCAGGGCACCGAGACGAAGATGATCTGGCAGGCCTGGGGCCACAGCGGCGGCATGACCGACCCGGCGGAGGGCGAACTCGACCTCGCCAAGGGGAATTTCGAGAGCAGTTACGTCGGGCGGCGCGTCCTCGCCTGGTTCGGCCGCTACCTGCGCCAGAGGTGGGAGACGGACACCGGCCCGGCCTTCGCGTACTACCGGGACTGGGTGCGCCGCGGGCCGGCGTACGCCACGTCGGAGAGCTACCCCGGCGGCGTCCCGCGCCGGTTGTACCTGTCCGGTGACGGCAGGCTCGTGGACAGCCCGGCGGACGTGGTCCCCGGCAGCCGCCAGTACCGCAACGGGCGGATGGCGTCGAGTCATTCGGAAAGCTCGCTGGCCGAACTGCTGAAGCTGCCGAACCGCAAGCCGTACGACACGCGCGGCACCTACCTGGACTGGACGTCGCAGCCGGTCGGCGGGCAGCCCGTGGACGTGGTCGGCGCGCCGCGGGCCACCCTCGAAGTCGGCTCTCCCGCCGCCGAACGGGTGCGGGGTTCCGGCGACGCGGCCGACCGGCTGGTCCTGTTCCTCAAGCTCTACGACATCGCCCCGAACGGCGGGAAGACGCTGATCCACCGCCAGGTGGCCCCGGTCAGGGTGCCCGACGTCACCCGGGAGTTCACCGTCGACCTGCCCGCGATCGTGCACCGCTTCGAGCGGGGGCACCGGCTGCGCTTCGTGCTGGCCGCCAGCGACACCGCGTACTTCGGCAACCGCGGGAGCAAACCGGTGACGGTACGCAGTACGCGCGAGGAGACCGGGGTGCTCGAACTCCCCGTGGTCGTCCGCGGGGCTTTCTAGAGCGCGTCGCCGGAGCCGGAGACCGAGATGGCCCGGACCGGGCAGGCGCGGGCGGCTTCCCGTACGAGCGGGTCGCCGGCGCCGTCCTCCCGGCCGGGCAGCAGGGCGCTGAGGCCGTCGTCGTCCTGGGTGAAGACGCCGGGGGCGGTCAGCGCGCACTGCCCGGAGCCGATGCACACGGACGTGTCGATGTCGATCTTCATGGGGCTCTCTTCCGTTCGTCCCGGGTCGTTCGTCCCGGGTGCTTCCACGGCGGCGCGGGCAGCCGTACGGCTACCAGGTGACGGGCAGTCCGGTCAGGCCCTGGAGGGTGTGCCCCGGCTTGGCCGGCACCTCGGCGGCGGGCACGGCCAGGCGCAGGCCGGGGAAGCGGGCGAAGAGCGAGGTGAAGGCGATCTCCATCTCGGCGCGGGCCAGGTTCTGGCCCAGGCACTGGTGGATGCCGAAACCGAAGGCCACGTGGTGGCGCGCGGAGCGGTCCCAGTCCAGGGTGTCCGGCGAGGCGTAGGCCGCGCCGTCCCGGTTGACGACCGACGTAGAGAAGAAGACGCCGTCGTCCGCCCGGATCGTCGCACCGCCCACCTCGATGTCCTCGGTCGCCACCCGCACCATCCCGTCGGCGATCGACAGGAAGCGCAGCAACTCCTCGACCGCGTCCGGGACGCGCGAGGGGTCGGCACGCAGCGCGGCGAGCCGTTCCGGGTGTTCCAGCAGGGTGAAGGTGCCCAGCGAGAGCATGTTGGAGGTGGTCTCGTGGCCGGCGACCAGCAGGAGCATGGCCGTGCTCACCAGCTCCTGGTGCCGCATCTCGCCGGTCGCCAGCCGCTCGGCGATCAGTTCGTCCAGCAGGCCGTCGCCCGGGTGCTCCCGCTTGTGGGCCACCAGGTCCGTGAAGTACTCCTCCAGCCGCCGGCGCGCCGTGAGCGCGTCCTGCGGCCCGGTGCTCTGCAGGATCGCGCGGGACTCGGCCTCGAAGAACTCGTGGTCGGCGTACGGTACGCCGAGGAGCGCGCAGATGACCATGGACGGCACGGGCAGCGCGAAGGCCGGCACCAGGTCCGCCGGCGGGCCCTGTTCCTCCATGGCGTCCAGGAGCCGGTCGACGGTCTGCTGGATCTGCGGGCGCAGCGCGGCGGCACGCTTGAGGGTGAAGCTCGGTATCAGCATCCGGCGCTGCGCGTTGTGCTCGGGGTCGTCGACGCCGAGCAGCGGTGTCCGCACGGTGCGCAGCGCTTCGAAGCGCGGGGCGGGCGCGGGGAACGCCGGGTTCTGCCGGTCGGCGGACAGCCGCGGGTCGGTGAGCAGGGCCCGTGCCTCGGCGTGGCCGGTCACGACCCAGGCCGTGCGCCCGTTGTAGAGCGTCACCTGCGACAACGGGCGTTTTTCGCGCAGGGGTCGGTAACCGGGGGGCGGGTTGTAGGGGCAGGTGCGGTCCTGCGGGAAGGGCAGCGTCTCGGTCATGGAACCCCCGGAGAGAGGACTGCGCGGTCGGTGTAGCCGGTGAACTCCTGGAGCCAGGTTGTCGGAAGGCGGGTCAGGGGGAGATAAGGGGGCGGCGGGCAGGGGGTCGGCCCGGTTGTCGTTTTCCTTACGGCCGGCCGCGGCAGCGGTCATTCCGCTTCGGTGCCGGTCCGGTGGGCCCCGGTGTGCGCCCGGTGGAGCAGGGCGTCGAGCACCGAGTCCAGGTAGCGGTCGCGGTCGGCGGGGCCGGGCAGGTTCTGCGGTACGGCGTGCCCCAGCTGGGCGTGGCCGAGGTACGCCGTGTACGCGAGCAGTCCGCGGCGGCGCGCCTCGGCCTCGGGGAAGCCCAGTTCGGCGAAGAGTCCGGCGAGGTAGCCGATGCGGCGCTCGGTCACCCGGCGCAGGACCGCCGCGACGCGGGAGTCGGCCGCCGTCGCCAGGAGGGAGACCTCCAGGGGGTCGTCGGCCGCCGCCGCGGTCGCGTACGCGAACAGCCCGCGCAGCCGCCGTTCCGGGTCGGCTTCCGCCTCCACCAGGGCGTCCCGGTTGGCGAAGTGCCAGTAGAAGCTGCCTTTGGTGGTGCCGAGGCGGGTGGCGATCGGCTCCACGGCCACCGCCGCCAGGCCGCCTTCGCCGAGGGCGGCGAGGGCGGCGTCGGCCCAGTCCTCGGCGGTCAGGCGCCGGCGGGTGCCGCCGCGCCGCGCCGCCGCCCGGCTGCCGCGCCCGGCCCCGGTGCCCGGCCCGCGGCTGCCTGGAAGGGGGTGCTGCGCGGCGCGTTCCCCGGGCTGGGCCGTGCGGAGACCGCGGACGGCGGGGAGATCCTGCTCGGCCGGGACGCCAGGCACCTGGACTTCCGGGCGTCGGTCCTGGTCGAGAGCCCCGGGACGGGGGAGCGGACCGCGGGACACGAGGGCCGGGTGACGCTGAGCACGGTCGTACGGACCCACGGCACGGGCGGGCGGCTCTCCTTCGCGGTGGTCCGCCGCGCGCACCCCGTCCTCGCCCGCGCGCTGCTCCGCCGTACCCACCGCCGCCTGGCACTGGCCGCACCGAGCGCCGGGGAGCGCGAGTTGGCCGCGCGCGCCCCGCAAGCCGGGTACGGTCACCGCATACGGCCGTGACCGGGCGGCCGCGCCGGCCGGCTCCGGACGGGCGCGCGAGAAACAGGACGAGGGAGAGCGACCGATGACCACGGGCGATGCCTGGGCCTTGAGCGAGGAGCGTGGCACCGTGCGGCCCGCCCTGATACCCGAGGTGTACGACGCGGCCGCGCTGCCGGACCCGCTGCCGGCCGGGGGCGGGCAGCCGGTGTCGCTGTGGCTGGTCCGCACCGTGCCCGGGGCCGGGCTGCACGACACCGCCGTGCTGGACGGGACCGAGCGCGAGCGGACCGCCGCGTTCGTACGGCCCGGCGACCGCGACACGTACGCCACCTCCCACGGCGCGCTGCGCCGCCTGCTCGGCGCGTACCTCGACCGCGACCCGGCGGAGCTCCGGTTCGTGCGCGAGCCCTGCCCCTGCTGCGACGAGCCGCACGGCCGCCCCGCGCTGGCCGGCGCCGAGATCCCCCTGCACTTCTCGCTCTCCCACACCGGCGACATGGCCTTGCTCGGGTTCGCCCCCACGCCCGTGGGCGTGGACATCGAGAGGCCGGCGTCGCCCCGTACCGTGGCCGAGGTGTCGGGCATGCTCCACCCGCAGGAGCGCGCGACGCTGGACGCTCTCCCAGAGGACGCGCGTCCCGCCGCCTTCGCGCGCTGCTGGACGCGCAAGGAGGCGTACTTGAAGGGCACGGGAAGTGGCCTGGCGGGCGACCTGATGACCACCACCCTGGTCGGCGCGGGACCGCTGCCGGTCGCGGTGCCGGGCTGGGACATGGCGGACGTGTCGGTGCCGGAGGGGTACACGGCGGCCTGCGCGACCCGCACGGCGACCGCCACGCCGTGACCGGCTCCGGCGGCCCGGTGCGGCCGCGCCGGGGGTGGCGCGACTCGCGCACCTGTCCGTATCGCCTGGCGCCCGCCCCCGTGGCTTCATAGGATCGGACGATGGCCGACGATCACTATCTCGCCACGGGGCCGCGGGTGTCGCTGCGGCACTTCTCGGCCGCGGACCGGGACGAGTTCACGGCGCGGGCGCGGGAGAGCGTGTCCCTGCACCGGCCGTGGCTCTCGCCGCCGGTCACCGCCGCCGCGTACGACGGCTACCTCGCCAAGCTGCGGGAACCGACCCGCGAGGGATTCCTGGTCTGCGCGAACGAGACCGGCCGGATCGCGGGCTTCCTGACGATCAACAACATCGTCCTCGGCGCGTTCCGCTGCGGGGCGGTCGGCTACGGCGCCTTCGCGCACGCCGCGGGGCGGGGGCTCATGAGCGAGGGGCTGCGGCTCGCCATGGGGTACGCCTTCGGCGAGCTGGGGCTGCACCGCCTGGAGATCAACATTCAGCCGGCCAACGAACGCTCGATCGCCCTGGTCAGGCGCGCGGGTTGCCGCCTGGAGGGCTGCTCGCCCGACTTCCTGTTCATCGACGGCGCCTGGCGGGACCACCAACGCTGGGCCATCACCAGTGACATGTTCGAGGCTGCCTGATGTCCGAGATCACCTTCCGTTCCCCCGTACCGGTGCTGCGCGTGTTCGACGTGGCCAAGGCGCACGAGTTCTACCTCGGCTACCTGGGCTGCACCGTCGACTGGGAGCACCGCTTCGCGCCGGAACTGCCGTTGTACACGCAGGTCTCGCGCGGCGGCCTCGTCCTGCACCTGTCCGAGCACCACGGCGACGGGACGCCGGGCACGGTGGTGTACGCCGAACTGAGCGGCGTACGGGCGCTGCACGCCGAACTGGCGGCCAAGGACTACCCGTTCCTGCAGCCCGGCCTGGAGGAGGACGGCGAGATCGGGCTGACGCTGACCCTCACCGACCCGTTCGGCAACCAGCTGAGGTGCAACGAGCCGCCGGCGGCGTGAGCCGTCAGCGGCCCTTCCTGTTGATCTTGCGGCGCGATACCCACCGGCCTCCCGCCCGAACCCTGTTGAAGACCGGGCGCCGGTGAGGTGAGATGGCGGAATGCGCCGCATCGTGCTCCTCGACGCCCCCTCCAACCTCGGCCTGCGCCCGCCCGCGCCCGGTACCGTGCCTGGCTGCTACAAGCTGGCGGGCGCGCTGCGCGAACAGGGCCTGCTGCGGCGGCTCGGCGCCCTGGAAGGCGGGGTCGTGACGCCGCCCCGCTACGACCTGAGCGGCTGGCGGGAGGGTAACGGCGACTTCAACGCCGCCGCCATCGCGGACTACACCCGCCGCCTCGCCGGCCGCGTCGAGGCGCACGTGCGGGCGGGGGAGTTCCCGGTCCTGCTGGGCGGCGACTGCTCCATCCTGCTCGGCGCCGTACTGGGCCTGCGCCGCGCCGGCCGTTACGGCGTCGCCTACCTCGACGGGCACGCCGACTTCCGGCACCCCGGCAACACCGGCCGCAACGGCCCCGTGGGCGCCGCGGCAGGCGAGGGCGCCGCCCAGATCACCGGCCGCGGACAGGCCGACCTCACCGGCATCGACGGCCTGGCACCGTACGTGCGCGACACCGACCTGCACATCCTCGGCATCCGCGACGACGACGCGGACCGGCCCGAGCTGGCCTCGCTCGGCATCGGCCACCGCACGGCAGGCGAGATCCGGGAACAGGGCCCGGACGCCGTCGCCCGCAAGGTCCTGCGCGACCTCCAGGGCACGGCACCGGACGGCTTCTGGATCCACCTGGACGCGGACGTGCTCGACCCGTCCGTGAT
The DNA here is from genome assembly GCF_044332485.1 of Streptomyces sp. NPDC017056. NCBI lineage: Bacteria > Bacillati > Actinomycetota > Actinomycetes > Kitasatosporales > Streptomycetaceae > Streptomyces > Streptomyces sp. NPDC017056. The sequence goes on along the minus strand of NZ_JBIRPD010000004.1, from coordinate 317,154 downwards.
GCCCGCCGTCGACAGCCCCGACCCCGGCGGCCTGCGTACCGGGGAACTGTACGAGCTGCTCGCCCCGTTGGCGGCCTCCCCGCGCTGCGCGGGCCTCGACCTCGCCATCTACGACCCGGACCTCGACCCCGAGGGCGCCGGCGCGAAGCTGTTGGCCGACCTTCTCGAAAGCGTTCTTGTGCGACTTTGACCACATCTGGCCACAAGTAGCCCTGTTCAGGCGCCCGCCGACAGGGTTCCATGGTCAACAAGCGGCCGCCGCACCCGAGGCGGCCCGGTACAACCATGCGAGGCAGCCGTGGCCACGAGTGTGCGACGCACGACCCTGACCCTTCCCGCAGCGCCCGTCGGGCCGGCCAACCCGCTGCCCGCCGTGCGCGCACCGGGTGACGTCCACCGCGTCACGCTGCCCGAAGGCACGGACCTGCCGCCCGACATGGCCCGCCAGCTCGCTTACGAGCCGCTGGACTCCCTGCTGCCCGTGAGCATCCGCGACGGCTACGGACGCACGCGTTCCGCAACGGCCCTCGACGCCCTCGTCATCGAGAACGACCGGCTGCGCGCCACCGTCCTGCCCGGCCTCGGCGGCCGGGTGCACTCGCTCCACCACAAGCCCACCGGCCGCGAGCTGCTGTACCGCAACCCCGTGCTCCAGCCCGCCAACTTCGCGCTCAACGGCGCCTGGTTCTCCGGCGGCATCGAGTGGAACACCGGCGCCACCGGACACACCACTCTCTCCTGCGCCCCGGTGCACGCCGCGACCGTACCGGCGCCCGACGGCGGCGAGATGCTGCGCCTGTGGGAGTGGGAACGGCTGCGGAACCTCCCCTTCCAAGTGGACCTGTGGCTTCCGGAAGGCTCCGACTTCCTCTACGCCGGCGTCCGCATCCGCAACCCCCACCTCAACGCGGCCCCCGCCTACTGGTGGACCAACATCGCCGTACCCGAGACCGAGCACACCCGCGTCCTCGCACCGGCCGACGCGGCCTGGCACTTCGGGTACGAGCACACGCTGCGCCGCGTCCCCGTACCCGAGTCCGAGGGCGCCGACCGTACGTACCCGCTGCGCAGCGAGTTCCCCGCCGACCACTTCTACGACATCCCGGACGGCGAGCGCCGCTGGATCGCCTCGCTCGACGCCACGGGCCACGGCCTGGTGCACACCTCCACCGACACGCTGCGCGGCCGCAAGCTCTTCCTGTGGGGCGCCGGCCGCGCGGGCCGCCGCTGGCAGCAGTGGCTCACCGAGCCCGGCAGCGGCGGCTACGCGGAGATCCAGGCGGGCCTGGCCCGTACCCAGCTGGAGCACGTACGGCTCGAAGGCGGCGCGGAGTTCGCCTGGCTGGAGGCGTACGGACCGCTCGCCGCCGACCCCGCGGCGGTGCACGGGACGGACTGGCCGGCGGCCCGCCGCGAGGTCGGCGACCGGCTCGAAGAGCGGCTCCCGCGCGAGCGGATCGACGCGGCCTACGAAACCTGGCGGCCGTACGCGGACCTCGAACCGAAGGAGACGCTGGCCACCGGCTCCGGCTGGGGCGCCCTGGAACGCGCCCGCACCGGCCACGACCTGCCCGGCACCCCCTTCGCCGAAACCACCATCGGCCCCGAGCAGCAACCCTGGCTGACGCTGCTGCACACCGGCGACTTCCCGCGCGGCGGCGGCGTGCCGGTCGCTCCGCTGGTCGCCGCGCCGTGGCGCGACCTGCTGGAATCCGCCCCGCCCGGCCCCGGCACCGACTACCACCTGGGCATCGCCCAGTGGCACGCGGGCGACCGCGCCCAGGCCGTCCGCAGCTGGGAACGCGCCCTGGCCCACGGCACGGACTGCCGCCCCCTGTACTGCCTCGCCGTCGCCGAGGAAGCCGCGGGCGAAACGGCCCGCGCGGCCCAGCGCTACGCGGAGGCACTCGCCTGCGCCTCGCACGGCGAAGAGGACGGCGAGGCGGCGGGCCCCCTCCTGGCGGCCCTGGTGCGCGAAGCCGTCCCCGCCCTGCTCGCCGCCGGCCGCGCCGACGAAGCCGCCGCCGCCCTCGACCGCCTGCCCCCGGACGTCCGCGCCGACGGCCGCTTCGTCCTCCTGACGGCCCGGACCGCCCTCGCCCGGGGCGACGCCGGCGCCGCCCGTGCCCTCTTCGACCGCGGCTTCGAGGTCCCCGACCTCCGCGAGGGCGACGAGACCCTCGGCGACACCTGGTACGCCATCGCCGAACGCCTCACGGCGGGCTCGGGCCCCGTCACCGAAGCCGTCCGCGCCGAGGCCCGCACACGGCATCCGCTTCCTGAGAACTACGACTTCCGGATGCGGGCGGTGTGCGGCACGGCCCCCGGACGGCCGACGGGACAAGGCGGACAAAGCGCGTGAAGCGTGAGTAAAGTGTGGCTCAAGGGCCGTACGGGTGCGGGGCCGCGCACGCCCGGCCGTACGCGCACGCCACTTCGGCCGAATCCGTCCCACCGCGCCGGGAAGGAGCACCGCCATGCCCGCTCATGCCGGCCACCGGCTGCACACCGTCCCCTTGGGGCGCGTCCTCGACGGGCTGCGGGCAGGCGGACCGCTGGGGATGCTGGAGCGTACCGGGCGGCAGTCGGGAGGCGCGCTGACCCGGCTGGACCTGGGCACCTTCCGGCCCTTCCTGGTCACCCACCCCGACCACCTGCGGCACGTCCTGCGCGCCCACGGTGCGAACTACCGCCGTGGCACGGCGATGTGGAAGGCGATGGGCCGGCTGACGGGGCTCGGGATCACGGGCGAGGGCCCGCGCTGGCGGGCCAGCCGCGACCTGTGGAGCCAGTGCCTGTCGGGCGGCGCGCACACCCTCGCCGACGCCACGGCTGCCTCGGTCGCCGGCGCGGTGGCGGACCTGGAGCGGCGCGTGGCGGCGGGCGCGACGGTGGACGCGCTGGCGGAGATGACCCACGTCGTGCTCCGGGTCGTGAACCCGGTCTTCTTCGGCTCGCGCATTCCGCAGCAGCAGTGCGACCGGCTCGCCGCGGCGGTCGCCGTCGCGTTCGACTCGCTGCTGTGGCGGATGGCGCTGCCCTTCGTGCCCCTCGCGGTGCCGATGCCGGGCGACCGTTCCTTCACCCGCGCCGCCCGTACGGTCCGGGAGATCCTGCTGCCGCTGATCAGCCGGGCGCGGCACGAGCACCACGGCGGTCCGGACCTGATGAGCAGGCTGCTCGACGGCGCGGACGCCGACGGCTGCCCGCTGAGCGACGCGCACGTGGCCGAGGACATCGTGGCCCTGTTCGTGGCCGGTTCGGAGTCCAGCGCCCTCACCCTGACCTGGGCCTGGGTCGCCCTAGCGGGCCACCCGGAGGTCGCGGCGGAGGTCCGCCGCGAGGCCGACGCGGTAGTGGGCGGTGGGCCGCTCCGGCCCGAGCACGCCCGCGGGCTGGTGTTCACCCGGAGGGTGCTGGCCGAGGTCTGCCGCCTGTACGCGATGGCCTGGGCGGTGCCGCGGACGGCCGTCGCCGCGGACGTCGTCGACGGGGTGACCATCCCGGCCGGGGCCACCGTGGTGCTCTCCCCCTACCTGACCCACCGGCTGCCCGCCTTCTGGGAGCGGCCGCTGCGCTTCGACCCGGGCCGTTTCGCCGAGGAACGCGTCCGCGGCCGGCATCCGCTGGCGTACCTGCCCTTCGGCGACGGGCCCCACCAGTGCGTCGGCCAGTCCTTCTTCCTCCAGCAGGCGGCCCTGGTGGTGGCCGCGATGACGAGCCGCTTCCGCATCGCCGTGCCGGCCCCGGCCGAGCCCAGAGCCGCGGTCGCGCTGCGCCCGCGGAGCCGGGTCGGCCTGGTGCTCACTCCGCACTGACGGTTCGGCGCGGCCTCAGAAACGGTCCCACCACCAAGCGATGGACGGGACCGGTGGGGGTGTGTCGTTGCGGGGGGCGGTCAGGGTGAAGGAGCCGGTGGTGCGGACGGCTTCGGGGTGCCGGCCGTCCGGGTTGGTGTAGCGGCCGGCGCGCAGACCCCATTCGAGGTTGCCGCGGACCAGGTGGGAGAGGTGGTCGAGGTAGTGCCGCAGCGGTTCACCGGCTCCGGGCAGCACCTGGTCGCGCAGCCGGACGAAACGCAGCGTCAGCCGGTCGCACAGGTCGGCGGCCGCGGCCATCGCCGCTTCTAGGCCCAGGCCGTGCTCGGCGGCCAGTACGTCGACGAGGTTCAGGCGGCAGCGGGCGGGCCGCGGGGCGCGGGCGGCCAGCCAGCGTTCCTTGCCGTAGGAGAACAGGTCGTCGTCGAAGGCCGCGGTGGTGAAGGCCAGTTCGCTCAGCGCGCGCACCACGGGGGAATCCATCGCCGCGCCGGGGATCTCCGCTCCGTCGACGACCTCCATCCAACTGGTGGTCGCCGTGCCGGCCGCGGTGTGCTGGCGCAGACGGGCGTAGTCGTCGAGCGACGGCGTACGGTCGCGCAGGCGGCAGCCGAACTCCCACAGCACGCCGAGGAACCAACTGCGGTGGCCGTCCACCATGCGCCTGATCTGCACCGGTGTGCCCTCGGCGCGGCACCGTGCCGCCAGGTCGCCCGCCGCTCGCAGGAAGGGGTCCCCGGCTCCGTCCGGCACCGTTCCCGGTGCCTCCAGCACCCGCAGCAGGCGCGTGGCGAAGCCCGCGAAGTCCCCGGCGCGCAGGCTGGCCGGCCCCTCGTCGCAGTGCAGGTCGTCGAAGGCGAACATCAGCGCGCACCAGTCCACCGCCAGCTGGAGGCGGTCGGCCGGCGCCCTGGGCATGATCCTGCCGTAGAAGCCCCCGACGTCGTTGCCGGCCATCCGCACCCGCTGCGCGCCGTCCCGGCACAGGCCGTACCCGTTCAGCCAGACCGCCGCGCGTGCGTTCAGCAGGCGGGCGTCCGGATGTACGGCACTGGGGAGCGGGCAGAACCGCGGGGGGAGCGCGACACGCAAGCGCCCGGCGGCGTCCTGCTCGCGGACGCCTGCGACGGTCCGGCCGAGGACGCCTCCCGTACCCGTCACGGCAGCAGGGTGCGGGAGAGCGTCTGCGCCGCCTGGGCCACGTCACCGCCGGCGGTCGCGTCGAACACCGTGCTCCCGGCGGACAGCGGGCTGGTGCCGAAGGCGTTGCTCAGGGCGTTGTGCCCGCCCGTGCCCAGGGTCAGGGCGGCGGCGCCCTGGGCCGAGCCCTTGGCGAGGTCGACCTTGGTCTTGTCCGCCTGGAAGGCGAAGCCGAACAGCTCCGTCTGCTGCTGCCCGGCCCGGCCGGCCTTGGCGCCGTCGGCGGTGGCCGTGCCGTTGGCTGTGTGTGTGCCGAAGTCGAAGGCCAGGTCCGTGAAGGACACGCTGCGGCCCCCGGCCTTGCGGAAGACGAGGCCGCCGTCGGCCGGCACGGACCCCTTGCCGAGGTCCAGCGCGAACTCGCCCTTGGTGATCGGCAACCGCACGCACCGGCGCCCGCCGACGTCGGTCACCTGCGCCGGGCTCTTCGCCTCCAGCGTCACACCCTGATCGGCCAGCGCCTTGCCGGCGGCCGCGGTCGGGCAGAAGTCCGTCTGCGCCTTGCCGACCTTCACCTGGGGAGCGGGCAGCACACTCGGGGCCACCCCGGCCGCCGCGCCGGCCCAGGACAGGACACATCCTCCGGCGACCAGCGCACAGGACGGCACGACGATACGGGCCCAGCGTGGCAAAGGCATGACGGCTCCTGTCGGTGAGGGGCAGACCAGCGGGTCCGCTCCGCTGGTCGGCCCCGTGCCCCCGTACGGGCCGACCACCTTCCACGCGAACACACCTCCCGGCCCGGAACGACCACGCGCGGGCCATTCGGGTGACACCGGCACGGCGAAGGCCGTTGCGCATCATGGGCCGCGCCGGGGCCCACGATCGCGTACCGGCCGGGAACAGCACGGCGCGGCCACCGGAGGCGAGCCCCTGCGGCTTCTTCGAGCGACTACGTTGGGAAGCATGACCATGAAAGCAGTTATCGCGAACAGCTACGGCGACCCCGGCCAACTCCACTACACCGACCGGCCCGTCCCCAAGGTCGCGCCGGACTCGGTGCTGGTGCGGGTCAAGGCGGCAGGCGTCAACCCCGTCGACTGGAAGGTGCTGGCGGGCTACCTCGACCCGATCATGGACGTGCACTTCCCGCTGATCCCCGGCTGGGACGTGGCGGGGGTGGTCGAGGCCCTCGGCGACGACGCGACCGAGTTCGAGGTCGGCGACGAGGTGATCGGATACGTACGCAAGGACGCGGTGCAGCAGGGCACGTTCGCCGAACTGGTCGCCGCCCCCGTGCGGACGCTGGCGCGCAAGCCGGCCGCGCTCGACTGGCAGCAGGCGGCCGGACTGCCGCTCGCCGGGCTCACCGCGTACCAGGCGCTCGACCGGGTCGGCGTCACCGCGGGCGAGACCGTTCTGGTGCACGCCGCGGCCGGCGGCGTCGGCTCGCTCGGTGTGCAGATCGCGGTGGCCCGCGGCGCCCGCGTCATCGGCACGGCCAGCGAGCGCAACCACGACTTCCTGCGCTCCCTCGGCGCCGAGCCGGTGACGTACGGCGAGGGTCTGGCCGAGCGGGTGCGGGAGCTGGCGCCCGACGGGGTGGACGCGGCCCTGGACTTCGTCGGCGACGGCGCCGTCGACGTCTCGCAGGAGCTGCTGCGAGACACCTCCCGGGTCGTCTCCGTCGTCGACGGCGACGTGCGCAAGAAGGGCGGGCACCTGGTGTGGGTGCGGCCGGACAGCGCCGGTCTGACCGCGCTGGCGGACCTCGCCGACGCCGGGAAGCTCACCGTCAACGTCGACACGGTGCTGCCGCTTGCCGAGGCGGCCGAGGCGTTCCGCCGCAGCCAGGAGGGCCGCACGCGCGGCAAGATCGTGGTGGAGGTCTCCTGACGGGCGGGCGGTGGCGGCCGTCAGGTGGCGGCCGGCCCCGGCTCGGGCGGCGCGAACCGGCGCTCCCACGCGCCCGGTTCGGTGAACGGCGAAACCGCTGCCGGCCCGTCATGGGAGCGGTCGCCGGTCCTTACGCCGCTTTCCGGTCGACGTACTCGAAGACCGAGCCGTCGGGGTGGCGGGCGACGAGGTTGCGGCCGATCGGGGTCGGCAGCGGGCCCGCGATGATCTGTGCGCCGACCGCCGTCAGGTCGGCCACCGCGTCGTCCACGTCCTTGACGGCGAGGGTGGCGGTGATCTTCCTGAGGATCGACAGCTGCTCCTCCGGGCCGCTCATCAGGAAGAAGCAGCCGACGGCCGCGACCGAGACGCCGCCGTGCCGAAAGCGCATCGCCTCGGCGCCGGTCAGCCGTTCGTACACGCCGATCGCGGCGTCGAGGTCGGTCACGCACACCCGCAAGGAGGTCCCCAGAATGTCCATGGGGACGAGCGTAGTTGGGGCGCCTGCGCCACGCGATCAGTTGGGGAATTACGTCGCCGGGCGGCGTCAGCCGGTCATCACGAGGCCGTCGTCGGCGGCGCCGCGCGAAAGGACGGTCTCGCGGATCGCGTCGCGGGCCCGCGCGTGCGTGCTGCCGCGCGGCGCGTCCTGGGCCAGCGGGACGACGCGGAACGCGTGGTCGACGTCGGTGAGCTGGGGGACGAACTCCGCCGTGGCCACGGTCCAGCGCCCGCCCGCCTTGCCGGGCGGCGCGAAGGTGAAGCGGGCCATCGAACTCTGGTTGCCGCGGGAGTCCACCGCGCCCTGCGGGTTGTACATGTAGCCGGCGAGCTGGTCGCCCATGCCGTACACCACCCAGGTGCCGTTGACCTTCTCGTACGCCTGCGGTACGTGGGCGTGGGTGCCGAGGATCAGGTCGATGTCGGGGCGGCCGCCGGTCCGGGCCGCGGTGAGGGCGCGGGAGAGGGTGCGCTGCTGCTCGTCGGGTTCCTGCTGCCATTCGGTGCCCCAGTGGAGGCTGACCACGACGACGTCGGCTCCCGCGCGGCGGGCGGCCCGCGCATCGGCGAGGATCTTGTCCCGGTCGATGAGGCCGACCGCCCAGGGCTGCCCTTCGGGCAGGGCGATGCCGTTGGTGCCGTAGGTGTAGGCGAGTTGGGCGACCGTCGCGCGGCCGGCCTTGAGGAGGGCGGGGCGGGCGGCCTCGGAGGCGGAGCGGGCGGAGCCGGCGTGCCGTACGCCGGCCGCGTCCAGGGCGTCGAGGGTGCGGCGCACCCCGGCGCCCCCGGCGTCCAGGGTGTGGTTGGAGGCGGTGGAGCAGGAGTCGTAGCCGGTGGCTTTGAGGGCGGCGGCGACCTGCGGCGGCGAGACGAAGGCAGGGTAGCCGGTGAAGGGGCCGCTGTTCTCGCCGTACACCGTCTCCATGTGGCAGATCGCCAGGTCGGCGCCGGTCACCAGGGGGCGGACCCCGGCGAGCATGGGGCCGAAGTCGTGGCCGCCGCCGTGCGCGTCCTTGCGGGCCTGCTCGATGATCTCGGTGTGCGGGAGCACGTCGCCGGTGGCCAGGAGGGTGAAACCGCCGGGTACGGCGGCCTTGGCGGGCTGCCGGGAGGCGGTGCCGGCGCCGGGCCGTCCGGCGGCGGGCTGCTGGGGGCCGCAGCCCGCCGCCAGGAGCGTCACCGCCGCCAGGGCGGCCAGGACGGCCGGTCCGTGCGTTCGTGTCACGGACCCTTCATACCGCGACATGGAGGGTGATACGGAAATATGCGGGCGTTCGGGTCAGGCCCGGCGTTCGGGTTAGACCCGGCGTTCGGGTCAGACCCGGCAGAGGATCTCGCCGTGCAGGACGCCGAACCAGGCGTCCTCCCGTGCGCCCCACTCCCGCCACGCGTCCGCGATCCGTGCCAGCTCGCCCGCGGTGGCGTGGCCGCCGTCGACCGCCAGCCCGGCGTACGCGGAGGCCACCGTGCGGTCCGCCCAGAGCCCGCTCCACCAGGCCCGCTCCCCGGGCGTCGCGTAGCACCACGCGGAGGCGGACGAGGTGATCGCGGAGTCGGCGAAGCCGGCCCGGCGGGCCCAGGCGCGCAGCCGCCGGCCCGCGTCCGGCTCGCCGCCGTTGGCGCGGGCTACCCGGCGGTACAGGTCCAGCCAGCCGTCCATGCCGTCGACCGCCGGGTACCAGGTCATGGCCGCGTAGTCCGCGTCGCGGACGGCGACGAACCCGCCCGGCGCGGTGACGCGCCGCATCTCGCGCAGCGCCTGGACCGGGTCGCCCACGTGCTGGAGCACCTGGTGGGCGTGGACGACGGAGAAGGAGCCGTCCGGGAAGTCCAGTGCGTGGACGTCGCCGGTCACGAAGCGGACGTTGTCCAGGCCGCGCCCCGCGGCGGTGGCCCGCGCCTGCTCCAGTACGTCCGGCGCGTGCTCCAGTCCGGTCACCCGGCCCTCCGGCACCAGCGCGGCCAGGTCGGCCGTGATGGTGCCGGGTCCGCAGCCGATGTCCAGGACCTCCATGTGCGGCTGGAGCGCGTCCAGCAGGTACGCCGCCGAGTTGGCGGCGGTGCGCCAGGTGTGCGAGCGCAGGACGGACTCGTGGTGGCCGTGGGTGTAGACGGCGGACTCGTGCGGCATGGCGGACGGCTCCTTCGCGCTCCCGGTCGGTGGTGGGGAAACCGTACGCCGGGCGATCGCATCCTGAGAACGCCGTCTCGTTATTCGGGCAGCAGGCGGTAGACCGTCAGCGCCTCGTTCTCCTTGCAGATCGTCAACTCGCGCGGCGCGGGCGCCACTTCGCCGTCGTACGCGAGCACGCCGCCCTCCGCCAGGCCGCCGATCCGCACCGAGCGCACCCGGGACTCGCTCAGGACGGGGGAGTGCCGCAGCGCACCCGTCAGGGCCGCGGTCAACAGCCGCGTACGGGCCAGCCGCCCGCCGTGCACCACGCGTACGTCGAGCACGCCGTCCGCCAGGTCGTGCCGGCGCACCGGCGCCAGGCCGAGCCCGCGGTACGCGCAGTTGCCCGCGAACAGCAGCCACACCTCCCGGCGCTTCCCGTTGACCTCCAGCGTCACCGGGTCGGCCGTGCGCAGCACCTTCCAGGCCGCCAGCACCCCGGCCGGCCAGGCGCCGATCCGGCCCGCCCACTCTTCCCGCACGCGTACCAGCTCCGGGTACGCGCCGATGGAGAACGTGTTCAGGAAGTAGCTCGGCTCGCCGCCCGGCGCGGTGCGGAACCCGGCCAGGTCCACCGCGACCGCCTCCCCGGTCTCCACCGCGCGCGCGGCGTCCCCGAGCGTCTCGACGCCCAGGTCGTACGCGAAGTGGTTGCGGGTGCCGCCGGGGAGCACCGCCAGCGGCAGGCCGTGCCGTGCCGCGACCACCGCCGCGGCGTTGACCGTGCCGTCGCCGCCCAGTACGCCCAGCGCGCCACCGGCCTGCTTGGCCTGCTCGGCGGCCTCCTCCAGCGCCTTGTCGACCGGCGGGGACTCCGGGTCGCCGCACAGCACGACCTCGGCCTTCGGCAGGACGTTGCGCACCTCCTGCACCCGGTCGGGGCGCGGCCCCGTGCGCTGCCCGGACGCGTGGTTGGCCACCACGAACAGCCCCCGGCCGCCCGGCAGCGAGGGCGCGTCGGCCGCGGGCCGCGCCGGGGGCGCCAGCTGGGCCCTGGTCGGCGCGAGACCGCGTACCGCGAGGGCCGCGCCCACGCCGAGCGCGGCGCCTGCCAGCACGTCACCGGGGTAGTGGACGCCGGTGTAGACGCGGGAGAACGCCACCGAGGCGGCGAGCGGGGCCAGTGCCAGGCCCCACCACTTGTTCTCGAAGGCGACGCCGGTGGCGAAGGCCGCGGCGGAGGCCGCGTGGCCGGAGGGGAAGGACGTGGTGAAGGGCTGGCGGCCCAGCTGCCGTATGACCGGCACGGCGTCCAGCAGCGGCCGGTCGCGCCGTACGGAGCGCTTGCCCAGGGTGTTCACCGTCGCCGACGCCGCCGCCAGCGACGCCACCCCGCGCAGCGCGGCCCGCCGCACGGGCCGCCCGCCGAGGGCGGCCGCGCCCGCCGCGATCCCCATCCACAGGAGACCGTGGTCGGCGGTGCGGGTCAGCCGTGGCAGCACGCGTTGCGCGCCCGGCCAGTGCCGTGACGCGACGCTGTCGAAAATCTCGCGGTCCCAGGTGCTCAGCAGCTTTCGCATGCGCCACCTGTACCCCAAAGGGCGCGGCGCAGACAGTAACCCCACCGTGCCTGGCGTCGTCCGCCTCGTCTGCCTCATCTGCAACCGGCTCCTATCGTGAGGAATCGGACGGGCGGGCCCGGCTGATGTCCGCGAGCGCCGAGTCCGGGTCCTGGGCCCTGGCCAGGTCGCCGATGCTGACCACCCCCACCGGCGTCCCGTTCTCGACCACCGGCAGCCGCCGGACCGCGTTGGTGCGCATCAGCGTCACCGCCGCGCTGATGAGCTCGTCCGGGCCGACACAGACGGGTTCCGGCGTGCACACCGAGCGGCAGGACACGGCGAGCGGATCGACGCCGTCGGCCACCGCGCGCAGCGTGATGTCGCGGTCGGTGACCACGCCCAGCAGGACGCCGTCCTCCGCCACCAGGACGTCGCCGATGTCCTGCGCGCGCATCAGCTGCGCCGCTTCGACGAGCGAGGCATCCGGCAGGACCGCCGCAACGGCCGGGGTCATGACGTCCCTTACCAACTGTGCCATTGCTGATCGCCTTCTCTCGTTGGGGCCGATGGTGGGGCACGGCGGTGACGGCCGGGCGGCCCGGGGCACACAAGCGCCCCGGGCCCGTCAGCCCGGGGCGTCGTCCAGGAGCGCGCTGACCACGTCCGGCACATCGCGGAACAGCTCGTCCGGTGGCAGCGCCCGTAACGCCTGCACCAGCTGGTCCGGTGCCCGCCGCGCCAGCAGCTCGCGCACCAGCGCCCGCCGCTTCGCCGGGAACCGCTCGCGCTCCAGGTGCCGCGCCAGTTCGAAGCGCAGCAGCTCCCGCGCGTCCCAGCGGCCGGGGTACGGCCGTGCCGGGCGTCCCGGGTGGCCCGGTGCGCCGGAACGGCCCGCGGAGCCGGGGCCCGGCCTGGTAGTGAGTGGGGTGAGGAATACGGGTTCCATGTCCCCCTCCGGGGGCTCGGTCCGGGACTTCCGCCGGACGTGTCCGGGTGGTTGCGCCGCGGCGGGTACCCGAAGGGACGCACCCGACACGGAGGGAGAGATCCTGATGCCGACCCACGACACGTCCACGGACTCCGCGCGGTCCGCGGAGGCGAAGGACACCACCCCGGGCGTCCCGCCCGCACGGCTGGACGAACAGCAGCTGCTGCGCGAGCTGGAAACCATTCACCGCACCCGTCACGACACCCTGCTGCACGGTTCCACCGACGCGCTCGCCACACACAACGCGCGCATGGCGGAACTGGAAGGCGAGTACCTGCGCCGTCATCCGCGGCGCCGGGTGGCCCCCGGGCGTACCCGCTCGGGCGCCCGGGCCCGCACGCGCTGAGCGGCCCGTGCAAGCTCTCGTCACATCGCACGTTTGACGCCGCGCGGACCAGGTACCCGGTGTGCAGGCCGAGTGGCCGCGGAGGAAAGCACGGAGAACGGGCACCGGAAAAGGGGTAGTGGCAGGGCGTTCGGGCGCGGGATGTGGGGTCCCGCGCCCGAACTGCTGCGTGGGCCCGAACTGGTGCGCGGGCGCGCCAGTTACAGGAGCGCGCCCCGGGGTACCCGCCGCGCCATGACCGACAAGACCACTGAGAACACCACCGTCGGCGGACTCGCGGAACCGGTCGTGCGGGCGGTCCGGGAGGAGATCCACCACGAGGCGGGCCTGATCCGCGAGGAACTGCGCAACGAGCTGCGCGAGCAGACGCGGCGGCGCAGCCTGCGGATGTACGGCGGTGCCGCGGTCGCCGCGCTGTACGGCGGCGGCACGTTCACCGTTTTCCTGGTGCTGGCCGCGGGCCTCGCCGTCCCCGCCTGGGTGGCGGCCCTGGTCGTCACCGTGATGCTCGGTGCCCTGGCCGTGGTCCTGAAGAACGCCGCGGGCCGCCGCCCGCGCCGCCACCACGACCACCACGACCTCCTCGGCTTCCACGGCCGCCCGGAGCGCCCGCGCCGGCCGGTCGGGCAGCGGTAGCCGCGGCGGGCGGCACGGGCCGCCGCGGCTACCGCTGGCCTCACACGCGGTCGGCGGCGATCAGCAGGTACTGGAAGCTGCCGTTGCGGTACGCCGTCAGAAAGGTTTCCTCAATGCCCGTTACCAGGTGGTCGGCCTGCTGCCGCAACTCCCAGTAGGGCAGCGCGGCCTCCGTCAGATCCTGGACGTGCACGGGGACGAGCCGGTTGCGGGCCATGGCGCGGAAGTACGCCGAGCGGGGATGGATGTCGCAGATGTAGTGGGCGTTGATGAGGGACACCTCGCGGGAGGCCCGCCCGTAGGCGTCGTTGTAGCAGCCGGTGATCACCACATAGCGCCCGCCGCGCCGCAGCAGCCGCGCGTGCTCGGCGAACAGCAGGTCCAGCTCGACGTACATGGTCGACTCGTTGTTCCAGGACGCCGCGTACGCGCCGGAGGCGAAGCCGGTGTCGAGCATGTTGCGGTGGTGGTAGCGCACCTTGTCGTCGATGCCGCGTTTGCGGGCCTGCGCGTTGGCGAAGTCGGCCTGCTTGGCGGAGATGGTGGCCCCGTCGGCGTGACAGCCGTGGCGCAGGTGCGCGACCACGCTGCCGCCGCCGCGCCCGCACCCGGCGTCGAAGACGCGGTCGGCGGGGGAGAGGACGCCGAGGTGCGAGGCGAGCAGCTCGGCCTGGGCGTGCTCCAGCCGGTGCAGTTCGCCGGTGACCCGTTCGCGGCGCCGCACGGGGTCCGGCTCGTCCAGCACCGACCGGTCGGCGTCCCCGATGCCGTAGTGGTGGTGGTAGAGGTCGTCGATCTTTCCGAGTTCGAGGTTGACCGGGTTCTCCTCGGCGTTCCAGTAGTCCGCGACGCGGGACTGGTACGTGGACTGGGTCGGCACCTCAGAGAGTGCGGTGCCGGCGTGCGCGGTGGTCAACGGTGGCTCCTTGCTGTGCTGCGCTGGTTCGGTCTACCAGTAGTTGGGCAGGTGGTAGCGGTCGGAGTTGGTGGCGTGCCACTCGTGGTTGCCGGCCACCCAGTCGGACAGGCTCCGGGTGTAGCGCTCCACGAGGGGCGAGGCGGCGGCCAGCACGGCCGACTCCGTCTCGTACGCCGCCATGACCTGGTTGTGGATCTCGACGCTCTTCAGGTAGGCGGCCTTCAAGCCGTGCCCGTCGTTGGCGGCGACCACTTGCGGCAGGTTCAGGTGGTCGGGGTCGCTCGCCAGCTCCTTGGTGAAGGAGTACAGGTCGTTGACGATGGTCGTGGCGTTGCAGGCGAGCGCGGTGATCCGCTGGATCTCGGGACGGGCGTAGACCGCCTCGGGCAGTTCGTAGCCGTCCACGGCGTCGACGAGGGACAGGCAGGGGCGGAAGTTGTTGAACTGCCGCATGACCAGGTACTCACCGACCTTCGGCACGTGCCGCGTCTGCGCCCAGGACGCCTCGGCGAGATAGCCGAGGTGCAGCCGGGCCATGTCGTGGACGAACCGGTCGGCCTGGCTGGGGGTGGCGAGGGCCGCGTAGTCCTTCATCGCCCAGTAGTACGAGCGCAGCGGCCCGTCGGCCTGTACGCCGTTACGCCACTCCTCCTCCGTCTCCGGAGTGCCGTGGAACGGGTCGAGGGCCGACTGGGCCATGATCAGGCGGCCGCCCAGGCCGTGGCGCGCACCGCCCCTGCCCTCGTCCTCCTCGCAGTAGCAGCTGTCGACGATGTTCTCGGCCAGCAGGAACTCGCCGGCGACGGTGAGCCGGTCGAGGTCGGCCGCCGCCGGGTGCTGGAGGACGACGGCCCGGCCGAACCGGAACTCGGCGAAGTCGCCGGACCACGCCGCGGGGAACAGGTCCAGCCGGCGGGCCCAGTCCTCCAGTCTGCGGTCGACCTCGGCGGCCTTCTCCGGGTCGGCGGGGGCGGCGGGCCGGTATCTCAGCCCGGGGACGGTGCCGCCGCGCCGGGCCGGCCGGGTGCGGACGAGGCTCGGCGGGCCGGGCAGCGAGAAGGCGGTGGGCCGGAGGGCGGGTTCCTCGGCGGGACCGGCGACACGGTCCGGTACGGACACGGATTCCTCCCGGGAGCGCGAACAGGAGTGACACGTACGGCCGTTGATGCATGAGGTGACCGTGCGCGGCAACAAGCCAAACAGGCGGGAGTGCACGCCGGTACGGCGTGAAAGGGGGCGCCCTCGCGTTCAGGATGCACAAACCTCGTAACGAAGCAGACCGGCGCGCGACCGGGCCGCCGCGCGCCGGGTGACAGGGCGTCACAGCACCCGGTACGAGGTCGCCTCCTCGTGGCGGAATTCGAGGCCGTGGCCCGGGAGGTGCTTGGCGCCGGGCCGGACGGTGCCGCCCGACGGGTCGAGCCCGCCGTCGAAGAGCATGGACTCGATGCGGACGTGGTCGTGGAACCACTCGATGTGCCGCAAATTCGGCACGCAGGCGGCCGGGTGGGCGTGTACGTGCGGCGCGCAGTGGGCGGAGACCTCCAGGCCGTGCGCCTCGGCGAGGGCCGCGGCGCGCAGCCAGACCGTTAGGCCGCCGCACCGGGTGGCGTCGATCTGGAGGCAGTCCACGACCGGCGCCATCCGCGCGAAGTACGGCAGGTCGTAACCGTACTCGCCGGCCGCCACGTCGCTGACCACCAGGTCGCGGACGACCGCCAGGCCCGCGAGGTCGTCGGAGGACACCGGCTCCTCGAACCAGCCCACGCCCTGGTCGGCCAGCGCCTGCCCGACCCGTACGGCCTGCTTGCGGGTGTAGGCGCCGTTGGCGTCCACGTACAGTTCGGCGCGCGGGCCGATGGCGCGGCGGGCGTTGCGTACGCGGGACAGGTCGCGTTCGACGGCCCGCCCCCACTCCTCGCCGATCTTGATCTTCACCCGTTCGATGCCCTGCCCGTGCACCCACCCGTTCAACTGCGTGGCCAGATGGGTGTCGTGGTAGGTGGTGAAACCCCCGGACCCGTACACCGGCACCGCGCTGCGCACGGCGCCGATCAGATGCATCAGCGGCAGCCCCAGCAGCCGCGCCTTGAGGTCCCACAGCGCGATGTCCACCGCGGACAGCGCGCAGGCGACCATGCCGGGGCGCCCCGCGTTGCGCACCGTCCGGCTCATGGCCTCGTACGTGCCCTGGACGTCCAGCGCGCTACGGCCCAGGACCGGCCGGGTGAGCAGGTCGCGCACCACCGAGCCCGCGTCCGCTGCGGCGTAGGTCCAGCCCAGGCCGGTGGTCGTACCCGATCTGGCCTCGACGACGATGACGGTGGTGGTGTCCCAGGCAAGCGTGCCGTCGGCTTCGGGGGCGTCGGTGGGGACGGTGTAGGCGGTGACGTCCAGCCGCTCGACGTTCATGGTGGTGGGGGGCTCCTTCCGCGGTCCCGGCGTGGTCCGCCCGTGGGCGCCGGTGCTGGTGCGACCCGGTGGGCGCCGGTTCGTGACCGGCGGTCAGCGGCCGTGCCGGACGGGTTACCGGCCGCGCGGGCCGGAAACCTGTCCGCCGGACGGCCGATTCGCCCCGCGAGGCGTTTACCGGCACCGGTGACGGGCACGCGATCCGTGTGCTTCGGACCGGAGGCACGCCCGTGGGAGCGGACCTGCTCTCCGAGCGTGCAACCCGGCTGCGCTCCCACAGGGGGACACCGTCCACCGATCAGGGAGCCGAGACCATGCCCTCTGTACGCACCGAGTGCCGACCGGGCACCCAGCACAGCAGGCGCGCCGAGCGCCCGCCCGGCGTCCGCCGCACCCAGCACAAGCACCCGCACGACGACGCCCCGGACACCAGCGCCGACTTCCGCAGGCTGGCGGCGCTCCCCGAGGGGCCCGAGCGCGACACGCTGCGCCAGAACATCGTCTGCGCCTGGATCCCGATGGCCGAACGCCTCGCGCGGCAGTTCCGCAACCGCGGCGAGACCACCGAGGACCTCACCCAGGTCGCCGCGCTCGGCCTGGTCAAGGCCGTCGACCGCTACGACCCGGACCGGGGCAGCGCCTTCGAGAGCTTCGCCGTGCCGACGATCGTCGGCGAGGTCAAGCGGCACTTCCGCGACCACATGTGGGGCCTGCACGTGCCCCGGCGCGTCCAAGAACTGCGCAACCGCGTCCGCGCCGCCACCCAGGAACTCACCCACGCGCCCGACGACCACCGCCCCGCCGCCCGGGACATCTCCCGGCACACCGGCATGACGCTGGAAGAGGTGCTGCTCGGCCTGGAGGCGCTGGAGAGTTACTCGACGCTCTCCCTGGACGCCGAACTGCCCGGCGCCGACGACGGCTACGCGCTCGTCGACACCCTCGGCGGCCCGGAGCCCGGATTCGACCTCGTCGTCGACCGCGAGGCGGTCCGCACCAAGTTACGGATGCTGCCCGAGCGCGAGCGGCAGATCCTCTACCTGCGGTTCTTCTGCGACATGACGCAGAGCAGGATCGCCGACCGGCTCGGCATCTCGCAGATGCACGTCTCACGGCTCATCAACCGCACCTGCACGCGCCTGTGCGCCCAGGCGGGCGGCAGCGAGGCGGCATGACCGGCGGCGGCACCGCCATCAGGGGTGCAGCGCGCGCCCCAGATGGCGGGCCATCCGGTCGACGGCGCCCGCCTCCGCCATGCTGAACGCCCGGCGCCCGCCCGTGCGCAGCAGCGTCAGGACGCCCCGCACGGGGCCCGACTCCTCCCGGAGCGGGACGCACAGCAGCGAAGTCACCTCGGCGCGGGCCAGTACCGGCGCGCCCTCGGCGTCATGGCCGAACGCGCCCAGGTCCTCCGGACGCACCTGGAGGTTGGCGTTGCCCGCGCGGGCCGCCTCGACCACCACGGGGCAGTCGCCGGGAGGCTGCGAGGCGAGCGTCGCGGTCAGGGCGTCCGCCCCGTCCGGGGCCGCGGGCTTCTCCGTACCGTCGTCGTACGCGTCGTCGCCGTCGTACGGCGTGCGCTGACCGGGCTCACCGGCCCCGTACACCGCCACCCGCAGCAGCGGGCCGCCGCTGCGGGCCACCAGGTCGGCTATCACCCAGTCGGCGAACCGGCCGCCCAGGACACGGGCGGCCCGGTCGAGCACGGCGGCGGGCTCCCGCGGCGACTCCAGGAGCGCCATGGTCATGTCGTCCAGGAGGTCCATCAGCTCGGCGTTCCGCGTCACTTCGGACAGGCCGGGCCGCGGCGTGCCCGCCCGCCGGGCGCCGCCAGGACGGTCCGCCGCGAGCGTGTCGGGGCCGGTGTGGAAGACCGTCAGCACGGACGTGCCCGGCTCGCCCTGGGGGCGCAGCGCCGTCATCGTCGCGCGCAGCGACTCGCCCTCCCGCCGGGCCCCGTCCGGGGGCGGCAGCAGCCGCACCACCAGGCTGCGGTCGCCCTCGTTGCGGGAGACCGCGGCCACCTGCGAGCGGAAGGCGGCCCGCGCCTCGGGGGCGAGCGAGGCGGTGACCGGGCGGCCGGCGGCGTAGCCGGCGCGCATGCCGAACAGGCGGGTACCGGCGAAGTTGAGCCGCCGTATCACCGCGTCGGGGCCCAGCAGCGCCACCGCGAACGGCAGCCGCTGGAACAGCGCCCGCAGCAGCTGCTGTTCGTCGGCGGCGCGCCGGGCGCCGTTGTCCCGCTCCGCCGGCGCGGCCCGTTCGAAGCGCGGCAGGATCACGTCGACGACGTGCTGGAGCTCGAAAAGAGCGGCGTCCAGGACGGACAACCGCTCCGTGGAAGGCAGGGCGCGGGCGGCGCGCAGCTCTTCGACTCGTCTGCGGAAATCGGTGAGTTCCGCCGCTACGCGTTCGACCTCGGCCATGCCCTCACGCTATCCGGTGTGCCACGGGACCGGACCCCCGAGGTGGCAAGCCGACCGGCCACCGACACCACAAGCACCGGAACTCGACGTGAAACAGGTGTTTTTGCCCCCGCCCACCGGGCAGCCGAACCGGTACGGGGCCCACGGCAGCCCGTCCACGGGCCCGAAGGGACTGACAGGAATTGGACGCAGCGATGCCCACCCACACCCTCTTCGCGACCGGGGCGCCGGACCTCGCCGAGGGGCCGTCCGCCCGCAGTCTCGCCTACCTCGCCGAGCAGGCCGCCTGGTGCACCCCGGACAGCTGCGGCGCCGCCGCGACGTTCAGCACCGGCGACGACGCCGCCGAAGCGCCGACCGCCGTCACCCACCCGGACCTGTCGGCCCTGGTCAGCGTGCAGTGGGAGTCCGGCGAAGGCCCGATCCCCGCGGCCCTGGACACCGGCCGCGCCACCGGCGTCGACGACCTGCTGCACGAGAGCCGCTGGCCCGAGTACCGGGCCAAGGCACTGGAGGCCGGGGTACGCTCCAGCGCCACCCTCCCGTACCGCAGGGACGGCATCACCCTCACCATCACCGTCTACGGCTTCCGGCCCGGCCTGAAGGTCGAGAAGGGCTGTACGGCCACCGACGTGCTCGGCGAGCTGGCCGCGACCGGGCTGGCCCGCGAACGCCGCTACCGCGAGGTCCTCGTCGAGGTGGACCAGCTCGACACCGCCCTGCGCACCCGGCCCGTCGTCGACCAGGCATGCGGCATCCTCATGTACGTGCTGGGGTGCGACGCGGACACCGCGTTCGACACGCTGCGCCGGCTGTCGCAGCGCACCAACCGCAAACTGTCGGACCTCGCCGGCGCCCTGGTCAGTACCCGCGGGCACGGGCTGGAGGCGGAGCTGCGGTGCCTCGGCGGGAAGCCCCGCCAGGCGCGCCGCGCCGCCGCCCCGCACGACCCGGCGGCCCCCGGACCCGGCGCCGCGCCGGGCACCGGCCGGGAACAGTAAGGCACGCCGCGACCCGGCCCCGGCCCGCGGCCGGCCGGCGACGTGCCGCGCCGGGGCACCCGCTCTCAGCCGACCGGTGACGTGTCGCCCCGCGCCCGGACCGCCGCGATCTGCAAAGGTGGTCGGGGCCCGCACTCATGTGATGGGCCCACGATCGACCTGCCGCGGAGTGTGGAGGTACGGATGCAGCGGACGGCCCTGGATCCGGCCCCGGAGCCGGATCCCCCGGCGGGGCTGCCGGTCCTCCCGGAACTCGCCGCGCACCTGTCCGCCGCCTCGGGCCGCACGGACCCCGAACCGCCCGGCGGCTCCCCGCCGCTGCGCGCCGCCGCCTGCGACTACTGGGAGCGCCGCGGCCTGGGGACCGGGCCGGACCGGGTGCTCGCCGCGCCGGGCGCGCCCGCCCTGCTCCTGGCGCTGCTCGCCGCGGCCGGCGGCGGTGTCCTGCTGCCCCGCCCCTGCGCCGAGTGGTACGCGCCGGCCGCCCGGCTGCTCGGCCTCCGGGTGCACCCGACTCCCGTACCGGCCGAATCCGGCGGCGTCCCGGACGCGTTCGTGCTGCTGGAGACCGTACGCCGGGCCCGGCTGACCGGCCAGGGGCCGCGGGTCCTGCTGCTCTCCGTCGCCGACGACCCCAGCGGCACCTGCCCGCCGCCCGAGCTGGTGCACGAGGTGTGCGAGGCGGCCGCGGCGGACGGCCTGTGGATCGTCAGCGACGAGACCGGCCGCGACCTGCTGCACGACCCGCACGACACGGTCGTGCTGAGCCCGGCGGAGATGCTGCCGGACGACGTCGTCGTCCTGGCCGACCTGCGGGCCACCCTCGTACCGGCCTCCTGGCCCGCCGCGCTGGCCCGCTTCCCCGCCACCGGGCGCGGCGCCGCGCTGCGCGCCGCGGCACTGGAGCGGCTGGCGGACCTGCGCACCCCGCTGGCCGGCCCGGTAGCCCGCGCCGTCACCCACGCCCTCGGCGAGCCGGCGACCGTACGCGCCCGCACCGCCGCCGCGGCCCGGCTGCACGGCGTGCTCGCCGGGGCGCTGCACCACACGCTCACCGAGGGGGGCGCCGTCTGCCGCCCGCCGCACGCGGGCAGCCACCTCTACGCCGACTTCGGCCCGCTGCGCCCCGCCCTCGCCGCCCGGGGCATCACCGGCCCCGCCGAGCTGGAAGCCGAGCTGGCACCCTGGTCGGCCCGCGGCGGCCACCGCTTCGGCGACGATCCGCACGCGCTGCGGGTACGGCTGAGCACCGAGGCGCTGCTCGGCACCGGCACCGCGCACCGGCAGCGCGTCCTGGACGCCACCGACCCCCTCCGGCTCCCGCACGTCACCGAGGCGCTGAGTTCCCTGTCCGCCACGCTCGCCGCTCTCGCGGACCCCGGCCCCTCGTAGCCGGCCGCCCGGCCGGTCACGCCGCGGGCCCGCGCCCCGCCGCGCCGGCCGCCGCCCGCACCGCGGCCACCGACCCCGCCCGGCACCACCACCGGTCATGCCCACCGAATGGAGCTCCTCGATGACCGAACAGACCGAACGTTCCCTCACCGAGCCTCTCCCGCCCGCAGGACCCCACCCCCACCGGCACCCGCCCGCACCGGTCCGCCCCCTGAACGAGGTCAGGACGTGGCCGCGCGACTTCACCGACCGGCTCACCGCACCGCTGCCCGGCGTCCGCGCCCTGGCCCGCATCGCCCGCGAAGGCAAACTGCGGCCGTCCGCCGAAGCGCTCCTCGACATCCCCGACCTCCCCTTCGAACCCGGCCCGATGCCCCAGGCCGGACCCCGGGACATCGCCGTGACCTGGGCGGGCCACGCCAGCTGGGTCCTGCGCATCGGCGGCCTGACGGTGCTCACCGACCCCGTGTGGTCCCGCAAGATCCTGGGCACCCCGGCCCGGGTCACCCCGGTCGGCGTCCGCTGGCAGGACCTGCCGCCGGTCGACGCGGTCGTCATCAGCCACAACCACTACGACCACCTCGACGCACCCACCCTGAAACGCCTGCCGCCGGACACCCCGCTCCTGATGCCCGCCGGCCTCGCCCGCTGGGCGCGCCGCCGCCGCTTCACCCACGTCACCGACCTGGACTGGTGGGAGGCGGCCGAACTGCCAGGACCCGAGGGCCCGGTCCGCTTCGACTTCGTGCCCGCCCACCACTGGAGCAAGCGCACCCTCACCGACACCTGCCGTTCCCTGTGGGGCGGCTGGGTGCTGACCGCCCCGGACGGGCGCCGCGTGTACTTCGCGGGCGACACCGGCTACGGCCACTGGTTCGAGGAGATCGGCGGCCGGTACCCGGGCATCGACCTGGCGCTGCTGCCGATCGGCGCGTACGACCCGCGCTGGATGCTGCGCCCGGTGCACACCGACCCCGAGGAAGCGGTACGCGCCTGCCACGACCTCGGCGCCCGCGCCATGGCCCCGATGCACTGGTCCACGTTCCTGCTGTCCGCCGAGGCGCCCCTGGAACCGCTGCGCCGCGTGCGCGCCGCCTGGGAAACCACCGGCCGCCCCCGCGAGGAACTGTGGGACCTCGCGGTGGGCGGGTCGCGCTTCCTGGACGGCGGGCCGGCGGCAGGTGCGGACGAGTGCTAGGGAAGCGGTCTGCGGCGCAGCCGGCGCCACACCGTGGGGGCCGTGCTGATGACCAGCGTGAGTCCGACCGCCGCGGCCACCCCCTGCCACGGCTCGCTGAACAGGGAACCGCCCAGCAGGCCGACGAGGTCACCGGGCCGTTCTCGCAGAGCATCGCGTCCGTGAGCTCGAACAGGGTGTCACCTCGCCGGGTCGGGCACGCGTAGAGGTCCTCCCGAAAGCGGCACGTGAAGTCGAACGCCTCGTCCCGGGCATCGTGCTGCAGCAGACTCATCCTCGGCGGCCTTCGCTCGCTTCCGTACCTCGGTGACGGAGCACAGAATCGAGTAAGGGCCGCTCTCGCGTCCGGCACTTCCCTCAGCGGTCACGTTCGAGAGCCATTTCGATCGGAACTCAGTGTTGCCCAATCAGCTGCGGAGCAGTGAGGCGTGGATGCGGGCGATGGCCCGCAGCACCTCGTCGCGGTTCTTGGCTTGCTGCATCCATGCGGGCAGGCGTGCCACCACGGTCATCTTCCGGCCGTGGTCGTGCCAGGGAATCCCTTCACGCAGTGGCGCCTGCACGAATCGTTTGATCAGGTCCAGGTGCTCCAGGTTGTAGGCCCATACCCACCCGTGCCGGGTCTCGGTCTGCAGCCACAGGCGGACGCCGAAGTACGGGTCTGTGGCCGGCTCGTATCGGTCCCGGTGCAAGGCCACACATCCACGGCTCCATTCCCTCGCCGTCCCGCAGTTCCGGCAGACGAGCCGCCGCGGCGCCAAGAGGTCCGGATCGTGCGCTCCGGCCGGATCCGGTCCTGTCACGTGCGCGACCTTGTCGCAACTGGGACAACGCACGAGAACGGACGCGAGGAAGTCGTACTGCGTACTTCGTGGGTCCCGGAACCGATGGCGTGTGGAGATCGGACTCATCGGACCAGTATGAGAGCCGGGCGGCGAAGGTCTCTACGGGTTAAATGCCAAGCTAAGCAGTGCCACCCCGAAGCCGTTCCACCGACCTGGCGCTTTACCTGGCGGACAGCGTGTCGGTGCATTCTGGGTTGCATACCTCTGAGTCCGCCGACTTGAGCGACGGCCTATGTGTGTTGTTCGGAGAGGTTGGTGACGCGGCTGGCTGGGGTGTGGCCGCCGATGCCGGTGTGGACCCGGGAGCCGGACCTAGTGAGAGAGGGTGTGCACGAGCGCGCCGTCATCGCCCGCGTCGCATTTGCACTGCAGGCGGCGATCACGTCTTGGGGCGGGCAATGGCGAGTGGACATCGAATACGTGGCGTCGCCCCGGCTTCGGGGTGATGAGAAAAGCCCTGTGCGTGGACGGCTTCGACGCAGCGGGGCGCCGGCCCGTGTACCCCGATGTGATCCTTAACGCCCCGCACGGCAACTTCCAGGAGCGCACTCACCTCACCCACCCCGCAACCGCCGCCATACCGCAGGCACCCCGCCGATCAGCAGTGCCAGCCCGACCGCCGCGGCCACCCCCTGCCACGGTTCGCTGAACAGGGAACCGCCCAGCAGGCCGACGAGCTGGTACGTCAGGGCCCAGGCCAGGCAGGCCGGCAGGTCGCCGCGGGCGAAGGTCCGTACCGGCATCCGCGACAGCAGGCACGCCAGCATCACCGGGATGCGCCCGGCGGGCACCAGCCGGGACAGGACGAGCACCAGCACCCCGTGCTCGCGCAGCTTGGCCTGCGACCGCGCCAGCCGTTCCGGTGCGGCGCGGTCGCGCAGCCGGTCCAGCCAGCGTGAACCGTTGCGCGAGCGCACACCGCGCCCGCCGAGCCAGTACAGGCCCAGGTCCCCGAGGAACGCGGCGAGGGCGCTCACCCCGAAGACCGACAGCAGCGCCCACGGCGCACTCTGGTGGAAGGCGACCACCGCCGCCGAGCTGACCACCGCGCCCGTGGGCACCACCGGCACCAGCGACCCCACCACGACCAGCAGGAACAGCGACGGGTAACCCACCACCTGCTGCGTCGACTCGGGGGGCACGCCGGCCGCCAGGCCGCCGATCACCGCGCGGCCGCCAGCCGTACGGACTCGCCGTGCGCGAGCCGGTGCACCGCCACCTGCGGAGCCAGCAGCCCGGCCTGCCGGGCGAACTCGTCACCCGGCGCGTGGAACTCGTGCGGGCGCACCGCGTCCAGGCCGATCGGCCAGTACGTCCCGTAGTGCACCGGCACCGCGCTGACCGGCGCGAGCCGGGCCGCCGCCTGGGCCGCCCGCCGCGCGTCGAGGTGCCCGTGCCCGAGGAACGGCCCCCAGCCGCCCACCGGCAGCAGCGCCACGTCGCAGGCGCCGACCTCCTCCGCCATGGTGTCGAAGAGCCCGGTGTCGCCCGCGAAGTACGTCGTCGCCGCGCCGCGCACCACGTAGCCGAGGGCCGGCGCCCGGTGCGGGCCGTACGGCAGCCGGCGCCCGTCGTGCGCCGCGTGCACCGCCCGGACGGTCACCTCGCCGGTGCCGTGTCCGCCCGGGTACGTGGCGCGGACCGTGACCGACTCGCCGGGCCGCAGCTCGGTGACCGGCAGCCCGCGCGCCGCCGCCACCCGCCGCAGCCCCGGCACCGCGGCGACGGCGCCGTACGGCACCACCACCCGGGTGCCCGGCGCGAGGCGGGCCAGCGATGCGGGGTGCAGGTGGTCGGCGTGCAGATGCGAGACCAGCACGGCGTCGGCCCGGGCCGCGGCCGGCGGCGGCAGCGCGCCGCGGCGCCGCCGCAGATGCGCCAGCCGCCGGGTGAACAGCGGGTCCGTCAGCACCCGCACACCCGAGTCGGCGACCGTCACGGTGGCATGCCCCCACCAGGTGACCTCCACCGCCACGATGACCTCCCGACCGGAAACGACGTACCGCGCGCCGGGCCGTGCGGCTCGCGCGTCCCGCCGTACGCCCGCCTTCCGATCCTGCCTCATCCCGCGCCGCCGTCGTCAGGCCGGACTGTCAGTGGGCTGTGACACGCTGTATGCGTGCCGCCCGACGAGGTGGCCGAGCGTGACGGACGGCGGGAGCGAGGTGAGAGCGGATGCGACGGCCCCTGTGGAGGGCGGCGGGCGGCGCCCTCCTGCGTGTGACCGCGGTCTGGGTGGTCTCCTCGCTGACGTTGCTGGTGCTCGCCGCGCTGCTGCCCGACCTCAGCCTCCAGTCCGCCAACGGTGAAAGCATCACCCGCACCTTTCTCGCCGCCGCGCTCGCCGCCGGCGCTTTCGGCCTGCTCGGCGCCCTGGTGTGGCCGGTGCTGGTGCGGGCCCTGCTCCTGGTGCCGGCCCTCGTCCTCGGGCTGCTCGTCTTCTTCCTGAACGGTTCGCTGCTGCTGGTCGCCCTCGACCTGGTCCCCGCCGGGCGCGGCCGGGCCGCCCCCGAGACGGCCGTGATCGTCGCCGCCGCGATGTCCGCCGCCTCCTCCGCCACGTCCACCTTCCTCGCGGTGCGCGACGACGAGGCGTACCGCCGGCGCCTGGTGCGGCTGGCCGGGCGCCGGCACGGCCGCCGCCGCGGCGCCCCCGGCGACCCGGGCCCCGTCGCGCCCGGCACGGTCTTCCTCCAGCTCGACGGCCTGGGGCACGACCTGCTGCGCGAGGCGGCGAGCGGCGAGCGGCCCCTGATGGGCACGGTCGCGGGATGGCTCGGCGCGACCCACCGCCTGACCCCGTGGCACACGGACTGGTCCAGCCAGACCGGCGCCAGCCAGCTCGGCATCCTGCACGGCACCAACCACGACCTGCCCGCCTTCCGCTGGTACGAGAAGGAGACCGGGCGGCTGATCGTCAGCAACCGGCCCAGCGGCGCGGCCGAGCTCCAGCGGCGCGCCGTGGCGCGCACCGGCGACGCCGGGCTGCTCGGCTTCGACGGGGCCAGCCGCGGCAACCTTTTCAGCGGCGGCGCCGAGCAGCTCGCGCTGGTGATGTCGGTGGCCGCCCGCCGCGGCCGGCACAACCGCTCCCGCGCGGGCTACTTCGCGTACTTCTCCGACCCGGCCAACGCGACCCGCACCGCGGTGTCCTTCGCCGCCGAGGTCCTCCGCGAGGCGGGCCAGTCCCTGCGGTCCCGGTTCCGCGGGGAGCGCCCGCGCGTCAAACGCGGCGGGCTCTACCCCTTCATCCGCGCCTTCGCGACCGTCGTCGAGCGCGACGTCGTGGTCGCCGCCGTGATCGGCGACCTGCTCGCGGGCCGCACGGCCGTCTACGCCGACCTCGTCGCCTACGACGAGGTGGCGCACCACTCGGGCCCCCGGCACCGCGACACCCACCAGGTGCTGCGCCGCCTGGACCGCGCGGTCGGGCTGATCGCCGACGCCGCGCAGCACGCCCCGCGCCGCTACCGCATCGTGCTGCTCTCCGACCACGGCCAGAGCCCCGGCGCGACCTTCCTGGACACCTTCGGGCTCGGCCTGGAGGACCTGGTGCGGGCCGGCTGCGGCCTGCCCGTCTCCCGGCGCGCCGGGCGGACCGCGAGCGGCGCCGAGGCGCGCGAGGCCGCCCGCGCCGCGCTGCACCGGCCGGAAGGCGCGGACGGGTGCGGCCCGTCCGACCCCGTCGTGCTGGCCTCCGGCAACCTGGGCCTGGTGTCCTTCCCCGACCTGCCGGGCCGGGCCACCCGCGAGGAGATCGAGCGCCGCCACCCGGCCCTGCTGGCCACCCTCGCCAACCACCCGGGCGTCGGCTTCCTGCTCGTGCGCTCCGCCGCGCACGGCGCCGTGGTGCTCGGTCCCGGCGGCGCCGAGCACCACCTGGGCACCGGCCGTGTCGTGGGCCGCGACCCGCTCGCCGGCTTCGGCCCGGGCGCCGCGGACGCCGTACGGCGCACGGACGGCTTCCCGCACGCCGCCGACATCATGGTCAACTCCGCCTGTGACCCGGACACGGGCGCGGTGCACGCCTTCGAGGAGCAGATCGGCTCGCACGGCGGGCTGGGCGGCGAGCAGAGCCGGGCCTTCCTGCTGTGGCCCGCCGAGCTGTCCCCGCCGACCGCCGACGGGACGGCACCGGCCGGTGCGCGGCGGGTCCACGAGATCCTGCGGCGCTGGCTGCGCGAGGTGGACGGGCCGCAGATACCCCTCGGGGGCCCGGCGGACGAACTGCGGTCAGGAGGGCCGCGGCCCGAAGTATTTTCACCCGCCGACGGTGCCGAGCGGGACAATACCCGCTGATTTTGTACGACGTTGCAGGTCGAAGACCATGAGCAGTCGCCCGGCGACTCCGGGCACGCACAGCACGACGAGAGGCTCACCCAAGCCATGCACGACCGGCACACCCGCCGCTTCGGTCTCGGTACCGCAATCTGCCTGGTGACGGGCAACATCATCGGCGGCGGCATCTTCCTGCTGCCCGCCTCGGTGGCGCCCTTCGGCACCGTGAGCCTGGTCGCCTTCGGCGTCCTGACCGTGGGCGCCATCGCGCTGGCCCTGGTCTTCGGGCGGCTCGCCGAGCGGCATCCGGACACCGGCGGCCCGTACGTCTACGCCCGTGAAGCGTTCGGCGACTTCGCCGGCTTCCTGTCGGCCTGGTCGTACTGGACCATGACGTGGGTCAGCAACGCGGCCCTCGCGGTCGCCGCCGTCGGCTATGTCCACGTGCTCTTCCCCGGCCACGACTCCAAGGGCATGGACCTGCTGGTGGCGCTGGTCGCGCTCTGGCTGCCGGCGCTCTCCAACTTCGCCGGCACCCGCTACGTCGGCGCGGTCCAGCTGGTCTCCACGGTCTTGAAGTTCGTCCCGCTGCTGTTCATCGCGATCGTCGGCCTGTTCTTCTTCGACCCGGACAAGCTGGGCTCCTTCAACGAGGGCGGCGGCAGCGCCGTCGGCGGCATGTCGGCCGCCGCGGCGATCCTGCTCTACAGCTATGTGGGCGTGGAGTCGGCGGCGATGAGCGCCGGGGAGGTCCGCGACCCCGAGCGCAACGTCGGCCGTGCCACCGTCCTCGGCACGATCGCCGCCGCCGTGGTCTACCTGCTCGGCACGGTCTCGGTCTTCGGCACCGTCGCGCACGACAAGCTGGTGGCCTCCAAGGCGCCGTTCTCCGACGCGGTGAACGCCATGTTCGGCGGGCAGTGGGGCGGCACGGTCATCGCGATCGCCGCGGTCGTCTCGATCGTCGGCGCGCTGAACGGCTGGACGCTGATGAGCGCCCAGTCGCCGTACGCCGCCGCCAAGGACGGGCTGTTCCCCGCCGCCTTCTTGAAGAAGCAGCGCGGTGTGCCCACCTTCGGCGTGCTGGCCGCCTCGGTGCTGGCCACGGCCCTGACCGTGATCAACTACCTGATCGGCACGGGCGGCGTCTTCGAGATCCTCGTGCTGATCACGACGTTCTCGGCGACCGTGCCCTACCTGCTCGCCGCCGGCGCCCAGATCTACTTCCTGCTCACCGGGGAGCGCGACAAGGTCCGCCCGGCCCGCTTCGCCCGGGACCTGGTGCTCGCCCTGGTCGCCTTCGGCTTCACCTTCTGGCTGGTCGCCGGCGCCGGGTACGCGGCGATCTACCAGGGCGTGCTGTTCCTGTTCGCCGGCATCCTCGTGTACGCCTGCATGGCGGCCCGCCGCACCACCCGCCGGCGCGCGGCGGAGGCGGCGGACGGCGCTTCCGAGGAGGCCGGAGCAACCGAGAAGACGGGCGCGGCCGAGGAGACGGGCGCGGCCAAGGTGTGACGCACCGCCGCCGGAATCCCGGCGGCCACCGTGCCGAGAGGCCCGCGCGCATCCGTTGCGCGCGGGCCTCTCGGCGTACTGCCTCAGCCGTCCAGCGCCTGGGCCACGTTCCGGTCCAGTTCCTCGCGCAGCAGGGTGCACTCCCGCACCGGGTCGTCGGTCGGGCAGGTCAGCAGGTGTTCGAGCCGGTGCTGCGCGGCCCGGAGGTCCGCCACGCGTTCCTCGATCAGCTCGATGGCGCCGGTCAGCACCGCGCGCCCGGCGGGGCGCCGGACCCCGTCCGGGCCGCGTTCGCCGAGTGCGGCGGCGGTCTCCGCGAGGCTCAGCATGCCGCCGTGGTGCAGGTGCTGGATCAGCGCCAGCCGGCGCAGCTCCCGGCGGCCGTAGTGGCGCACGTTGCCGCGGCGCCCGGCGGGCGGGAGGAGGCCCAGGTCGTCGTAGTACCGCAGCGTGGCCACCGACAAGCCGAAGCACCGGGCCACTTCACTGATCGGATGCAGCGCGTCGTCACCGTCCCGGGGCACGGATCCATCTTGCGCTCAAGCCGGCTTGAGCGTCCAGGCTGGGCGCAGCGGGCCCGGGGACCGTCCGGGCCGGGGGACAGGGGTGATGTGCCGTGGGCGTACGGAACGAGACGACGACCGTACCGGTGCTGGTGGCCGGGGGCGGGCCGGTGGGGCTGGCCACCGCGATGTTCCTGGCGCGGTGGGGCGTGCCGGCCCTCGTCGTGGACAAGCGGGACCCGCTGACGGGCCCGCCGCGGGCGATGAGCAGCCTCCGCACGCTGGAACTGCTGCGGTCGGCGGGCCTCCTGGACGCCGTGGAACGGACGGGGTGGTACGGGGCCGAGCCGTTCCAGGCGGTGTTCAAGGACAGCGCGCTGGGCCTCGAACGGCAGCACGTGGCGCCTCCCGAGGAGTACGTACGGTGGCTGAGGCGGTGCAGCCCCGTCGACAGCCGGCTGGTGCTCAACCACCTCCAGGTGCAGCGGCTGGCCCTGGACGAGCTGCTGCGGTGCGGTGGGTCCGTGCGCTTCGGCGTCGGGTTGGACGGCATCGAACAGGACGCGGGCGGCGTCCGGGCCCGGCTCACCGACACCCGTACCGGCGAGGCGTACGACATCAGGGCGGACTACGTGATCGGCGCCGACGGCGCGCACAGCACCGTGCGGGGGCTGCTGGGCATCACCGTGCCCGACCGCCAAGTGGTGGCCCGGCTGCACACCGCCTTCTACCGCGCCGACTTCCCGCCCTGCGCGGACGGCGCGCGCGACGCCATGTGCTTCGTGCGGAACGAGGACGTCTATGCGACGGTCTTCTCGATGGACGGCCGCGACCAGTGGGTCTCGCACCTCATGGACTACCCCGGCCGGGCCGGCGACGCGGACGGCGTTCCGCCGCTGCCGCACGACCGGGCCCTGGAACTCCTGCACGCCGCCATCGGCGACCCCGGCCTGCCGGTCGAGCTGGTGGCGGTGAACGCCTGGGAGGCGGCCGTGGGCGCGGCCGCGGCCTTCCGCCGCGGCCGGGTCTTCCTGGCCGGTGACTCCGCGCACGTGCAGAGTTCGGCCGGCGGGCTCGGGATGAACACCGGCATCCAGGACGGCCACAACCTCGCCTGGAAACTCGCCGCCGTCCTCCAAGGGCAGGCCGCCGACGGCCTGTTGGACACGTACGAGCCGGAACGCCGGGCCGCCGTCCGCGCCTCCCTCGCCCTCTCCCGCGGCATGCACCAGGGCTACCGCGCCCTCGGCGGGGCGGACCCGAACGAGCTGTACGCGCGAGCGGCACAGGACTACGTGCGGGCGATGATGCGCTACGAGTACACCGCCGGGGCCGTCGTGCCGCCCGAGGGCGGGTACGCGCCGGACGGCAGCGGCGCCGGGAACGGCACCGCTGCCACCGGCCCCGGCGTCCTCGCCGACCGCGTACACCCCGGCCACCGGCTGCCGCACCGCCCGCCGGCCGCCGGCGGCCGGGCCTCCACCCTCGACCTCGTCGGCACCGACTGGGCGCTGCTCGCCGGTCCGCGGGGCGCGGCCTGGCTGCCCGCGGCCACGACGGCGGCCGCCGCCTTCGGGATCACGCTGAACGCGCACCAAGTCCCCGGCGGCCTGCTCCCCGGACTGGCCGCCGACGGGGCCGCTCTCGTCCGCCCGGACCACTTCGTGGCCTGGCGCGCGGACCGCCTCGCCGCCGACCCGGGCACCGTCGTCAAGCGGACCCTGGCCGCCCTGCTCGCAAGGGCGTCCTCCTGAGTACGGCCCGGCCCATTACCTGGCACGTAATCGCCCCTCTCCTCACGCTCCGGCATCTTTGAGGCATCGGTTCGCGGGCCGGCGCACTCCGGCCCGCGAACCGCCTGCGAAGAAGCATCCGTTGCAGAAGCATCCGTTGCGGAAGCACCTGTTGAAGAAACATTCGTGACGAGGCATGAGGAGTCCGGCCATGACGCAGAACGACACCCAGCAGAACGACACCCCGCAGAACGACACCCGGCAGAACGGCACCGACCGTTACGCGGACGCGGTCGACCGGTACCTCGCGGCGTGGAACGCGGGAGGGGCCGGGGCCGACGGCGTGGACAAGGCCGTCGCCGCGGCCTTCACCGAGGACGCCACGTACACCGACCCGCTCGCCGACACCGCGGGGCACGACGGGCTCGCCGCCGTCATCGCCGGGGCCCACGCGCAGTTCCCCGGCTTCGTCTTCCGGCCGCTGGGCACCCCGGACGGGCACCACGACGTCGTCCGCTTCGGCTGGGAGCTGGTGGCGCCGGACGGTTCGGCCCCGGTCGCCGGGTTCGACGTCGCGACCCTCGCGGCGGACGGCCGCATCCGCACCGTCTCCGGCT
The DNA here is from genome assembly GCF_044332485.1 of Streptomyces sp. NPDC017056. Taxonomy (NCBI): domain Bacteria; kingdom Bacillati; phylum Actinomycetota; class Actinomycetes; order Kitasatosporales; family Streptomycetaceae; genus Streptomyces; species Streptomyces sp. NPDC017056. Next base: position 285,315 of record NZ_JBIRPD010000004.1, on the reverse strand, counting down.
TCCTGGACCGCGTACCCGCCATGTGAGCCGGAGCCGGAGCGAGCCGGAGCCGCCCGCCGCGGGGGAGCGGGCCCTACGGCAGCCACGTCCGCAGGTGCGCGGCCGTCTCCGGATCCGCCGGGAGGAAGGTCTCCAGGGCGAGTTCGGAGACGGTCACGTCCGTCGGGGTGTTGAAGGTGGCGATCGTGGAGATGAAGGACAGCACCCGGCCGTCGTGTTCGACGACCATCGGCAGCGCGTACGGCGCGTGCCCGCCGTCCGCGGCCGTCTCCCGCCCGCCCTCGGGCAGCGGGTAGGCGCTGACCTCCTCGTAGAGCGCACGGAGCGGCGCGGACCGCATGACCGCCAACTGCCGCTGCATCTGCGTCAGCAGGTGCTCCCGCCACTCCAGGAAGTTGCGGATACGCGGGGCGATCCCGTCGGGGTGCAGGGTGACGCGCATGGCGTTCAGCGGCGGTTCCAGCAGCTTTTCGCCGACGCCCGCCATCATCGCCTGGATGCCCCGGTTCGCGGCGACGACGTGGTACGTGGCGTCCACGACCAGGGCAGGGAACGGCTCGTAGCCCGTCAGCAGCCGTTGCAGGCCGGTGCGCAGCGCGTCCATCGACGGGTCGTCCAAGGGGGTCTCCGGGAATCCGGGCGCGTAACCCGCCGCGATCAGCAGCGCGTTGCGTTCCCGTACGGGAACGTCGAGATGCTCGGCCAGCCGGAGCACCATCTCCTGGCTGGGCCGGGCGCGGCCGGTCTCGATGAAGCTGATGTGCCGGGCGGAGGAGTCGGCGCGCAGGGCCAGGTCGAGCTGGCTGACGCGGCGCTGCACCCGCCACTCGCGCAGCAGCGGGCCCACCCCCGTCGTGTCGGACGCCGTCTTCGAGGAGACCACAGCAGTCGTCATGCCCGAACCGTAGCCGATTCCGTACGTCTGTACGGGCGGGGCGTGGGGGCCCGGCCTTCGCGCGGCACTGCCGGAAAAGTTCTCCGGAAAAAATCCGGCGGGGCTGTCGATCCGGCGGTCTCCCGTTCGACGCAGGGGTGAGAGGCGGGGAACGGCCCCGCCCGTACGGCCGAGGAGTCACCGTGCCGCGCTTCCTGACGCTGATCCGCATCGACGAGCGAGACGTTCCCGAGGGCGGCCCGAGCCCCGAACTCCGGGAGCGGATGGGCGCGCTGATGGAGGAGATCACCAAGGCCGGGGTCATGCTGGACACCGCCGGGCTCGCGCCCACCTCCGAGGGCACCCGGGTCACCTGGTCCGGCGGCAAGATCACCTCAACCGACGGGCCCTTCACCGAGACCAAGGAGGTCATCGGCGGCTACTCGCTCATCCAGGCCAAGGACAAGGCCGAGGCGCTGGAGTGGGCCAAGCGGTTCCTGCGCGTCCACGAGGAGAACTGGACCGTCACCGCCGAGGTCCGCGAGATCAACGAGAACTGCTGACCCGGCCGTGCTTGTCGCCGTCCCGCGCGGCTGGTCTGATGAGGCCGTGACGGCAGCAAGCACGACCGAGACGGTCGAGACGGTGTTCAGGATCGAGTCCGCGCGGATCATCGCCGCCGTCGCCCGTGTCGTGCGGGACGTGGGCATCGCCGAGGAACTCGCGCAGGACGCCCTGGTCGCCGCCCTGGAACAGTGGCCGGAGTCGGGCATACCGGATAGACCGGGTGCCTGGCTCACGGCCACCGCCAAGCACCGCGCCGTCGACCTGGTACGCCGCAAGGAGACCTACGCGCGCAAGCTGGCCGAGGTCGGGCGGATGCTGGAGGACGTGCCGCCGCCCGAACCGGCCGACGCGGAGGACATCGACGACGACCTGCTGCGGCTCATCTTCACCGCCTGCCACCCCGTGCTGTCGCCGGAGGCCCGCATCGCGCTCACGCTGCGGCTGCTGGGCGGGCTGACGACATCGGAGATCGCGCGGGCGTTCCTGGTGCCGGAGGCCACGGTGGCGCAGCGGATCGTCCGGGCCAAGCGGACCCTGGCGAAGGCGCACGTCCCCTTCGAAGTGCCGTACGGCGCCGACCGGTCGGCCCGCCTCTCCTCCGTCCTGGAGGTGGTCTACCTGGTCTTCAACGAGGGGTACTCCGCGACGGCGGGGGACGACCTGGTGCGCCCGGCCCTGTGCGAGGACGCGCTCCGCCTGGCCCGCGTCCTGGCGGGCCTGATGCCGGGGGAGCCCGAAGTCCACGGCCTGGCCGCCCTGCTGGAGTTCCAGGCGTCGCGCATCCCCGCCCGTACGGGCCCCGGCGGCGAGCCGGTGCTGCTCGCCGACCAGGACCGGGCCAAGTGGAACCGCCTGCTCCTGAGCCGTGGCGTCGACGCCCTGCACCGCGCGGGCCACGGCCCGTACTCCCTACAGGCCGCGATCGCCGCGCACCACGCCGTGGCCCCGCGCTACGAGGACACGGACTGGCCGGCGATCGCCACCCTGTACGGGCGGCTGGCGAGGCTGTCCCCGTCCCCGGTGGTCGAGTTGAACCGGGCGGTCGCCGTCTCCATGGCGGAAGGGCCCGCGGCCGCCCTGCCCCTGGTGGACGCCCTCGCCGCCGAACCGTCCTTGAAGGACTACCACCTGCTGCCGAGCGTCCGTGGCGACCTGCTGGAGCGCCTGGGGCGCCCGGAGGAGGCACGCGCGGAGTTCGAAAGGGCCGCGGGCCTGGCCCGCAACGCGCGGGAGAAGGCACTGCTCCTGGCCAAGGCGGCCCGCTCGGGCGCCCGGCCGGAATGACCCGCAGGAGCGCCCGGCCGGGCGCCCGTTCACCCCAGGTCGAAGACGTTGCGCAGCCCCCACCGGTGCCGGGTCTCGTCGTGCCTGCGCAGCGCCTCGAACTCCGGGGCCCGGTACGGCGGGGCGACCGTGCACCGCCCGGCGCTCGAACCGGCCGCGTCCAGCAGCGCGTTCACGGCCTGCCGGGCGGACGCGTTGGCCCCCTCCATCGTCGCCAGGTCGATGTCGACGGCCACGTAGTCACCGGCGAGGAAGAGGTTGGGGATCGCGGTGCGGGACCGCGGCCGGTCGAACCAGGTGCCGGTGGGGTGGATCAGCAGCTGCTCGTCGTTGGCGGGCTGCGGCGTGCCGAGCCCGGTCACGGCCGGGTCCAGGAACCAGGAGTGCAGCGTACGGTCCCGCAGCACGGCGGCGCCGGTGTCGTTGAGCCCGGCCTTCATCTGCGCCCACACCTCGCGCGCGACCTGCTCGCGGGTGCACTGCTTGGCCGTCTTCCCGTACAGGATGCCCGGCCGGTCCCATTCGGAGATGTCCACCGACAGGCAGTCGGCGACCGTCCCGTCCCCGTAGTCGGCGGGGAAGTCGCGGCCCTTCCAGTACTGCGCCTGGCCGACGGCGGTCAGCGACCACGGCGAGTCGATGTGGTTGACGTGCCCGTGCATGACGGGCGTGGGCTCGGTCAGATAGAACTGGATGCCGGTCATCCAGTCCGTCACCAGCCGGTCGCAGCGCGCCAGCTGGGGATCGGCGGCCCGTACCGCGGCGTTCCAGGTGGTACGGGCGTGCTCGACGGGCATGGCCTGGACGAAGTGGTCGGCGGCGACCGGCTGCCGGGCGCCGTCCGGGCCGGTGACGACCGCCTCGGCGATCCGGCCGCCCGCGAGCCGCAGGTCCCGTACGGTCCACCCGACCCTGAACCGCACGCCCAGCGACCGCAGGTGCGCCACCCACGGGTCGATCCACGCCTCGTTGGTGGGGAGGTTCAGCACCCGGTCGGGCTGGCCGTCGGCGCCGCGCCCCAGCAGGTTGAAGACGAACGCCTCGGCGCAGGTGGCGACGGTGCGGGTGGAGGCGATCTCGGCCTTGGTCGCCACGATGTTGCGGGTCAGGCCGATGGCCAGCAGGCGCTGGTAGTCGGCGGACATCGACGCGGCCCGCAGGTAGCGCCACCACGGCGTGTGCTCCCAGACGTCGAGGCGGCGGCGGTCGCAGCTGGTGAAGAAGACCAGCAGCCGGTTGGCGAAGTACGCGATCTCGTGGAGGGGGAGACGGGTGAAGGTCTCCAGCAGCCCGGTCAGCATGCGCAGGAACGCGTCGGGGGTCAGTACGGGCGGGGGAGTGCCGAGGGCGGAGAAGGGGATGCGGATGTCCTCCCGGCCGCCGGTGCGGGCCAGCATCACTTCGGTGGAGGCGACGAGGTTGTCGTGGCAGCCGTTGGCGTTGCCGGGGAACGGGATGCGGCGCAGGGTGTCGGGGAGGTTGTGGTAGATGCCGGGGATGAAGCGGAAGCCGTGCTCGCCGGGCAGCGGTCTGCGGCCGCCGCGCGCGCTGTCCGGCACGTCCATGCTGCGGGCCTTGCCGCCGAGCCCGCCGGGCTTGCGTTCGTAGACGGTGACGTGGAAGCCGCGTTCGGCCAGTTCGTGTGCGGCGGTCAGGCCGGCGACGCCGCCGCCCAGGACGGCCACGGTACGGACCGCGGCGCGGCGCCGCGCCACGGTGGGCGCGGGTGCCGCGGCGGCCGTACCGCCGCCCGCGCCCAGGGCGGCCGCCCCGCCCACCGCCGCCGCGTTGCCCAGGAACGCCCGCCGCGAGGTGCCGCCGCCGGGTCTGCGCGTGTGCTCCGTACGGTCGCCGGTGTCCACGATCGCCCCCTCATTACCCCAGGTAACGGTCAGCTCGTCAGGCGCAGGAGCTTAGGAGCGGCCCACGGCCCCCGGAAGGCCGCTGCGGGGCCGTTCGTACATTGGCGCGAAAGTGTCCTCGGCGTGCCAGGCTGGAACTGCTGCAATCTGGGTAGACGCGGACGGCCCGGTGGTACGGGCGGTGCGCGCGACGGCGCTGTGACGGAGAGGCAGAACGACATGGACGCATCGGTGGACCCGCTGACGGACAAGGAGATCGAGGACCGCCTCGCGGAGCTGCCCGGCTGGTCCGTGGCGGACGGCGCGCTGAACCGCACCTACACCTTCGACCGGCACCCGCAGGGTGCCGCGATGGTGGTGCACGTGGCCCAGATCCAGGAGGAACTGAACCACCACTCCGAACTGACCCTCGGCTACAACACCCTCACCGTCGCGGTGAACACCCACAGCGCGGGCAACGCGGTCACCGCGCTCGACTTCGCCCTGGCACACCGCGTCGAGGAGATCGCCACGGGACACGGAGCGAGCTGACGGGGCGGGGGCTCAGCTCTCCTTCTTCTCTCGCGGTTTCTTCTCCCGCGAGTCCTTCTTCTCCCGTGGGTCGTCGTCCGGGTTCTCCATACGGGCCAGCTCGGCGTTGAACTGGGCGCCGCTCAGCAGGGACAGGTGGGAGAACCACAGCCATATCAGGAACACGACGGGCCCGGCGAGCGATCCGTAGAGCCGGTTGAAGGTGCCCACGTACGAGGCGTAGAAGGTGAATCCCGCCGACGACACCAGCCACAGCAGCACCGCGACCACCCCGCCGGGCACCGCCCGCCGCCCGCGCGTACGGGACGGCCCCGTACGGAACAGCACCATCACCAGCACCACGGCCAGGAACAGCAACAGCGGCCACTGCAACAGGTTCCACAACTCCTCGCCCGCCTCGCCCAGCCCCAGGCGCCGCCCCGCCGCGCGCGCGATCGGACCGCTCACCAGCAGGGCGACCGCGCTGCTGATCAGCAGGGCCATCAGCAACAGGGCCGTCGCCAGGATGCGCGGCACCTTGCGCCACGGCGGCCGGTCGTCCTGGACGCGGTACATGGCGTGCAGGGCCCGCCGGAACACCGCCAGATAGCTGCACGAGGACCACAGGGCGCTGACCGAAGCGCCGCCCACGAGCAGCCACGCCGCGGTCCGCGAATGGGCCATGCCGACCAGCGCCCGGCGGACCGTCGCGCCCGACCCGGCCGGGGCGATCGCACTGAGGTGGTTGATCAGCTCCTCGGTGGCCGCGGGGTCCGCGATGCCGATGAGCGAGATGGTGACGATGAGCGAGGGCAGCAGGGCCAGCACCGAGTAGTACGTCAGGCTGGCGGCCCAGTCGGACACGTCGTCGTTCCAGACCGAGACCGGGGTCCGGCGGGCCGCGGTCCGCAGCCGGGGCCAGTCGGGCCGCGGCGCGCCCCGCGGTCTGCCGGTCCCGGCGGCGACCAGCGCCCGGTCCGTACCGCTCCCGCCCATGGTGTGTCCGTCCTCTCGTCGTCGCCCGGCGCGCCGGCGTGCACCGGCCCGTTGCGTCTGCCCGTTCGCGCAGCGTACAAGCGCGCCCGGGGTGACCGGTCCGGCGGTGTGCGCTGGTGCGCAGAGCGCCCGGAAATGCTAAGAAACAGGGACGGAAGGAGCCGTCGAGTGCCCGAACCCAGCGATGCCCTGCTGGCCGTGCGTGCCGGGGAGGGGGACGAGGGGGCTTTCGAGGTGCTCGTACGCCGCCACAGCGCTCAGCTCCTGCGCCTCGCGACCCGGCTGCTCGGCAGCCGCACCGACGCGGAGGACGCCGTACAGGACGCCTTCGTGAGCGCGTGGCGCAGAATTCCCGAGTTCCGCGGCGACGCCTCGTTCCCGACCTGGATGTACCGCATCGTCACCAACCGGTGCCTGAACCTGCTGCGGGCCCGCCGGCCGACCCAGGACCTCGGCTCGGTGCCCGAGCCGAGCGCGCCCGAGCACGCCTCGTCACCGGTGCGGGCGGCCGAGTCGACCGCCGCCGTCGAGGCGCTGACCCGGGCGATGGCCGGCCTCACCCCGGAGCAGCGCGCCTGCTGGGTCCTGCGCGAGCTGCACGCCCTGCCGTACGAGGGCATCGCCGAGGTGGTGGGCATCAGCCACCAGGCGGTACGTGGCAGGGTCTTCCGAGCACGCCGCTATCTGACGGAGGCGATGGGCGCATGGCGCTAGGCGAGCACGACGACCCGATCCTGCCCTGCGGCCGCGCGCTGTCGTCCGTGTGGGAGGAGAACGAGCCCGGCCGTACGGACGGGGGCGGGGAGGCCGCCGCGCACGCCGCGCAGTGCCCGTACTGCCGGGAGGCACTCGCCGGCCTCGGCGTGCTCGACACCTACGTACGCGAGGCCCGGCAGGCCGCCGTCGCGGCCGCACGCGACGAGGACGACCGCAGCGCCGAACGCTTCACGGCCCGGGTCATGGACCTGGTCAGAACGGAACTCCGCCCGGGGCGCACCCTGCCGCTGGGCGAGCCCGAGGACGACGCGTGGATCACCGAGGCGGCGGCCGCCAAGACCTTCCGCGCCGCCGCCGAGACCCTGCCGGGCGTCCAGGCGGGCAGCTGCCGGGTCACGCTGCTCGCGCCGCACGGCCCCGTGAAGGTGGCGCTGCAACTGGCCGCCGGGTACGAGTGGCCCCTGCACGCGCTGGCCGACCGGGTGCGCGAACGGGTCCGCGCGGCGGCGCGGGACCGCGTCGGCCTGCGCGTCGAGGAGATCGACGTCAGCGTCGTGGACCTCGTCGAGAGCGAGAGCGAGAGCGAGGACGGCGACGCGGGGCGCGGCGGCCGCGGCACGGACGCCGGGGAAGCGGGCACGGCATGAGGGGCGACGCGCAGCTGCACGCCGAGGTCCTGCGGGCCGCGGCCGGGGCGGCCAAGGACACCCCAGGGGTCGCCTTCCTCCGGTCGGGCCTGGGCGCACTGGTACGCGGCACGGTACGGCGCCCGGGCGGCCAGGTGGCCGGCGTACGGGCCGAGCGCGGGCCGGGCCCAGGCGACTGGCGGATCCGCGTCCACCTGGCGGTCCGGCGCGGCCACCGGGCACTGGACGTGACCCGCGAGGTCAGGACCCGGGTCGCGGCGGCGGTCGGGCAGGCGCTGCGGGAACCGGGCGGGGCCGCGCCGTCGGTCGCCGTGACGGTGACCGTCACGGACATCGCCTGACGCCGGCGGGCGTCCGGCGCCGTCAGGCGAACGGCAGGTTCGCCCAGGGCGAGGCGGGGTCCTGGGCGAGGACGCGGTGGATGTGCACGGCTTCCGCGTACGGCGGGCCGAACCAGCCGTTGTCGAAGGCCAGCAGCCGCCCGAGGGCGTAGCCGGCGGAGAACTCCTGCCACGAGCCGTACGCCGCCCGCGCCAGCTCCCCGGCGCGCAGCACCGCCTGCTCGGCCTGCGGCGGCGCGCAGAAACGGGCGCCCAGACCCCAGCGGACCAGGTTGACGGCGTGCGCGTAGTCCAGCGCGGCGAGCGACTTCACCTGCCCGCCGGCGGGCAGCAACCCGTCCGCGCGGAAGCGCTCCTCGTACTTCTCCACCAGCTCCGGCACCTCGCCCGAACCGGCCTTCGCGTCCGCCGCGCCCTCCCCGCTCCCGTCGCCCTTTCCGGCACGGGCGCGCAGCGCGGCCTCCGCGTCCGCCGGCACGAACTGCGCGTTCAGCAACTGGTCCAGCCGCTGCTGCCAGGAGGCCGGGTCCACGACCGACCACTGGTCGCGGAGCAGCTCGGCGTCGGTCGCGTAGTCGAGGAAGGCGGTGCCCAGTTCGTTCCACGGCACGCTGTGGTGCACGGCGATCGGCGCGCCGCAGGCGAGCCCCTGGGCGAGCGGGCCGTGCAGCGGCCCGCCGAGGTGGGTGGTGAGCATGCCGCCGGGCCGTACGCCGTACTGGGCCCGGATGCGCGCCCAGGCGCCGCGGTGCGCGGCGGTGGCGGGCAGGTACGCGGCACACGGCGTACCGGGGTTGACCGCCAGCATCCACTTGTCGTTCGGCCAGTCCTGCGCCAGTTCCTCGACCGAGACCCGGTCGAAGAGCTGCTGGGGGTGCCACGGCGGCAGCATGCCGCGGGTCGTCACGGGGATGCAGGTGCCGCCCACCGCGGGGTCGTCGTAGACCGGCAGCGGGTCCTGGCCCTGCTGGGGCACCAGCAGATACAGGTCCTCGCCGGCCACTGCCGCGATCTGGCCTTCCCAGTCGCCCCGCGCGCCGGCCTCACACAGTCGCCGTTCCGTCTCGGTCGGCGGCATCCATCCTGGAGTTCCCACGGTCCAGACCTTACGGCGGCCCGGCCGCCGGGCCGCACGCGGGGCCCTTTGCCGAACCGGCAACAAAGGTTGCCTTTCGGTCCGGTCTGCCGCACCCTCGGCCCATGACCGACCACACACACGGCACCGCCGCCCCGAAGCACGACCACCACCATCACCACGGCAGCACCGAGATGGACTGGGACGCCATGGCCACCCACCTGGAACGGGACGCCGAGATCTACACCCCGGTCCTCGAACAGGCCACGGCCTGGCTGCGCGACCTGCTGACGGAGTCCGCAGGCCCCGGCCCCGACGAGGTCCGCCGCGTACTCGACGTCGGCAGCGGCCCCGGCGTCACCAGCTGCCTGCTCGCCCACGCCTTCCCCAACGCCGAGATCGTCGCCGTCGACCCGACCGAGGCGCTGCTCGACCGCGCCAGGGACCGCGCCGCCCGGCTCGGCCTCGCCGACCGGTTCCGCACAGAGACCGCCGAGCTGCCCGACGGCATCGACGGCATCGGGGACGCCGACGTCATCTGGTCCAGCAAGGCCCTGCACCACGTGGGCGACCAGGCCGCGGCGGTGGACGCGCTGGCCCGCCTGCTGCGGCCGCGCGGGCTGCTCGTCGTGTCCGAGGGCGGCCTGCCCGCGCGCATGCTGCCCCGCGACTTCGGCATCGGCCGCCCCGGCTTCCTCAACCGTCTCGACGTGGTGCACGAGGACTGGTTCGTACGGATGCGGGCGGCGCTGCCCGGCGCCCGCGACCTCGTCGAGGACTGGCCCGCCGTCCTGACGGCCGCCGGCCTGCACTCCCCGCGCAGCCGCAGCTTCCTGCTCGACCGCCCCGCCCCGCTCGACCCCACCACCCGCGCGTACGCCGTCACCCAGTTCGAGCGCTACGCGGAGGTGTTCGGCGACGAACTGGACGCGGAGGACCGCGCCACCCTCGACCGCCTCCTCGACCCCGCCGACCCGGCCGGCCTCGCCCAGCGCGGCGACCTCTTCTGGCTCGCCGCCCAGTCCTTCCACACGGCCCGCGCCGCGTGACCCGGCCGCCGGCCGGCCGGGCAGCCGAGTGAGAACGATCACGAGACCTGGCGCCGCTCGTCGTGCAACCTTCCCGAGGGCAGGGCTGTCGATCTTGTGCGTGCTCCTCCGCACGTGACGACACCGCCCTACACGAAGAGAACATCATGATGTTTCGCCGCGCCCTGACGGCCGCCGCTGCCACCGCTGCTCTGGCCTCGACCGTACTGGTGGCCGCCCCTGGCGCCAGTGCCCAAGAGACCCGCCCCGCCTGGAAGCCCAGTGCGCTGGAAAACCCGCACGCCGGGTGCCGGTGGTCCCAGGAGGACTCCCGGATCACCACGGAACTCGAAGGGTTCCCGAACCGGTTCGTCGCCGGTGCGGACTGGGCGGAGTTCACCCTGCGGGCCACCAACACCTCGCAGCAGACGCTGAAGGAGGTCGGCGGCAAGCTGCACCCCAGCTTCTCCGACAGCGCGACGTTCCAGCCGGCGAACGAATTCGTCAAGGTGCAGCGGTTCGACCCGACGTCCGGGCAGTGGCGCACGCTCACCGAGCAGGAACTGCCCCTGGGCTTCAACTTCGCGCAGGACGTCGAGCCCGGTGCGCGGGCGGAAGTCGCCATGCGCATGAAGATCGACGCCGGGGCGCCGGCCGGCACCGGCTGGGCCTTCGACAGCGGTGACTGGACCGGACAGGACGGTGTCTGCGGCTTCTCCGCCCCTGTGATGACGGAGCACGATTTCACCGTGCTGCCTGCCGGCGGCGCGGCAGCCGGATAGGGACCGGGCGAACGAGGCGGCCGAGGGCGGCGGCACGGTGTCTGACGGACCCTCGCGGCAAGAAGACACCGGCTGCCGCTCCGGCCCCGCCGACGGCCGGTGAGTCGGGAATGCCCCCACCCGCCCCTTGGTTGGCGACGTAAGTCCCCGAGCGCACCCTGCCCGCTCGCCCTCCCGCCACCGAAGGGAACCGCATGACCAGCACCCCCGCACCGGACCCGCTCGCCCGACTCGCCGGCCGCACCGTGGTCGTCATCGGCGGCTCGGCCGGCATCGGCCTGGAAACGGCCCGCCGGTCCGTCGCCGCCGGCGCCTCCGTGATCCTCGGCGGCCGCGACGAACAGCGACTGGCCGCGGCCGCGAAGGAGTTGGGCGACGCGGCCCGCTGGCGCACCGTCGACAACACCGACAAGGACTCCATCGCCGCGTTCTTCCAAGGCGTCGACCGCGTCGACCACCTCTTCACCCCCGCCGCCTCCTACCGCACGGGCCCCATGCGGGAGTTGAGCGACGAGGACGCGGAGAGCCCCTTCGTCAGCAAGTTCTGGGGCCAGTACCACGCGGTCCGCCATGCGGCGCCCCTGCTGGCCGAGGACGGCTCCGTCGTCCTGATGTCCGGCGCCGCGAGCGTCCGCCCGGCGGGCGTGGCGCCCGCCTACGTCGCCTGCAACGCGGCGGTAGAAGGTCTGGGCCGCGGCCTGGCCGTGGAACTGGCCCCCGTACGCGTCAACGTCGTGTCCCCCGGCATGGTCGACGGCAACCTCTGGAGCCGGCGCCCCGCGTCCGTCCGCGAACCGGCGGCGGACGGCTACCGTGACGCCGCCCTCCTCGGCCGCCTGGGCACGGAAGGCGAAGTGGCCGACGCGGTGCTCTTCCTGTTCACCAACACGTACATGACGGGCTCCACGCTCTACCCCGACGGCGGGTACGCGCTGCGGTGACGACACCGCCTGTCCGCCCCCTGGCCGGCCGCCGTTGCCACGTTCGTGCCGCTCCGCGCCCCCGTTGGCGTTCGCGTGCGGAGTCCGTGGCAGGCGGCCGGCCGCCGCGGGCGGGGTGGCGGCCCTCCCGGGCCGGGAAACCCTCCACCACCCCGCCGTCCGGTCGGCGCGCCGGCGCGCCGGGTCAGCAGTCGAGGTAGGCGCGGTGGATCCACACCCCGGTGCGGCCGCCCCAGAGGTCACCCATGACCCAGGAGCCTTCGCTGCCCTTCGCGTTCATCTTCTGGCCCTTGTTCACCTGGCCCAGGACCGGGTAGTTGGTGCCCGGACCGCCGCGGTAGTTGACGCCGTTGTCGTTGACGGTGCAGACGACGTCCTGGAACGCGGCGGGGGCGGCCTGCTGCGCGGCGGCCGCGGAGCCGGGGCTGCTGCCGGCGGCAGCGGCGACCGTGCTGCCGGCGAGGGCGAGTACGGCCGCGCCGGCCGCGAGGGCGGTGGCACGCGGAATGCGGATCATCCGGATCTCCTCCGTTGGGTGGTGCTCGGTGCGCCGGGGCCGTCGGCTGCTCGGACCCGGCACCCATGACATTCGTCCTGTGCCGTACCGCGGGCCAAGGGGTTTCCCGTCCCCTGCGGACCGGGGGAAACCGGGAAACCGCGGGTGAGCTGGGGCGGAGGGGGAGAGACGCGACGACGCCGCCGCCCCGGGCGGGGCGGCGGCGTCGCGTGGAGGCGGTGCGCCGGACACGGTGGTCCGGCCGCGGTGACCTCAGCCGTTGAAGGCGTCCGGGTCCGGGCCCAGGCGGGTGCCCGAGTCGAGGGCCGCGATCGCCGCCATGTCGGCGTCGTCCAGCTCGAAGCCGAAGACGTCGATGTTCTCCTTGATCCGGGACGGGGTCACGGACTTCGGGATGACGACGTTGCCGAGCTGGAGGTGCCAGCGGAGGACGATCTGCGCGGGGGTGCGCTCGTACTTCCCGGCGAGCCCGGTGATCGTGGCGTCTTGCAGGAGGTCCTTGCCCTGGCCCAGCGGCGACCAGGCCTCGGTCGCGATGCGGTGCCGGGCGTGGAAGGCGCGGGCTTCGGACTGCTGGAGCTGCGGGTGCAGCTCGATCTGGTCGACCGCGGGCACGACCGAGGTCTCACCGAGCAGCCGCTCCAGGTGGGCGGGCTGGAAGTTGGAGACGCCGATGGCCTTGGCCCGGCCCTCCTCGTAGATCTTCTCGAACGCCCGGTACGTGTCCACGAACGTGTCCTTGGCGGGCATCGGCCAGTGGATCAGGTACAGATCCACGTACTCCAGGCCCAGCTTGTCCAGGGACTCGTCGAAGGCGCGCAGGGTGGAGTCGTAGCCCTGGGCGTCGTTCCACAGCTTCGTCGTCACGAAGAGCTCTTCACGAGCGATGCCGGAGGCGGCGAGCGCCTTCCCCGTGCCCTCCTCGTTGCCGTAGATCGCTGCGGTGTCGATGCTGCGGTACCCGGCTTCCAGGGCGGTACCGACGGCCGTGGCGGCCTCGTCGTCCGGCACCTGCCAGACGCCGTAGCCGAGCTGCGGCATGGCGACGCCGTTGTTGAGGGTGATGTGGGGGACCTTGCTCACGAGCGATTCGATCCTTAGGTCGACGTACATGTACTCCAACGTCAACGATCATCCGCTACGCGGCATTCCCGCGCACCCGGAACCGATTGTTCCGGAAGTTTCCTCGGCCAGGGCCAGAGCGCCCAGGCAGAGCACCACCAGTCCCGCGACCAGTTCCAGTGCGCCCATCAGGCCGGGCAGCCCGCGGGCCGGCGAGCTGCTGCCGCCGCCCAGTGCCTCGGTCACCGTCCACGAGAGCCACAGCGTGCCGCCCCAGGCGAACACCGAGGCGGACCCCAGCCAGGCCAGCGCGAGCGGCACCCGGGTGCGCAGCCGGCGGCCGGGACCCCGGTGGGGGAAGAGCAGAGCGGCCAGCCCCGCCGCGCCGGCCAGCGAGAGCAGGCCCTGCACCACCTCGGACGTGGCCGTGATGGTGCTCCGCGCGGGCAGGGCCGCCGCTCCGGCACCGGTCGGCACACCGAGGCCCCACAGCACGTCGACAACGCCGATCACCGCCATGAGCAGCGCCGCGGGCACACCGAGCAGCCGCCGCGCCGCGCGCACCGCCGGGGCGGGAGCCGGTACGGATCCCAGGAGCCGGCGCAGCAGCGTGCCCCACCGCCGGTGCGCGTACACCGTGAAGGCACCGAGCAGGGTGACGCCCTCGACGATGAACGCGCCGTAGACGACCACGAAGACCCAGGGCTGGAGGAACGCACCGGACGCCATCGGGTTCGCCGCGCCGGTCACGGCCGCGATGGCCGAACCCGCCGGCACGGCCAGCATCAGGGGGGTGAGCAGCCCGGACGCCATCCACAAGGGCAGCGCGAGCAGCCACGCCGGGGCCCGCGTCCCCGACGGGCGGGCGAGCGTGTACGCCACGGTGGCGGCGATGGCGTCCATGAGGAAGGTGATGACGTTGGCGGCGACCCAGGCGCCCCGGCCGGTGCCCTGGAGGTCCACCACGCCGATGTCCCAGCCCACTATCCACAGCAGCTTGAGCAGGAGGTAAGGGGCGCAGGCCGCGACGGCGGCCCGGCCGAGGAGGACCTGGCGGCCCGTGCGTTTGTCGGTGTTCACGAGGTACGAGCCTCCCGGCGGCCGCGGGGCGGCACGTCCGGCACGGGGATGAACCGCCTCCCCCGCGCGGGGGAGCGCCACGCCGAAGGGCGCGCCTGGTCACGACCGGTACAGCGCGTCCACCTCGGTCGCGTACGCCGCCTCGATGGCCTTGCGCTTGAGCTTGAGGGAGGGCGTCAGCAGGCCGTGCTCCTCGCTGAACTGGTGGGCCAGTATCCGGAACGTACGGATCGACTCGGCCTGCGAGACCAGCGTGTTGGCGGCGACGACGGCCCGCCGGATCTCGGTCTCCAGGTCCGGGTCGTGCACCAGGTCCGTCGGCGGCAGCTCCGGCTTGCCGCGCATGGCGAGCCAGTGCGTGACCGCCTCCGGGTCCAGCGTCACCAGGGCGGCGACGTACGGGCGGTCGTTGCCGACGACGATGCACTGGGCGACGAGGGGGTGCGCCCGTACCCGCTCCTCCAGGACGACGGGGGACAGGGTCTTGCCGCCGGAGGTGACCAGGATTTCCTTCTTCCGGCCGGTGATCGTCAGATAGCCGTCCTCGTCGAGCGCCCCGAGGTCGCCGGTGGCCAGCCAGCCGTCGCGCAGGACGGCGTCGGTCGCCTTGGCGTTGTTCAGGTAGCCCTGGAATATCTGGCCGCCGTGCAGCCAGATCTCGCCGTCCTCGGCGATGTGCACGGTGGTGCCGGGCACCGGGCAGCCGACCGTGCCGAAGCGGGTGCGCTCGGGCGGGTTGGCGGTGGCGGCGGCGGTGGACTCGGTCAGGCCGTACCCCTCGTAGATCGTCACGCCGGCGCCCGCGAAGAACAGCCCGAGCCGGCGCTCCATCGCGGAGCCGCCCGACATGGCGTGCCGCACCCGGCCGCCCATGGCCTCGCGCACCTTGCTGTAGACCAGCTTGTCGAAGAGCTGGTGCTGCATGCGCAGCGCGCCGCCGGGCCCCGACGCGGTGCCGAACGCCTTGTGCTCCAGCGCTTCCGCGTACCGGACCGCCACGTCGACGGCCTTCTCGAAGGGGCCGGACCTGCCCTCCGCCTCGGCCTTGCGCCGGGCCGCCGAGAAGACCTTCTCGAAGATGTACGGCACGGCGAGGATGAAGCTGGGCCGGAAGGACCGGAGGTCGGGCAGGAGGGCCGCGGCGCTCAGTTCGGGCTGGTGGCCCAGCTTGACCCGCCCGCGTACGGCCGCGACCTGCACCATCCGGCCGAAGACGTGGGCGAGCGGCAGGAACAGCAGGGTGGACGCCTCGTCGCCGGGCTTGGAGTGGAAGACCGTCTCGTACCGCTCGACGATGTTGTCGGCCTCCGCCATGAAGTTGGCATGGCTGATCACGCAGCCCTTGGGGCGGCCGGTGGTGCCGGAGGTGTAGATGACCGTGGCGGTGGCGTCCGGGGTGACGGCCATGCGGTGGCGGTGCACCACGTCGTCCTCCAGGTGCGCGCCCGCCGCGGTCAGCTCGGCCACCGGGTCGGCGTCCAGCTGCCACAGGCGGCGCAGCTGCGGCAGCCGGTCGACGACCGAACCGATGGTCATCGCGTGGTCCTCGTGCTCGACCATGCAGGCCGTCACGCCCGCGTCGTGCAGCATCCAGAAGACCTGCTCGGCGGACGAGGTCGGATACAGCGGTACGGGCTGGGCGCCCACGGACCACAGGGCGAAGTCGAACAGGGTCCACTCGTAGCGGGTACGGGACATGATCCCGACCCGGTCGCCGAAGCGGACGCCCTGCGCGAGCAGCCCCTTCGCCAAGGCCAGCACCTCGTCGCGGAACCGCGCCGAGCTCACGTCCCGCCAGTGGCCCGCGGCGTCCTTACGCGCCAGCGCGATACGCGCGGGATCCGCGTCGGCATGGTCGAACACGGCGTCCGCCAACCCGCCGACGCGGGGCGCCGTCGCCAAAGGTGGGACGGTGAACTCGCGCAATGGCCCAGCTCCTCGTGGTGCTCCTCACAGGGCCGAGACCGTACCCCAACGGGACGGCGCGCGTCAGGGGCGTCCCGCCCCCGGGACGGGTGGCATAGTCGCTGGTCATGCGGCGAAATCGGGTGACTCCGGAGAAGCCGGGACATCGCCGGGGGCGGCCCGCGCCCGACGATCACGGCACCGGGACCGGATCTGCACCGAATCTCTCCGTTCGGCGGCGCGGACCGGGCTACGGCAGCTGCAACCGGTCGCCGCCCGCCAGTATCGCTTCGGCGAGGGCGTCCGCCGGGCCCCTGGCCGCGCCGTCCCGCTCCCCGTACAGCAGGACGAAGTCCACCCCGCCCAGTTCCGGCAGCCCGGCCCGGGACGGCATCCGGACCAGGCCAGGCGGGATCATGCCGAGGCTGTGCGCCATCACGCCCAGGCCCGCCCGGGTGGCGGCGATCAGACCGTTCAGGCTGCCGCTCGTACAGGCGACGCGCCAGTCGCGGCCCTGCCGCTCCAGCGCCTCCAGCGCGCGGGCCCGGGTCACCGCGGGCGGCGGGAACACCACCAGCGGAACCGGCTGCCGCGCGTCCAGGCGCATCCGGTCCGTGCCGACCCACACCAGCCGGTCCCGCCAGACGAGCCGGCCGGTCGCCGCCTCCGGGCGGCCGCGCGCCGCACCCGGGCGGCGTTTGGCCAGTACGAGGTCGAGCCGGCCGGCCGCCAGCAGCTCGTGCAGCGTGCCGGACAGCTCGACCGTCAGCTCCAGCTCCACTTCGGGGTGGTCGCGCCGGAACTCCTCCAGCACCTCCGGCATCCGGGTCAGCACGAAGTCCTCCGAGGCCCCGAACCGCAGCCGGCCGCGCAGCCGGGTGCCCGTGAAGAAACCGGCGGCCCGCTCGTTGGCCTCCAGGATGGTGCGCGCGAAGCCGAGCATCGCCTCGCCGTCCTCGGTGAGGTCCACGGCGTGGGTGTCCCGCGCGAACAGCCGGCGCCCGGCCGCTTCCTCCAGCTTGCGCACGTGCTGGCTCACCGTGGACTGCCGCAGGCCGAGACGGTGCGCGGCCTGGGTGAAGCTCAGCGTCTGGGCCACCGCGAGGAACGTGCGCAGCTGCACGGGATCGAACATGGCCCCAGCCTAACCCCGTCATCACACCTCGTGATAGCAGTCAGCACGGTAAGAGGGCTTCCCGATGGGAGCGGGCCCAGGCAGGCTGGAGGGGACACCGTCCGCCTCCTCCCGCACCGAACCCGAAGAGAGACCATGCGCCGCCCTCAGCTCAAGATCCCCTCCTGGCTCCCCGTGGACGGGTTCATCCTGGCCCTCGTGGGCACCGTCGGCCTCGCGGCGCTGCTCCCCGCGCGCGGCACCGCCGCCACCGTCGCGGGCGACGCGTCCACCGGAGCCGTCGCACTGCTCTTCTTCCTGTACGGCGCCCGGCTCTCCACCCGGGAGGCGATGGCCGGGATGCGCAGCTGGCGCCTGCACCTGACGGTCCTGGCCTGCACGTTCGTGGCCTTCCCGCTGCTGGGCCTGGCCGCCCGCGGCCTCGTCCCGTACGTCCTGACGCCGGCCCTGTACACCGGCCTGCTCTTCCTGTGCCTGGTCCCCTCCACCGTCCAGTCCTCGATCGCGTTCACCTCCATAGCGCGCGGCAACGTCGCGGCGGCGATCTGCGCGGGCTCCTTCTCCAGCCTCGTCGGCATCGTCGTCACCCCGCTGCTGGCGGCGCTCCTGCTGGGCGGCGACGGGGGTGGCTTCTCGGCGGACTCCCTGGTCACGATCGTTTTGCAACTGCTGGTGCCGTTCCTCGCCGGTCAGCTGCTGCGCCGCTGGATCGTCGGCTTCATCACCCGCCACAAGAAGATCCTCGGTTTCGTCGACCGCGGCTCGATACTCCTCGTCGTCTACAGCGCTTTCAGCACCGGCATGGTCGAGGGCATCTGGCACCAGGTCTCCGTCTGGCGCCTGCTGGGCCTGCTGGGCGTCGAGGCCGTCCTGCTGGCCCTGATGCTGACGCTCACCTCCTACGGTTCCAAGAAGGCCGGCTTCCCGCGCGGCGACCGGATCGCGATCACCTTCGCCGGCTCGAAGAAGAGCCTGGCCGCCGGACTCCCCATGGCCAGCGTCCTCTTCGGCGCCCAGGCCGGGCTGGCGGTGCTTCCGCTGATGCTGTTCCACCAGATGCAGCTGATGGTCTGCGCGGTCCTCTCGAAGCGGTACGCCGCCCAGGCGGCCGGCCTACCCGACGCGCAGGACCGGCCCGAGGCGCAAGACCGGCCCGACGCGCAGAACCGGCCCGTGCTGAGCGCGGCGCCGCAGGGGTCCACTCGTAGCTCACTACAGAGAAACGAGCAGCCGTGACAGTGCCGGCGGTGACCATTCGCCCCGCAATCCCGGCAGACCTGGACGCCGTGGCCGAGATCTTCGTACTCATGCAGCGGACCCTGGCTGCGCGTCAGGAGGGGTGAGCCCGGGAGCGCCTGGGCCCGGTCTCCTCGTCGTCGTCCACGTCGTCGAGGGGCAGGTGCAGGACGACCGGGCCGTCGACGCGCGCGTTGTCCTCGCGTACCCGGGCCAGTTCGGCGTCGCTCAACGCGCGCCCGTACACGCGCACTTCGTCCAGGTCGCCGGTCAACTGGGAGCGGCTGTCCACCTTCTGCCCCGCGTGGACGCCGAAGACCGAGTTGCGGCTCACGGAGCCCGGCACGTCGGCGGCCGTGCGGGTGTCGGTCCCGTCGACGGTGAGGGCGAGCCGGCCGCCGGCGCGCCGCAGCGCCAGGTGGTGCCACCGGCCGTCGTTGTACGCGGTGGTGGAGGCGACCTCCGCGGTGGCGGCCGGCCGGGCGCCGTCGAGCGCGGTGATGAAGGCGCTGATCCGCTTGCGGGCGGGGTCGCCGCGCAGCGCCACCTGCGGGCTGCGGCTGCCCACGCCGCCCATCCACAGGAAGGGCTGCTCGCCGGAGCCGGCGCGGTAGCGGAACCAGAGGCTGCACGTGAAGTCCCCGCTGCCGAGGGGGAGTGTGGAGCGGAAGGGCAGCCGTACGGCGTCGTCCCGGCCGTCGAAGGAGAGCCCGCCGCCGAAGCGGCCCGGTACCGGGCGGGCGCCGCCCAGGACGAGGGCGGGCCGGGCGTGCCGCCCGCGGTCGTCGGTCGTCGGGTCGGGGGCCCGGCGCGGCCCGAGCCAGTCGTCGGTGAAGCGCGCGAAGCGGATCTCGTCGCGGGCGTCGGCGGCGCCGCCCTCGTACAGCAGGCCGGTCAGGCCGGGGGAGACGGTCACCAGGTCCGAGTAGCCGGACCAGTCGGTGGTGATGCGGGCCCCGCGGTCCACGCCCTCCCAGGTGCGGCCCTCGTCGTACGAGGAGCGGACGGTCATGGTGCGGCGGCGGTCGGGGTCGGCGGGCGCGGCGAACAGCGTACGGGCGGGGCGGTCGGAGTCCCGCCGGGGCGACCGCAGCACGGAGCCCTGCACCATGGGCGCGTACAGGTCGGGCAGTGTGCGGAAGGGCCGGGCGAAGGACGCGCCGCCGTCGTGGCTGACGGCTGCCGTGCGGTGGCCCAGGTCGGTGCCGTCCTGTTCGCGCGCGTTGACGTACACCGTGCCGTCGGATCGTTCCAGCAGGCTCATCTCGGACGGCTTCTGGCGGAACGTGCCGTCGGCGGCGGTCGGATAGCTGTCCACGGCGCCGACCCGCCAGGTGTCGCCGCCGTCGTCGCTGAGCATCAGCGCCGCGTGGTTGGCGGTTATCCGGCCGCCCGCGTGGCTCTCGGCGTTGACGGTGAAGACCAGCCGCCCGGCGTGCCGCCCGCGGGCGAGCTGGATGCCGTGCACCGGCCCGGTCGCGTACCAGGAGTTCCATCCGGCGGGCCGGATAGCGGAGGTCAGGTCGCGGGGCGCGGACCAGGTGGCACCGTCGTCGTCGCTGTACTGGAGGTGCGGGGTGCGGTCGCAGGGGACGTCGCAGTTGCCGGCGTCCGGACGGCCCTTGTTGTAGGTCTCGGCGAGGAGGATGCGGCCGGTCTCGCGGTCGACGATGGGGGCCGGGTTGCCGTGGGTGTCCCCGCCGCCTTCGTTGACGACTTGGAGGGGGCCCCAGGTGCGGCCGCCGTCGGTGGAGCGTTTGAGTACGAGGTCTATGTCGCCGGCGTCGCCGCAGTTGTTGACCCGGCCCTCGGCGAAGGCGAGCAGGGTGCCGTTGGCGGACCGTACGACGGCCGGGATGCGGAAGCACGCGTAGCCGTGCTCCTGCGCCGCTTTGAACAGCACCTGCTGGTCGAAGCCGGTGGCGGGAAAGGCGTTGGTGGGCGTGGTGGAGGGGCGGGCCTGCGCGGTGGCCACCGGGACGAGGACGGCGGCCGCCGTGGCCATCGCGGCCAGGGTGCGGCGCCGGGGACGAGGGCCGCGGCGGGGGGTGCCGCCGGTCCCGGTGGCGGGTCTGTCACGGTGCTTGTCGTGTGCGCGGAACGGTGGCGTCATGTTCCGACCTGCCCTTCGAGGCGTCGGGAGGCGTCGGAGGAGGAGAGAAGGGAGGGAGGGGCGGAGCGGCGGGAGGCAGGGACGGGTGGACATCCGACGTCCTACGTAGGATGTCCCATGTCCTGACTCCGGTGCGCAGGAAGCTACTGGGCCCCCGGCACTGCCACAAGTCACGCGCGGCGCTTCTTCGCACCCGGCCGGATTTCCCTCGTCCGGAGCACGCCGGGCACACCGGTGTGCGTCTCCGGGCCGCGCCGGGCGCTCACGGGCGCAGCACCACCTTGCCGAGGTTGGCGCGGGCCTCGATGATCTCGTGCGCCCGCGCGGCCTCGGCCAGCGGTATCTCGGCGTGTACGGCGGCCCGCAGCCGGCCGGCGAAGAAGTGTTCCCACAGTTCGGCGCCGTGCCGGTCGTACAGCTCCCGGCGGGTGGCGGCGAAGCGGGCCATGGTCAGCCCCGTGATGGTCTTCGATCCGGCGAGGAGGTCGAACGCGGGGACCGTGCCGCCGCCCGAGTTGAAGAACACCAGCCGCCCGCCGGGGGCGAGGGCCGCCACCGCGCGCGGCAGGAGGTCGCCGCCGACGCCGTCGAGGACGATGTCGGCCGGTTCGCCCCAGGACTCGTCCTCGTACGCCACGACCTCGTCGGCGCCGAGCCCGTACAGGAACTCCGCCTTGGCGGCGGAGCCGGCGGCCGCCACGACCCGCGGCACGCCCCGCAGCTTGGCCAGCTGTACCGCCAGGTGCCCGGTGGCGCTGGCCGCGCCCGTGATCAGCACCGACTCCGTGCCGGTGGGGGCGGCGGTGGCCAGCGCGGCGAGCGCGACCTGCCCGCCGCGTACCAGCGCGACGGCGTCCACGCTGCTCGCGCCGTCCGGTATCCGGGCGGCCAGCGCGGCCGGCACGGTGGCGGTCTCGGCGTACGAGCCGGTGAAACTGAGGCCGGTGACGCGGTCGCCGGCCGCGAAGCCGGTGACGTCCGGGCCCAGGCCGACGACCTCGCCGGCGACCTCGCCGCCCAGGACGGCGGGCAGCGGTACGCCGCCGCCCCGGCCGTCGCCGCGCGTCCGGCGCACGGACGGCAGGCTCACGCCGATGGCCTCCGTGCGGACGAGCAGCTCGCCCGGCCCCGGCTCGGGGGCCTCGGCCTCCTCGACCCGCAGGACTTCGGGACCGCCGTACGCGTGGAAGCGGACTCGCCGCATGGGCACCTCCGGGGTGAGGGGCGTGGCCGGGCGCCACGCAGGGGGAACCGCACGGCGGGACCGCCCCAACCGTTGGGTGCCCCAACGATAACAGCATTCGTTGGGGCACCCAACGGAATTCGGTAGGCTGGTGCCATGGCAGAGACCCCGTACGCGCCCGCCCGCATCCGCGCCCTCCCCAGCTGGCTGCTCGGCCGGGCCGCCGCCCGCGGCCACCGGCTCGTCGCCGAGGCGCTGGCCGAGGAAGGCATGCGGATGACGCACCACGCGGTGCTGTCGGCCGTCGGCGAACTGGGCCCGGTGTCCCAGGCGGAACTGGGCCGCAGCACCGGCATCGACCCGAAAGACATGGTCGCGGTCGTCAACGACCTCCAGGCCGACGGCCTGGTCACCCGCACCCCCGACCCGAAGGACCGGCGGAAGAACGCCGTCGGGATCTCGCCCGCGGGGGAGCGCAGGCTGCGCCGTACGGAGAAGCTGGGCGACCGGGCCAACGAGGAGCTGACCGCGGCGCTCACGCCCGCCGAACGCGAACAGCTGATGGCGCTGCTGGCGCGCGTCGCGGAGCCGGGACAGGCAAACTGACGGCCCGCGCCCGCCCGTGACCCGCGGTCAGCCCCGCGCCACCTCCGCGCCCAGGGCCAGACGTTCTTCGCCCGCGTACACGTTCATCGACGTGCCCCGCAGGAAGCCCACCAGCGTCAGGCCGGTCTCGGCGGCCAGGTCGACGGCGAGGGAGGACGGCGCCGAGACGGCGGCGAGCGTGGGGATGCCCGCCATGACCGCCTTCTGGACCAGTTCGAACGAGGCCCGGCCCGACACCATCAGGATGGTGTCGCGCAGCGGCAGCCGCCCGTCCTGGAGGGCGCGGCCGACGACCTTGTCGACGGCGTTGTGCCGGCCGACGTCCTCGCGCACGTCGAGGAGTTCACCGTCCGTGTCGAAGAGCGCGGCGGCGTGCAGCCCGCCCGTCCGGTCGAACACCCGCTGTGCCGCACGGAGCCTGCCGGGCAGCGCGGACAGCGTCGCGGGCGTGATGCGGGCCGCGGCAGCGGGCGCGTCCAGGGACCAGCGGGCGGTGGTGCGGACCGCGTCCAGGCTCGCCTTGCCGCACAGGCCGCAGGACGACGTCGTGTAGACGTTGCGCTCCAGTGTGATGTCCGGGACGGGGACGCCGGGCGCGAGCTGGACGTCCACCACGTTGTACGTGTTCGACCCGTCCTCGGTGGCGCCGGCGCAGTACACGATGTTCGCCAGTTCTTCGGCGCCACCCAGCACGCCTTCGCTGACGAGGAAGCCGGCGGCCAGGGCGAAGTCGTCGCCCGGCGTCCGCATCGTGACGGCGAGCGGCTTGCCGCCGAGGCGGATCTCCAGCGGCTCCTCGCCGACGAGGGTGTCCGGGCGGGCGCTCACGGCCCCGTCGCGGATGCGGATGACGCGGCGCCGCTCGGTGACCCGTCCCATGTCTGATCAGTCCCGTCCGTTCCTGGTGTGCACCGGCTCGCCGGCCGGCGAGCCGGCCTCGCCGCTCCCATTGTCCGGTACGCACGAACTTTCGAAGAGCCGCAACCCTTGAGGTGGCTGGGATGTCTGTGCCCGTATGGAGGAAACCGAGACAGGAGTGCCCCAGGGGAAGCCGCCGGGCCGGAGCCGTCGGCGGCTGGTCACCATGACGGTGCTGGCCGGTGCGGTGCTGGCGACGGGCGTCGCCGGCGCGGTGGCGGCGGCTCGTCAGGAGGCCCCGCCCGGGACGAAGGTGCGGCGGGAGGTGCAGGTGATGCGTGCGCCGAACACGTACTACCTTCCCCTGGCGGGCGGAGCCGCCCGCCCGCCGGCCTTCGACCACGCCTTCGCGGCGGGCGGCAGCGGCAGCGACGAGGAGCGCACGCTCAAGAACGTACGGGCCGTCTTCGACCTCTCCGGCCTCCGGGGGAAAGCGGGCCTGCGGTCGGTCTCCGCGGCCTGCAAGGCGGACGGCCACCTCGTCACCTGCCCGCTCGCCGACTTCTACCAGCGGACCGAACTCACCCCCTTCCAACTGGAGACCGCGCCCGGTGCCAAGAAGGGCGAGAGCGGCTCCGTCCGGCTCACCGTCACCAGCTCCAACGCGCCCGCGGTCCGGCACACCACCCGGGTCGTCGTCGGAGCGCCCGAACTGACCACACGCCGGTTCGCGCCGCGCGAGAAGCTCACCCCCGGCTCGGAACTCGCCTTCACCCCGGCCTTCGGCAACAAGGGAGAGGTACCGCTCGACGAAGGCGTCTCCCTCCAGGTCGTCGCGCAGGGCGCGACCCTCGAAGCCCGCTACGACAACTGCCGTTACGACCGGCTGGACGCGCCGACCAGGGCCCAGTGCGACTTCCCCGCCGGGCTGCCGGCCGGCGCCGCGTTCGAAGTCGCCGACGCCTTCCGGGCCACGATCGGCACCACGGCGACGAGCGGCAGCCTGAGCGCCCAGGTCTGGGGGATCGGCGACCCGCCCGAGTACGCCGGCCTGGGCGGGGACGCCCCGCACGGCACCGGCGCCACGCTGCGACTGCGGCCGGTCGACGGGAGCGGGTTCGGCACCGGGGGCGCGCACTTGGCCTTCCGCACGACGCAGACCACCGACCGGAAGGCGGTGGGCTTCACCATCAAGGGGAGGACCGGCGAGGTGGTGACCACCCAGGTCCCGTCCCCGGGCCGGCTGACGCTGCCCGAGGGCACCACCCTGGTCCCGCTCGGCCCCGGCGAGCAGGACGAGGCTCTGTACTGCGCGCACGAGAAGGGCGGCGAGCAGGAGCGCAGGGCGGAGTGCCCGCAGGGGCCCGACGGGTTCGGCACCAAGCTCCGGGTGCGCATCGACCGGCGGGTCGAGGGCGCGCGGGGCAGCATCACGGTCCCGTACGACCCGGCCGAGGACCCGGACGAGGAGAACAACACCGCGCCGGTCCTGATGGAGTACACCGACGCGCCGTGAAGGACGACGCCGCGGCTACCGGCGGCCGCCGGGCGGCGTCTTCCCGGCGTCCGGCGTCCGCCCGCCGAACGCGCCCGCGTTCGTCCCCGCCCACAGGGCGTCCAGGTCCGCCTGGCGCACCGTGCGCCAGTCCGGGCTGCGCAGGACGAGGGCGTCGCCCAGGCGGCGGCCCAGTTCCATCATCGAGCGGCCCGCGGCGCCGCGGGCGGCGTCGTACGCGGCGGGGACGTCGGCCCAGCTTCCGGCGGCGGCGCAGGCGGCCTCCAGGGCGGTGGCGTCCTGGAGGGCCTTCACCGCGCCGCTGCCGGTGTGCGGGCGGGCGACCGTGGCCGCGTCGCCGGCGAGCAGGACGCGGCCGGCGGCGTAGCGCGGCGCCGTGAAGTCGTACATGGGCTGGATGAACAGCTCGCCGGGGAGGGTGAGGCGCGCCAGCTCGCCCCAGTAGGGCGGCAGGAGGTCGCCGGTGATCTGCGCGAAGTGGGCGTGCAGGATGTCGTCGAGGGAGCCGGGCGGCAGGCTCGTGGGCGTGTCCAGGGCGAGGTCGGCGCCTTGGGGCGGGACGGTGTACAGCGCCCAGTTGACGCGGTGTCCGCTCGCTTCGCCGGGGATGCGGTAGATGACGGCGTGGCCGCCGGGGAAGACGGCGAAGACGGCGTCGTCGGCCGGCCACCGGCCGCCGGGGGCGATTCCGTCGAGTGCGGCCAGCCGTTCGGCGGGGAAGGCGCCGCGCCAGGCGAGGTACCCGGCGTACGCGGGCTGTACGTCGGGGAAGGCGGCGCCGCGCACCACCGAACGGTAGCCGTCCGCGCCGACGACCAGGTCGGCGTGGTGCGTGGTGCCGTCGTCGAGGCGGACGGCGGCGCCGTCGGCCGAGGCCTCGGCCGTGCGGACCGCGCTGCCCCCGTGGAACGCGGTGGTCGCGGGCATCCGGTCGCGCAGCGCGCGCCAGAGGGGGCCCCAGTTGTACGTACGGAACGGCAGGGCGAGTTCCCCCACCAGCCGGCCGAACGGTGCGGCGCCGTCGCGCGTGTACCAGCGGCGGCGGGACAGCTGGAGCCAGGGCATGCCGGCGTCCATGTAGCCCGCGTCGGCCAGTTCGGCGTAGTGGGCGTTGCGCATGCCCAGGCCGACGCCGCGCTCGGCCAGGTCTTCGGCGGCCCGTTCGTACACGGTGACCTCTGCCGCGCCGCCCCGGTGTGCGGCGAGCGCGGCAGCGCAACCGGCGATGCTGCCGCCCACGACGGCGACCTTGCCTCCGTGCATCGGACCCCTGCCCCTCCCGTATCGCGCCGTGGTCCACGGTGGCCCGCGGCGGTCGAGAAAACACATGTTCACAGGTGTTGCCGCTGATGGGGGCATGGGTGCCCGGCAACGGGGTCGCACCCTGGCGGTGCGGGGCCGGGCGGCGGGCGCGCCGGTACGACGCCCCGCCGCCCGGTCGGCTCAGCTGACCGTCACGTCGTTCACGGGGTCGAAGGCGCCGCTCGTCGCCGGCCGCTTCGTGCCGCCGGCTGCCTGGGGCGCGGGGCCGGACTGCGCGCCGGACGGGTTCTGGGCGAGCCGGGCCGTACCGACCCCGTCGAACACCCGCTGGCCGGCGGCGAGCGGCGAGCGGGTGCGGAAGGCGTCGCGGAAGGCGCCGGCGCCCCGCTCGGTGAGGGTGAAGGCGAGCTGCGCCCGTACCTGCCCGCCGCCCATCTTGACGCGTCGGGGGTCGATGCGGAACGCGAGGAAGTCGGTGCGGTGCGCCTTGGAGCCGTTCACGTTGCCGGTGACGTGCCGGTGCGCGAGGTCGCCGCGCAGCGCGTCGACCTTCAGGTGGCGGCCGTCCTTGCGTACGAAGTCGAAGCCGCCCCCGAAGGCGAGGTGCCCGGAGGTGAACCGGGTGTCGAACGAACCGCCCGAGATCGGCGCGGTCACGCACCGGCGCTCGGCCGTGCCGGTGAGCTTCGCCGGTGCCACGGCGGCGAGGCGGACGGCGGCCTTCGCGAGGGCGCGGGTGGCGCCGGGGGCGAGGCAGAAGTCGGCGGTGCCCCCGGCGACCCGCAGTCCCGGGTCCCGGGGTGCGGGCCGGGGGCCTGCCTCGTGGGTGGCGGAGGGCGCGGCCGGGGCGGCGGTCGCGAGGGGGGTTCCGGCGCTCAGCGCCGCGGCGAGGGCGAGGGCGCCGGCGG
Organism: Streptomyces sp. NPDC017056; assembly: GCF_044332485.1. Taxonomy (NCBI): domain Bacteria; kingdom Bacillati; phylum Actinomycetota; class Actinomycetes; order Kitasatosporales; family Streptomycetaceae; genus Streptomyces; species Streptomyces sp. NPDC017056. The sequence goes on along the minus strand of NZ_JBIRPD010000004.1, from coordinate 258,309 downwards.
AGGCGATGGGGAGCAGGCGGCAGCGGTCTGCGGGCATGGTGTGGTGATCCGTTCTTCGTCTGGGTGCCGCCCGCCGGGCGGCGGTACCGGCGGCGGACGGCGGGGCTCTCCCTGTCAGCAGACGTATTGACGGAGAGGCCGCCGCTGTGACGGCTGTGCGGGCGAATCACCCGGATAGCTGGGGCCCGGGGGTGCTCCCGTGCCGTGTCCGGTGCGTGCAGGCGTCCTGTAGGCGGCGTGTAGGCGGCCGCTGGGACGGTCGTGCCGTCACCTCGCGCAGCGCGCCGCCGTCTTCGCGCGCTGCCGCACCCCTCGTGCCACCGTCCGACGCCCGGCCGGTGGCCCCTGCCCACGGGAGAACCGATGCAGCAACACTCTCCGGCGACTCCGGCGACTCCGGCGGCCCTGCCGGTCCGGTACGTCGAGGTCGTCGCGGTCCGGCGGACCTCGCCGCGCATGGTCCGCGTCACCTTCGGCGGGGACGCCCTCGCCGGTTTCCGTCTCGACGGCCCCGACCAGCAGGTCAAGCTGTACTTCCCCCGGCAGGGGCAGCGCGTCCCGCGGCTTCCCGGCCCGCCCGCCGACGGCGACGTGATGCGTTGGTACCAGGCGTTCCACGCCATACCCGAGGACGAGCGGCCCTGGGCGCGCAGCTACACGGTCCGGGCGCACCACCCGCGGCACGACACGATCGACATCGACTTCGTGCTGCACGGTACGGGCGCGGCGGGCGGCCCGGCGACGCGGTGGGCGCGTACCGCAGCGCCGGGGGACGTGCTCGGCATGTTCGGCCCGGCGGCGTACTTCGCCAGGCCCGTCCCGCTCGGCACGGCCGACTGGATGCTGCTCGCCGGGGACGAGACCGCGCTGCCGGCCATCGGCACGCTGGCCGAGTGGCTGCCCGAGGGGGCCCGCGCGGTGGCCTACGTTGAGGTGGCGGACGCGGCGGAGGAGCAGGTGTTCGACACCCGCGGGGACCTGACCGTGCACTGGCTGCACCGCGGCCCGGGAGCGGCCGGGCCCGGCGAGCTGCTGGTACGGGCGGTGCGCGCGGCCCGGTTCCCGGCGGGGTCGGTGTTCGCCTGGCTCGCCGGGGAGGCGGGCGCGGTCCGCGCGCTGCGCCGGCACCTCGTCGGCGACCGGGGCCTGGACAAGCGGGACGTCGAGTTCACCGGCTACTGGCGGCGCGCGTTGAGCCAGGATGACGCGCCGACCGAAGAGGACCTGGCCGAGGCCAGGGAACGGCTGGCCGGCGCGCAGTAGCCGTCAGACGAGGGCGGCGGCTTCCCGCACCGAGAGGCCGCCGCCCCCGGTGTGGGCCCGCCGGTACGCGTCGGTGCCCAGCGCGGTGCGCAGCTCGGCCTCGGCCCGCCGGCGCAGCCGGGCCTCCACCTCGGCGGGCAGCGGCTGGAACCCGAAGCCTTCGGCGGCGGGCGCGTGACGGTCGTACGCGCCCAGCAGGCGGGCGCCGTCCTCCGCCGCGCTCAGGTGGCACATCGCCCAGGCGCCGCAGAGGAACTGGTGGGTGACCAGGTGGGGGGCCACCAGATGCGCCAGGTCGCCGAGCTGCCTGACGGCCTGGCGGAGGTGCGTACGGGCGCGCCCGAAATCCCCGTCGAGACAGTCGAGCCAGCCGTGCAGGCCCGTTACCATGCCCGCGAACAATTCCGGCGTGCCGGTGGTGAACGGCCGCTCTGCCTCCCGCAGTTGCTCGCGGGCGAGAAGGGTGCGGCCGGTCCTGCCGTAGTGCCGGGCCAGCAGCAGCCGCGCCGTGCTCAGCGATTCGCCGGAGGAGGAGCGGGATTCCGTCACCGCCTCCAGCAGTAGTTGCTCGGCTTGTTGAACGCGGGGCGAACAGGACCGGGTGGCGGCAGCGCCATCGCCGTCACCTGCGTACATGCCCTCCAGGCGTACGGCCGCCAACCGCGCCTTGAAGACGGGTACTTGCGTGTGTGCGCCGATCAGTGCCGAACTGTTCATGGCGCGCTCGAAGTCCGCGTCCGCCAGGGCGTACTGCCCGCGCCGTTCGTACGTCTCGCCCCGCGCGGACAGCGACTCGGCGATGCCCCAGTGGTCTCCGGCGTCCTCGAAGAGGGCCAATGCCTCCTCGGCGTCACGCGCGGAGCGGTCCAGCCCGGCGGGGCGGTTGCCGAGCAGCTTGGTGCGCAGCAGCAGCGCCAGGCCCAGGTCCCAGCCGTCGCCCACCTCGCGGCAGTTCCGCACGACCGCGTCGACCGCCTCGTCGGGCCCCGCGAACCCTCCGGTCATCAGCCGGGCGAAGAACCACATGACGCCCGGCTGCCGCGCGGTCTGCGGCAGCCCCGTACGGTACGCGGCCACGATCGACTCCAGGTACGCACGGGCGGGCGGCGGGCCGACGGGCGAGAGGCCGTCCTCCTGCCCGCCGTGGCTCGCCAGCACCAGCAGCCGCACCCCGCGCCGGGCCTCCCACAGCCGTTCCCCCGACCACGGCGGAGGAACCGAGGTGCACCGCTCCGCCAGCGGCCCGGCGGGCCGTACGGGCTCGGCGAACGGGTCGGCCGCGACCCCGGCGACCGCCGCCGACCAGCGCCGGGCGTCCGCCTGGTGGTTGCGCAGCTGCCAGAACCAGCTCATGGACAGGACCAGGCACAGCGCCTCCTGCTCCGCGGCGCGGCCGACCGCCGTGTGCAGCGCGGCCCTGATGTTGCCGTGCTCGGTCTCCAGGCGCTCCAGCCACTCCGCCTGCCGCGGCCCGCGCAGCCCGGCGTCGCCGGTACGGGCCAGCTCCCGGTACGCGGTCAGGTGCCGCAGCTCCACGGCCGGCCGCTCCCCGGATTCCGCGAGCCGCTCCCCGGCGTACTCGGCGACCGTTTCGAGCAGCCGGTACCGCATGCCACGCGGGCTCTCCGGGGCCGCGGTGACCAGCGACTTGTCCACGAGGGAGGCGAGGCCGTCCAGGACGTCGGCCGGTGTGTCAGGGGAGGCCGGACCGGCACACACGTACTCCGCCTCCGCCGCCTCGCAGCCGCCGGAGAAGACGGACAGGCGGCGCAGTACCGCGCGCTCGTCCGCCGTGAGCAGGTCCCAGGACCAGTCCACGACGGCGCGCAGCGTCTGCTGCCGGGGCAGCGCCGTCCGGCTGCCGCCGCGCAGGAGCCGGAACCGGTCGTCCAGCCGCTCCGCGATCTGCCGCGGCGTGAGCGCCCGCAGCCGAGCCGCCGCCAGTTCGAGGGCGAGCGGCAGCCCGTCGAGCCTGCGGCAGATCTCCGCACACGCGGCAGGGTCGTCCTCCGTACGGAATCCCGGGCGCGCGGCGGCACCCCGCTCGGCCAGCAGCCGGAGCGCGCCGTGCGGCGGCAGCGGCTCGACGGGGCGTACCGTCTCGCCCGGTACACCCAGCGGTGCACGGCTGGTGGCCAGCACCGTCACACCCGGGCAGCCGGCCGCCACGGCGTGCGCCAGCTCGGCCGCCGCGCCGATCACATGCTCGCAGTTGTCCAGCACGAGCAGCATCCGCCGCCGCTCGCAGTGCTCCACCAGCTGCGCGAGGGGAGCACGCCCGGACCCGTTGGCCTCGGAGGCGTGCAGTTCGTCGGCGGCGGGGCCGCGCACCAGCGTCTCGCGCCCGCCGAGCGCGGTCAGTACGGCTTCGGGCACGCTCGCCCCGTCCCGTACGGGGGCCAGTTCGGCGATCCAGACGCCGTCGGGCCACCGCGCGCCGTTCGCGGCGGCGGCCGCTTCGGCGGCCTCCAAAGCGAGACGGGTCTTGCCGACACCGCCGGCACCCAGCAGGGTGACGAGCCGACTGGAGGTCAACGCCCGCGAAAGGGCTGCCAGTTCGTCGCTCCGGCCGACGAAGGACGTGAGGCGCGAGCGGAGGTTTCCGCGGGCTGCCCGCGGCTCCGGGGCCGGGGTCCCGGCCAGCAGGTCCGTGTGCAGGGCGCGCAGTTCGGCGCCCGGGTCGGTGCCCAGCTGCTCGGCGAGCCCGGCCCGTACCTCTTCGTACGCCTGCAACGCCTCGGCCTGCCGCCCCGCCGCCGACAGGGCCCGGATGCGCAGCGCCTGGAGCGGCTCGTCCAGCGGCTCCGCCGTGGCCAGCGCCGCCAGCTCGGCCAGCGCGTCCGCCGCCCGGCCCGCCGCGACCTCGGCCGCCAGCCGGGCGCGGCGGGCCTCGCCGTGCCGCCGTTCGGCCCGTACGGCGAGCGGGTCGCCGTCCCGTCCCGGCAGGTCCGCCAGCGCGGGGCCGTGCCAGAGCGCCAGCGCCTCGTCCAGCAGGCCGGCCGCGGTGGCGGGATCGCCGTCGCGCAGGGCGGCCGTTCCCTCCGCCGCCAGCCGCTCGAAGCGGAAGAGGTCGACGGCGTCCGGCTCCGCCGCCAGCGCGTAACCGCCGGGCGACGAGGCCACCGCAGGGCCGCCGAGCGCCCGGCGCAGGCGCCCCACCAGCGCCTGGAGCGCCGCGGGGGCGTCCGCGGGCGGTTCCTCGTCCTCGCCCCACACCTGCGCGATCAGCTGGTCGGCCGGTACCGGGCGCCCGCCGCCGGCCGCCAGCGCGACCAGCAGCGCGCGCAGCCGCGCTCCCTTGAGCGGCACCTCGGTGCCATCGGGGCGGAGCGCCTGCGTGGCGCCGAGAACGCGGTAACGGTAGATCACCGGACCATTGTCCCCGGCCGCCGCCCGCACGCTTTGTCCTCGGGCGGGAGAAAGTAGGTGAGGATACCGACCGTACTTCTTCCCTGTACGGCCGATCACGTGCTCGTCCTGCGCGAAGGCCGGCTCGTCCACGAAGACCGCGCGGCGGCGCTGGACGAACACCGGGTGCTCGACCTCGTCATGGCGAGGAGCGCCGCGGGGCGTGCCGGCACCCCGCGAGGAGACCGGCCATGAGCACCTCCGAGGCGGCAGAGCCGCGCCCGTCCCCCGTACGCGGCCGGCCCGGCGCCCGCGCCGACGTGCGCAACCTCTCCCTGCTCGGCGTGCTCGCCGCGCTGGTGGCCGTCGGCGCCCTCACCGCGCCCTAGCAGCGGCCGCGTCGGCACCCTGCGGCACGTACGCGCCAGCTACCTCCAGGACTGGCTGGTCGACCCCGAGGCGCCCGTACCTGGAAGCGTGGTGGCCGCCCTGCCACGGCCTCGGCTACGAGCACACCTTCGTCCACCGGGCGCGCGACCTCGTGCACGCCATCGCCGGCGGCACCGAGCCGGAACCTTCCTTCGCGGACGGGCTCCAGGTGCAGCGCGTGCCGGCCGCCGTGGAGGACAGCGTCGCCAGGAACTGTGCGTACACACCCGTGCCCCCGGCCGTGGCTGACTTCCCCGCCTGACGCACCGCCCCCTCTTGTCAGCCGCGACTCCTCACCGGATCGTTTCCTCGCGCCCGCCCTTCCCGCCGCCCGCCCGTCCGTACCGCCGCCTGCCCGCCCGTCCGTACCGAGGAGGCCCGTATGGCCAGACCGTTCACGCTCTTCACCGGACAGTGGGCGGACCTGCCCCTGGAGGAGGTCTGCCGCCTCGCCCGCGACTTCGGCTACGACGGACTCGAACTCGCCTGCTGGGGCGATCACTTCGAAGTCGACCGGGCGCTGACCGAGCCCGGCTATCTGGCCACCCGCGGCCAGCTGCTCGACAAGTACGGACTCAAGTGCTGGGCCATCTCCAACCATCTGGTGGGGCAGGCCGTCTGCGACGCGATCATCGACGAGCGGCACCGCGCCGTCCTGCCCGCCCGCGTCTGGGGCGACGGCGAGCCGGAAGGCGTACGGCGCCGGGCCGCCGCCGAGCTGGCCGGCACCGCGCGCGCCGCAGCGGCCTTCGGCGTACGGACCGTCGTCGGCTTCACCGGTTCGGCCATCTGGCACCTGGTCGCCATGTTCCCGCCCGTACCGCCGTCGATGGTCGAAGCCGGCTACGCGGACTTCGCGGAACGCTGGGGGCCCGTCCTGGACGTCTTCGACGCGGAAGGCGTGCGCTTCGCCCACGAGGTGCACCCCGGCGAGATCGCCTACGACTACTGGACCACCCGCCGCGCCCTGGAGGCGGTCGGCCACCGGCCCGCCTTCGGCCTCAACTTCGACCCCAGCCACTTCGTCTGGCAGGACGTCGACCCGGTCGGTTTCCTGTACGACTTCCGCGACCGGATCTACCACGTGGACTGCAAGGAGGCGCGGCGCCGGCTGGACGGCCGCAACGGCCGCCTCGGCTCCCACCTGCCCTGGGGCGACCCGCGCCGCGGCTGGGACTTCGTCTCCGCCGGGCGCGGCGAGGTGCCCTGGGAGGACGTCTTCCGGATGCTGCGCTCGATCGGTTACGAGGGCCCGGTGTCGGTCGAATGGGAGGACCCGGGCATGGACCGCCTCCAAGGCGCCCCCGAAGCACTGGCCCACCTCAGGAAGTACGACTACGAGCCGCCCGCCGCCGCCTTCGACGCGGCGTTCGGCGCGGACCCGACCGGCGCCTGAACTCGGCCCCGGGCCGCCAGGCCGGGTGACACCGCCGCCCACCCACCCGCAAGGGAGGCACCGTGCACCGAAGACCCCGCCGAGGCGCCCCGCGTCCGGCATTCGCCCTGCGTCCGGCATTCGCTCTGCGTCCGGCACTCGCCCTGTTCGCGAGCGCGCTGCTGGCCGCAGCGTCCCTGTCCCTGGCCGGCGTGCCGGCCGCCACCGCCGCGCCCGCCGCCCCAGCCCCAGCGGCCGAGGACTTCCAGCAGGTCACCCTCGCCAAGGGCGAACCCGAGATGGGCGAGCCGATGTCGCTCGCCGTACTGCCCGACCGGCCCGTGCTCCACACCTCGCGCGACGGCACGGTCCGCCTCACCGACGCCGGCGGCTTCACCAAAGCGCCCCCCGGCGGCATCGCAGCGGTCAAGGAACTCGGCGCGCGGCACGGCTTCGCCGTGGACGCCACCGAGGACGCCGCCGACTTCCACCGCCTACGCGCAACACTCCCCGCCCCGGCCGCCGACGCCCTCGGCCTGACCCTGGACATCGGCCACTGCCAGTGCCTGGAACCCGAGCCGCCCGCCGCATGCGTACGCGCGGCCGCGCCCTGGCTGCGCCACGTCCAGATCGAGGACATGCGACGCGGCGTGCACGAACATCTGCCGTTCGGCGACGGCGAGATCGACTTCCCACCGGTCCTGGCGGCGCTCAAGGACGTCGGCTACCAGGGACTGATCAGCGTCGAGCTGCCCCGCCACTCCCACGCGGGCCCGGGACTCGCCCGCACCTCACTCTCTTTCCTGCGCGCCGCCGACCCCTTACGGCCGCCGGGCACGCGATCCGTGTCCGCCCCGAGCGCGGGAGGAACGCGATGCTGACACCGGACGAGTGGATGGCCCAGCTCCACACGGCCCTGCGCGCCCGGCTCGGCGGCGCCGCCCGCGCCTGGCTCGACGAAGCACTGGCCGAAGCCCACGCCGAAGCCACAGCCCACCGCTACCCCGAGCCCACCAGCCGGCCTGATCGCATCGGCCAGCCTGATTCCACCGGCCACCCCGAGCCAACCGGCTACCCCGCGCCGACCGGCCAACCCGCGCCGACCGGCCAGGGCGCGCCGACCAACACCGCATCCCCCAACGGCGCCACCCCGTCCCCGTCCCCCTCCCCCTCCCGCTCCTACACCGCCTACGCCCTCCCCGTGTGGGAGATGCGCTTCGTCTCGGCAGGCCGGCAGTGCACCCGCCGTGAGCCGCCGCACGCCCGGGACCCGGAGGCCGCCGAGGCCGCCCGCATCCTGCTCCTGCACACGGCCGGCGCCGACGCCCGTACCGTCACCCGGCTCTACGAGCACGGCACCGCCGCCGAACGCCGCGCCGTGCTCGTGGCGCTGCCCCACCTCGGCCTCGGCCCGAGCGCCCGCCCGCTCGTCGAGGACGCGCTGCGCACCAAAGACACCCGGCTGGTCGCCGCCGCCGTGGGCCCGTACGCCGCCTGCCACCTCGACCCGCACGCCTGGCGGCACGCCGTATTGAAGTGCCTGTTCACCGGCGTCCCGGTGACAGCCGTGGCAGGTCTGGCCGAACGCGCCCGCGGCGACAGGGAGTTGGCCCGCATGCTCGCCGACTACGCCCGTGAGTGCACCGCCGCGCACCGCCCCGTACCCACCGACCTCCAGCGTGTGCTGGCCCTCACCGCCCCATAGGCGTCCTCCCCCTCATCCGCCTCTCCCCTCCGGCACGCGAGGAGTCCCGATGCGCATCTACCCGGCCGCCAACACCGCCGGCTCCCTGTCCACCGCCCGCCGCTCCGCCTGCCATCTGCGCGGCTTGCCCGCTTCACACGACTGAGCCGGTCACCCGTGCCGGGTAGTGTGCACGGGATCAGCACTACCCGACCGGGGCGACCGGTACGACGAGGATGGGCGAGACGCACATGAGCGAGGGGACCGCACCGGAGGCGGGCGACGCGACCTCCGTCACCGACGAGGCGGCGCGCGAGCGCCTGATCTACCTGCGCGGCAGCATCGACAACCTGGACGCCGCGCTGGTGCACCTGCTCGCCGAGCGGTTCAAGTGCACCCAGCAGGTCGGCGAGCTCAAGGCCCGCCACAACCTCCCGCCTGCCGACCCGGCCCGCGAGGCCACCCAGATCGCCCGGCTCCGCAAACTGGCCGAGGACGCCAGACTGGACCCGGCTTTCGCCGAGAAGTTCTTGAACTTCATCATCGGGGAAGTGGTTCGGCACCATAAGGCGATCGCGAACCAGGGCTCCCCGGCCCCCGAGGCGACCGCGGAGCGCGCCGCGGAGCCCACCGGCCGGGTCGCCGAGCGCTGACGGTCCCGGGCCGAGGCGGCCCGGGCGGGGCCGCCGAGCCCGGTGCTGCGGGGCTCATAACCTGCGCTTATGTCCACAGTGGATACGCAGGTGAAACCCACTCCGAAACCTTGGTATTGTTGTCCATGTCGCCGCGGGGAACACCCCGCGAAGACCACACCTAGTCCGGGTGGCGGAATGGCAGACGCGCTAGCTTGAGGTGCTAGTGCCCTTTATCGGGCGTGGGGGTTCAAGTCCCCCCTCGGACACCAGCAAACCAGCAGAGACCCCAGTTCATCTGGGGTCTTTCTGTTTCTTCGGCTGTGGCGTGACCAACTGCGTGACCAACAGCCCAGAAGGTTCCCCGGCGGGGACCTCGCACCCTCTCCTCTCACTAATGGCCCGCCCGAGCAGGCCACGGGCTGTGCCCCGGGCCACGCTGAGGGTGAGGAAGGCGACTGCGGCCACAGATCCTGGTCGCTTCCGGTTCTGTGTTCGGCACGGACGTTTGTGCCTGTCTTCTGGGAGCACCCATGGACACGTCTTCCGCCCCTCGCCGCGCCTCGGTCCGCGCCAGGCGCTGCCGCCGGCAATGGTGCTCCGGCGCAGTCCTCGCCATTGCCCCAGCACTCGCCTACGGCCCGACGGCCACCGTCCCCGCGCATGCCTTCGGTCCCGGACCGCACAAGGAGATCACCACGGCAGCTATGCCGAAAGGACCCGTCTGCACTGTGACAACGCGGACTACCTGAACGCCGCCTCCTACCCGCGCAGCAGGCACCAGGCCACCGGCGAACTTCTTGCCTGCGTCGAGTCCGCCGTCGAACGGTTCCACAAGGCGGTGACCGCCGCCGACAAGCTCGTCAACTCCCAGGGCCACATCAACACCGCGCATGTCGCCCTGAACCGCCTGTGTGTGTACGACGACAAACCCGGCCGTGCCAAGTGCGAGGTTTTCGAGAACCTCGGCCGCGCCTGGCACCCCATCGAGGACTTCTACTCCCACAGCAACTGGGCCGATCAGGCGGACACGACGCGGAAGATCGGCGTGGACAATCCGCCCGGGCTGCACCAGAAAGGGGTCCCTGCCTTCTTCGGCCTGCGCGCCTACAGCCGCCAGGCCCCGGCCAAGTGGAAGGCCGACGCGGCCAAGGCCGTCGACCCGAAGCTGACCACCGGCTGCGTTCCCGGCGAGTACGAGTCCGACGGGACGAAGGTCGAAAACTGCAACGGCCGCATCGCTCACTACGACACCAACGGCAAGGGCGGCCTCAGCAAGGACGGGGAGGGCAGCTCCCGCTCCAAGATTGCTCATAACTATCAGAACGCCAGAAATGGGGCGATCAACGACATCGAGCGTCAGTGGAAGGACTTTCAGGGCGAGCTTCTCGCCACCTACGCCTCAAACGGGCGCGGCAAGAAGATGATCTGCGCCCTCACCCACGACGCACCAACCGACTCCACGTGCTCGTAGGCGGTCCGTAGGGGGCCCACCGGCAAGCCGCCCGCCCCAGTGATCCGGAAAGCCGCCTAGCGCGGTCCCAAGCTGCGGGGCGCGGGAATCTTTCGTTGGCGGGCCGCGATGTGGTGCGGGGCTGTGGGTCCGTGGGGTGGTTGGGGTGGGGTGCGTGGGCGGGGGGAAAGGGGCTGTTGGTGCGGTGGGGGAATGGATGTGGAGGGGTGAGGTCGGGATTTGATTACCTGGAGTCAGGGTTTTGGGTGAGGTTGGGTGGAGTGCTGGTGAGGGAATGGGGGGCTCCTGAAATTGTTTCCCTGGCGGAGCCTTCGAAGGGTGTGGGCGAGGTAATGTTGGTGGAATAAGGAACATGTTAGGGCGGAGCGGACCGGTGCCGGGGTGCGGACGCGGGCGGTGGCTGTTCCGGGGGCCTGGGAAATCGGCCTGTGCGCATTTCTTGTGACCGTTGGAGCGGAAGGGTCGGTCGCGACTGGTTACCTGTCCAACTGAACACGCGAGTCCGGATACGGGGGTGAAGCCGGCTCATGAGGTTGGTCGAACGGGACACGGAGCTCTCCGTCCTGGAGGGCATGCTCGACGCCTGCGTCGGCGGGCGCGGGGGAGTGGCGTTGGTCAGCGGCGCCGTGGGCAGCGGGAAGACGGCGTTGCTGCGCGCCTTCCGGGAGCGGGCCGCGCCGACAGGGGCGTTGTGGTTGCAGGCCACGGCGGTCGGCGCCGAGAAGGACGTACCGCTGCGGGTGGCGGGCCAGCTGATGCGTACCGCGGAGGCGGCGGGCGCGAGCGGGGAGCCGGCGGGGTGGCCGCCTCCGGTGGTCGCGGGCGGGGCGCCGGCGCGGGCGGCCGAGGGGGGAATTCCCGCGGAGGTGGCCGTCGAGTTCTTTCCGCGGTGGAGTGGGATCCTGTTCGCACAGGCCAGGAACAGGCCGGTCGTGGTGTGTATCGACGACGTGCACCAGGCCGATGCTTATTCACTGGAATGTGTGTTGCATATGGTGCGGCGGCTGGATGTCAGCCGGATTCTTGTGGTGCTCGGGGAGAGCGTCGGCTCTGATTGGGAAGATAATAAGACGCGGCAGGAATTGCTGATGCGGCCGGCGTGCCGTTTCGTGCAGGTCGGTCCGTTGCCGCGGGACGGTGTCGTCGCCATGACGGCCGCCGGGCAGAAAGGGCGGCGGTCCGCGCCGCCGGTTTCGGAATTCCACCGGCTGAGCGGGGGCAGCCCGCTGCTCGTGCGGGCGCTGCTGGACGACTACGAGGACGTGGGCCGGGCCGGGGACGCCGGGGGCGCGGGGCTGGTGCCGGGGGCGGCGTACGAGCGCGCCGTGGCGCTGTGCCTGAACCGCTGCGACGCGCTCACCCGCCGTACCGCCTGGGTCCTGGCGGTGCTCGGGCCGCAAGCCGAGCAGGTGGAGCCGGCCGAGGTGCTCGGGGTGCCGCGGGCGGCGGCCGAGCGCAGCCTGCGGGGTCTGCACCGGATGGGGCTGCTCGCCGGGGGCCGGTTCCGCCACGCGTGCGGCCGGGCGGCGGTGCTGCGCCGGGCGGAGCCGCCGGGCTGCGGCCGCTTGCAGGCGCGCGTCGCCCGGGTGCTGTACGAGCACGGGGCCCCGGCGGCCGTACTGGCGCGCCATCTGATCGCGGCGGAGCCCGTCGACGCCCCGTGGGTGCTGCCCACGCTGTTGGAGGCGGCCGAGTCCGCGCTGGCTCGCAACGACGTGGGGCCCGCGCTGGACTGCCTGCGGGCGGCGCGGGACGCGTGCTCGGACGAGCGGCAGGTGCTCGAGGTCAGGGTCGCGCTGATGCGCGCCGGGTGGCGGGTCGACCCGTCCTCTGCCGTACGGCACCTGCCGGCGCTCACCGATGCCGCGCTCGCCGGGCGGCTCACCGCGCGGGACGCGAAGGCGCTGGTCGGCCACCTGCTGTGGTTCGGCAGGGCCGATGAGGCCCTTGAGGTGCTGCGGGCCGCGGACGAGCAGCGGGAAGGGGAGAAGAGGGAAGGGGAGGGTGTGGCGGGGGGAGGGGTGCCCGGAGAGAGGGCGCCGGGAGGTGGGGTGCGGAGCGTGTGGGATCTCGCCCGTCTCTGGTGTGCTTACGGGTATCCGGGGCCGGGGCGTTCCTGCCGGGCCGCGGTGGCGGGCGGGGCGTACCGGAACCGGAGCGAGGCGGCCGGTGGGGCGGGCCCGACGGCCGAGCAGGGCACCCAGCAGCGGGCGCTGGCGCTGATGGCCTCCGTGCTGGACCAGCAGGCGGCCGGGGACGTGGTCGCCCGTGCGGAGCGGATACTCCACGAGACCCGGCCCGAGGACCGGACCCCGGCGGCGGGGCTGGCCGCCCTGGTGGCCCTCGTCGTCGCCGACGGGCTGCGGGAGGCGGCGCGCTGGTGCGACATCCTGCTCGCGGAGGCGCGGGAGCGCCGGACGCCGATGTGGCAGGCGCTGTTCGCCTCGGTGAAGGCGTTCATCGAGATCAGGCTCGGCGAGCTGGCCGCGGCGGAGGAGTCGGCGCACACCGCGCTCACCGTCGTACCGCCCGAAGGCTGGGGGGCGGCCGTCGCCGTCCCGGTCGCCGCGCTGCTGTACGCGAAGGCCGCCATGGGGCGGCTGGACGAGGCGGCGGCCCATCTGCTGGTCCCCGTGCCCGACGCGGCGTTCCGGACGCCCGGCGGGCTGCTGTATCTCTGGGCGCGCGGTCACTACCACCTCGCCGCCGGCCGGCCGTACGCCGCTTTGGAGGACTTCCACCGGTGCGGGGACCTGATGGCGCGGTGGGATCTCGACCTGTCCGAGCTGGTGCCGTGGCGGGCCGACGCCGCGCGGGTGTACGTGTCGCTGGGCGACGACCGCCGCGCCAGGCCGCTGTTGGAGGAGGAGCTGACCCGGCCGGGGGCCCGTCGGCCGTGGACGCGGGGCGTCGCGTTGCGAGGGCTGGCTGCGCTGGCCGAGAAGGGGGACCGGCCGCGGGTGCTCGGCGAGGCCATGGATCTCCTCCAGCAGAGCGGTCACCGGCTGGAGTTGGCGTACGCCATGGCGGAACTGTCGTACGCCTACTGGGACATGAACGACGGCAGCCGGGCGCGGGTGGCGGCGCGCAAGGCGCAGCAGCTGATGCGGGAGTGCGGCATCAGGTCGCCCGTCCTGAAGGCTTCGCCGGTCGGCGCGGCGGGTTCCTACGCGTCCGGACGGCCCACGGCGGGCGGCGCCGCCCGGCCGGCCGCCGAGCTGAGCGGCGCGGAACAGCGCGTGGCGGCGCTCGCCGCGCGTGGTTACACCAACCGGCAGATCGCGGGGGCGCTGTTCATCACGATCAGTACCGTCGAGCAGCACCTGACCCGCGCGTACCGCAAGCTGGGCGTGCAGCGCCGTACCGATCTGGCGACGCGGCTCAAGCAGGACGGTGCGGACGGGGCCGGGTTGGACGGGTGCGGGGACGGTCCGGCGCGCGACTGCCTGCGCGCCGGGTGAGCGGTGCGCGGACGCGGGCGCGCGCCGACCGGCGCGAGGGTGCCGTCCGGTGACCGGCCGGTGCGGGCCGTGCGGCGTGGGGTGCGGCAGTGGGCATTGCGCGGTTGGACGCTCCGGCGAGGGCGTGTGGAATGATTGAGCGCGACATCACTTTCCGTGAACGCCCGTCGGGCGGCCCGTAGTTGGCGGGCGGGGCGGTGGTGTGCCGGAGTTTCCCGAGGTACGCGCACGAGGCCGGGGCCCGGCTGTCCGCGGGCCGGGGCGGTGCGCGGGCGGCGCCGCGCGGTGCGCGGCCTTCACGGGCCCATACCGGTCGTTCCGGCGCGCGGCGGTGCGGCCGCGCGCCGGGTTCCCGCAACACGATCCGGCCGGCCGGAGCCGGCCACGCAACGGGAGGAACCCCTCATGGTGGTGGTGATGGCCCCAGGGGCCACACAGGAGGACGTCGACGTCGTCGTCGGCCTGGTGCGTTCGGTGGGCGGGGACGCCTTCGTCAGCCGGGGGGTGACACGTACGATCGTGGGCCTCGTCGGGGACGTGGACGAGTTCGACGCGCTCAACCTCCGCAGCCGCAAGGGGGTCCTCGACGTCGTACGGATCTCCGTTCCGCACAAGCTGGTCAGCCGGGAGCACCACCCGGCGCGGACGGTCGTGCGGGTCGGCGGCGTGCCGATCGGGCCCGACACCCTGTCCGTCATCGCGGGGCCGTGCGCGGTGGAGTCCCCGGAGCAGACCCTCGCCGCCGCCCGCATGGCCAGGAACGCCGGGGCCTCGCTGCTGCGCGGCGGAGCGTACAAGCCGCGCACCTCGCCGTACGCCTACCAGGGCCTGGGCGAGAGCGGGCTGCGCATCCTCGCGGACGTGCGCGCCGAGACCGGGCTTCCGGTGGTCACCGAGGTCATCGACCCCGGCAGCGTCGAACTGGTCGCCTCGTACGCGGACATGCTCCAGATCGGCACCCGCAACATGCAGAACTTCGCGCTGCTCCAGGCGGTCGGTTCGGCGGGCCGGCCGGTGCTGCTCAAGCGCGGTTTCGGCGCCACCATCGACGAGTGGCTGATGGCCGCCGAGTACATCGCGCAGCGCGGCAACCTGGACATCGTGCTGTGCGAGCGCGGCATCCGTACGTTCGAGACGGCGACCCGCAACACCCTGGACATCAGTGCGGTGCCGGTGGTGCAGCGGCTGTCCCACCTGCCGGTGATCGTGGATCCTTCGCACTCGGGCGGGCGCCGGGAGCTGGTCCTGCCGCTGCTGCGCGCCGCGCTGGCGGTCGGTGCGGACGGCGTCATGATCGACGTGCATCCGGCGCCCGAGAGCGCGCTGTGCGACGGCGACCAGGCGCTCCAGGAAGCCGACATGCGGGAGATCGCCAGTACGGTCTCGGTCCTGTCGCCGCTGATGGGGCGGACCCTCACCCAGCCGGTGCCGCAGGCCGTCACGGGCGCCGCCTCCTGAGCCGCCGGTAGGGGTACCCCGACGGGAGGCGGACGCAAGCGCACACAACCCACCGTCCGGCCGATTGGTACAGGCCATTTCCCGCGACCGCGGCCGGACGGCTGGTGCCCCCGGGGGTTGCTGTTCCCCGGTGCACCACGGCGACCGCGATAGGGGTACCGGTGCTGAACCCGTAATGTCGCCGGATACTGACGAATCTCGAATCTTGCGGTATGTCGGAGAGATGCGATACGCACAGGGCGGCGGACTGACCGCCGAGCGGCGGGAGTTCCGCGAGCGGCTGCGCCGGAAGGCGGTCGAACGGTTCACGCGGGGCGAGGCCAACGCGGTGATCGCCAGAGACCTGCGGGTCAGCGTGCGGTCGGTGCAGCGGTGGCGGAAGTCCTGGGAGTGCGACGGTGCGCGGGCGCTGGACTCGAAGGGACCGGCGTCCCGGCCGCGGCTGGGACCGGCCCAGTTCCGGCAGTTGGAGGCCGAACTCGCCAGGGGGGCGGCGGCCTACGGGTGGGCCGACCGGCGCTGGACGCTGGAGCGCATCCAGACCGTGATCGCCCGGCGTTTCCAGGTCGTGTACACGATCCAGGGTGTGCGCAAGATGATGCGCCGTCACGGTTGGGCGTACGTGCCGCCGGTGCGGCGGGCGGCGGGGCAGGGGCCGGGCGACGGGCCCGCCGACGCGGCGGGCGGCTGGGTACGTGCCGAGGGCGGACGGAACGGGCGCGCCCCGCGGGCGCCTCGGTCGCCGGGGGGCGAATGACGGCGCGGCGAAGGCGGCCTTTCCCGGGGCGATCGACTTTTCCGGCAGTTCCGCTTCCGGGAAAGGAGGGAAGCGACATCGCAGGTTCAGGCGCGCCAGGTAGGGGTGCCCCGTAGATAAAGGCGCTGTTAGAGTATGTATCTGAATGGGGGAAGATGGTTTGTTTGAATATGAGTTCCGCTTCGCGTCGGGTGTTTCCGGCGAAGCGGGAACCTTCCTCCCCCGCCCGGAGTTGTAGAGGGTTGAGAAGCGGGGGTGGGTTCTACGCCTGATCGGCCCGGCGATGTCTCTCTCCGGCGGACATCGCCGACGCAAGGGCCTGCCGTAAGTCGTTAGGGTGCGTCGGCGCGAGCTTGCGCACGGGGGAATCACAACGCGAGGAGCCTGGAGTGGAACCTGGGCAGGCGCACATGGATATGGATACGGTCGTCGAAGTGGAGATCGGTTCACTGTCGGTGGCCGGTTCTCCGCGCATATCGGGGGAAGACGAGGAGCACGTCGAAATGCTGGCGGTGGCGCAGGCGCCGCTGCCGCCCATCATCGCGCACCGCGGGACGATGCGGGTGATCGACGGTGTCCACCGGCTGCGGGCCGCCGAGCGCCGCGGCGACGACAAGATCGCGGTGAGATTCTTCGAAGGCGGCGAGGCCGACGCCTTCGTACTCGCCGTGGAATCGAACATCTCGCACGGCCTTCCGCTGTCCATGGCGGACCGCAAGAGCGCGGCCGAACGCATCATCCGTTCGCACCCGTTGTGGTCGGACCGGATGATCGCCTCGGTCACCGGTATCGCCCCCGGCACCGTCGCGGAGATCCGCCGCCGGGTGTCGGGCGCGGCGGCGGGGCGCGGCCGGATCGGCCAGGACGGCCGTTTCAGGCCGCTCAACGGCGCCGAGGGCCGCCGGCTCGCCGGCGACCTCATAGCCGAGAACCCCGGGCTGTCGCTGCGGCAGATCGCGCGGGCGTCGGGCATCTCGCCCGAGACGGCGCGTGACGTGCGCAACCGGCTGCGCCGGGGCGAGGAACCGCTGCTCAAGGGGCGGGGCCGGACGGCCAGGGCGCACGAGGACCGGGAGCCCGCCGGGCACACCGGACCGCGCGACGCCGACGAGGGCGCCACGGCGCCCGCCCGGATCCCGGCGCAGGACCGGACGGTGGTCGTACGCCGCCTCAAGGTCGACCCGGCCCTGCGGTTCAGCGAGACGGGGCGCACGCTGCTGCGGCTGCTGAGTATTCACACGATCAGCGCGGAGGAATGGGACGACATCATGGCGAACATTCCTCCGCATTGCAGCGGCATCATTGCGCAACTGGCCCGCGAGTGCGCGGATATCTGGGCGGATTTCGCCCAGCGGGCGGAACGGAGCGTCGTCGAGACGGTCTGACGTTCCGGCCGCACGGCCGGGCGTGGGCCAAGTGAGGAAAGTGTCCGGTCGGACGGTTGGAAGACCGTCCGGCCGGACTTTTCTTCTGTACGGGGAAATGCGGTACGGCGGCCGGAGCCGGCTTGCGCCATGCGTACGCCGAATGCGACCGGCGCCGAATATAAGCGACGCCGCGCCTGTGGGGAGCGTCCCGGCCACCTCGACGAGAACCGGCCCGACATGCGCCCGAAAAGCCCCTCATCGCCGCGCTGAGCGGTAGCGGTAACGTCTCGTGGACGCCTGTGGGAGGAAGCCGTGCAGGGGGCGGCCGGGACACCTGCTGCCCCCGTGGGGGGAGGGCCGAAGTGGACACCGAGACCCTGGTGACGGTGGTCATCGGCGACGTGGCGCTGATCGTCGTCGTCTCGTGGCTGCTGGGAGCGGCGGCCCGCCGGTGCGGCCAGCCGGCCGTCATCGGCCACATCGTGGCGGGCATCGCCCTGGGGCCGACCCTGCTCGGCCGGCTGCCGGGCAACCCGACGGAGCGCCTGTTCCCACGGGAGGTCCTCCCCTTTCTGTCGGTGCTGTCCCAAGTGGCCATCGTGCTCTTCATGTTCGTGGCGGGGTACGAGATCGACGCGCGCCAGCTGCGCAGGGGCGGCCGGGCGGCTGCGCTGGTGGCGCTCTTCGGGCTGCTGGTGCCCGCCGCGCTGAGCGCGGGGGCGGTGCGGCTGCTGCCGGGCGTGTTCTCGGCGGTCGACCCGCGGCACGCGAGCGGCCGCTCGTTCCTGCTCTTCATGGCGGTGGCGACCGCCGTCACCGCCCTGCCGGTCCTGGTCGCCGTCATCCGCGAACGCGGCCTGGCGGGCGGCCCGGCGGGCACGGTGGCCACGACCGCCGCCGGGCTCATGGACGTGGCGGCGTGGCTGGTGCTGGCCGCCGCCCTCGTCGGCACCGGACACGCGCCGGGCCGCCCGTGGTCCCTGACGCTGCTGCTGATCGCGGTGTTCGTGGGCGGCATGTTCCTCGTCGTACGCCCGGCGCTCGGCTGGTGGCTGCGGCGCTCCGAGGCGCTGGTGGCCAACCAGGTCACCATCGCGCTGGCGCTCGCCCTGGGGAGCGCCTGGGTCACCGCGTCGCTGGGCCTGCACCCCGTCTTCGGCGGGCTGCTGGCGGGGCTGGTGATGCCCAGGCGGGACGGCGTGCCCGACGCCGACGTGCTGCGGTCGATGGAGCACAGCGCCGGGCTGCTGCTGCCGCTGTTCTTCGTCACCACCGGACTGTCGTTCAACATCGGCTCGATGGACGCGGACGCCGGTGTCCTGCTGGCGCTGATCGTGACCGTCGCCACCGTCGGCAAGCTGGTTCCGGCGTACGTGGCGGCGCGGCTCGGCAGGCTCGACCCGCACCAGTCGGCACTGGTGGCCGCGCTGGTCAACACCCGCGGCCTGACGGAGCTGATCGTGCTGAACGTGGGGCTGGAGGCCGGTGTCATCGGGCCCGGGCTCTTCACCGTCCTGGTGCTCATGGCCCTGGTCACCACCTTCGCGACCGGGCCGCTGCTGTCCCTGATAGGCCGCAGGAACGCGCCGGAACCCGAGGCCAGGGCGCTGTCCTTGACGGGGTCTCAGCAGAAGTGGACCAGCGAGTAGGAAGGGGACGGCGGCCCGTGGGGTGTTCTTCTGAGGCGTCCATCCGGCCTGCTACAGCGGGTCGTTGGCGGCGCGTAGCATCGACAGTGTCCATGGCGGGGCCGGTGGACGAGACGGCGGAGGACCGGGGAGAGGACGATGATCGAGGTACGGGTGGACCCCGAGATCTGTGCGGCTTCCGGCATGTGCACACTGCTGGTGCCCGAGGTTTTCGACCAGTCGGAAGAGGACGGCACGGTGCTGCTCGTCGACGCGACGCCCGCCGCGGGACTGGAGAAGAAGGTGCACACCGCGGCCCTGCGGTGCCCGTCCGGCGCCATCACGGTGCACGAGGCGGAGACGGACACCGCCGGCTCGTGACCTGTTACGGTTCGCCGGCAGCGACCCCGATCCGTACCGTACGCAGCCGCCGCGCGTCCGCGGCCGTCGCACAGCCCGCCAGGCCCAGCGCGTCCGCCAGCTCGGCAGCCAGCACGTCGAGCACCCGCCGGACGCCGTCCTCCCCCGCCGCGGCCAGCCCCCACACCGGCGGGCGCCCCACCAGGACCCCGTCCGCGCCCAGCGCCAGCGCCTTGAGCACGTCCGTCCCGCAGCGGACCCCGCCGTCCACCAGCACTTCGCAGCGGCCGCCGACGGCCTCGGCGACCTCGGGAAGCGCGTCGATGCCCGGCAGGGCACTGTCCAACTGACGACCTCCATGGTTGGACACCACCACGGCGTCCACGCCGGACTCCACCGCGCGCACCGCGTCCTCGGGCGCCAGCACCCCCTTGAGCACCAGCGGCAGCCGCGTGTGCGCCCGCAGCTCCGCGACGTGCGACCACGTCAGGGCCGGGGAGAACGCCTGGCCCGTGTGGACGGCCACCGCCGAGGCGCCGGCGGCACGGTGGTGCGCGGCCGAGGCGCCGCCGCCGAGATGGGCCGCCCGCACCCGCTCCGGCAGCGTGAACTCGTTGCGCACGTCCCGCAGCCGCCGGCCCATCCACGGGACGTCCACGGTCAGCATCAGCGCCTCGCAGCCGGCGTCCTCCGCGCGGCGCGCCAGCTCCAGCGCCCGGCCGGGCTCCCGCAGCCAGTACAGCTGGAACCAGACACTGCCGCCGACCGCAATGACCTCCTCCACCGGGACGGTGCTCAGCGTGCTCACCGTGAACGGCACGCCCGCCGCCTTCGCCGCGCGGGCCGCCGCCAGTTCGCCGTCGGGATGCACCAGGCCCTGGTACGCGACCGGGGCCGGCGCCACCGGCATCGGCACCGGACGGCCCAGCAGCTCGGAGCCGGTCGTGCACCGGGACACGTCCCGCAGCACCCGCGGCCGTACGAAGACCCGGTCGAACGCCGCGCGGTTGGCGGCGAGCGTGCGCTCGCGGCCGCTGCCGCCCGCGACGAAGTCCCGCACCCCGGCGGGCAGTACCGCGACGGCAGCGCGCTCGACGTCCTCCAGGGTCAGGAGCGCGTCCGCCGCCCCCTCGCCGGGTGCGCCGTCCTCACCGAAGGACACGCCGGCCCTTCTTCTCCATCTCCACGGCCTCGTACAGCGCCTTGATGTTGGAGCTGCCGAAGGTCTCCGCGCCCTGCCGCTCGATGACCTCGTAGAAGATCGTGCGGCGCGGGTGCGCGGAGGCGGTGAAGATCTGGAACAGCTGCCCGCCGTGGTCCTGGTCCGCCAGCAGGTTCGTCGACCGCAGATCCTCCAGGCTGTGGTCGCTGAGCGCGATCCGCTTGCCGAGCAGGTCGTAGTAGGCGGCGGGGGAGCTGAGGAACTCCACGCCGCGGCCGGTCAGGGTACGCACCGCGTGCACGGCGTCGTCACAGGAGAACGCGAGGTGCTGGACGCCGGGACCGTGGTGGCTCTTGAGGAAGTCGTCGATCTGCCCGGGGGCCGCCGTGGTGTCCGGCTCGATGAGCGTGAGCGTGACCCGGCCGGTGGGGCTCTGGACGACCTTGGAGTCCATCGCCTGCGCGCCGACGACGATGCGCTCCTCGAAGACGTCCCGGAACCCGAAGGCCCGCCGGTAGAACTCGACGGTCCCGGCGAGGTCGC
Organism: Streptomyces sp. NPDC017056; assembly: GCF_044332485.1. Lineage (NCBI taxonomy): Bacteria > Bacillati > Actinomycetota > Actinomycetes > Kitasatosporales > Streptomycetaceae > Streptomyces > Streptomyces sp. NPDC017056. The sequence goes on along the minus strand of NZ_JBIRPD010000004.1, from coordinate 237,368 downwards.
CGTTGTCCAGGCACACCGCGACGTGGTCCAGCTCCAGCAGCCCGACCTCGGTGGGCACCGGCCGCCGCGACGGCAGGGTCGCCACGAAGCCGACCGGCAGCCCGGGGTCCTCGCCCGGTTCCCGCTGCACCAGCGTGTGCACCACGTCACCGAAGCCGCTGACGGCGGCTGTGACGCCCGCGCCGGGGCCCTCGTGCCGGGTCGGCCGGCGCAGCGCCCGCGCGCCGCCGGCGACCGCGCGGTCGAAGGCGCCCGCCACGTCGGCGGTGCGCAGCGCGATGTCGGCGACGCCGTCGCCGTGGGCGGCGACGTACACCGACGCCGGGTGGCGGTCGGAGGTCGCGGCGGTGAGCACCAGGGTGATCGTGCCGTGCCGCAGCGCGATGCTGCGGTGCTCCGCCGACCCTCCGGTGCCGACGACGGCGAACGCGTATTTGTCCACCCACCCGAACGCCGCCGCGTCCAGGTCGTCGACGTACATCTCGACGTAGTCGATGGAGAGGTCGCTGACAGCAGCCGTTGCCGCTGTGGTGTCTGAAACTGTCATGAGAGTCCCCGTTTGAAGGAATGATCCGGGCGCGGCTCGTCGAGCCGGAGCGCCGACCGAAGCGGACGGATTACCTGCCGTATGACCGGCCCCGGCCGGGGCCTGCCTAATCCGCGGACCTCTTGGGTGAGTTCGCCACTGCCGCCGGACAGCGGAAGGCGAACTATTACGGTTACCGCCAGACATTACACCGGCGGTAAGGCCGTCGCACCTGTCAAGAATGAGAGGGGCGCGCACCGCCGGCCGGTGCGCTATCGCCTTGACCCGGGCGTGCGCCGGGACAACCATTGCTGTCGATCCGGCCCCTGGGGGATGCTGACGGTGTGGTGCGTGCCCCGGCCGTACGCGCCGTACCGCTTCCTGACTGACAGAAGGCAGCCATGGAAATCATGCAACCGGAATTCGTCGCCGAACTGAATACCGCGACGCTGCACGCGTCGCTGGCCGACGCCTCGATGGAGTCGATGAATCTGCTGAACCAGATCGCCGATAAGTATCCGGAAGCGATCTCGTTCGCCGCCGGACGGCCGTATGAGGGGTTTTACGACTCGTGCCAGGTACACAAATACCTGGAGGTCTTCTGTGATCACCTCGGGGTCGAACGCCGGATGACGGAAGCGGAAATCGCGCGCACCCTGTTCCAGTACGGCGAGACGAAAGGGATCATCGCCGGGCTCATCGCGCGGAGCCTCGCCGTGGACGAGGGCATCGAGGCCGTGGACGGGTCGGTGGTCGTCACGGTCGGCTGCCAGGAAGCGATGTTCCTCGTGCTGCGCGCGCTGCGCGCCGACGACAGCGACGCCGTGCTCGCGCCGCGGCCCACCTACGTCGGGCTGACCGGCGCGGCGCTCCTCGCCGACCTGCCCGTCCTGCCGGTGGCGACGGGGGAGTACGGAATCGACCTGGACGACCTGGTCACCCAGCTGCGCCGCGCGCGGGCCGCGGGCCGGCGGGTGCGCGCCTGCTATGTGACCCCCGACTTCGCCAACCCGGTGGGCGCCAGCATGGGGCTCGCCGACCGGCACCGGCTGCTGGAGATCGCCGAGACCGAGCACCTCCTGCTGCTGGAGGACAACGCGTACGGCGTCTTCCACACCTCTGGCGAGCGGCCGCCGACGCTCAAGTCGCTGGACCGCAACCGCCGGGTCGTCTACCTGGGCTCGTTCGCCAAGACCGGCGTACCGGGAGCCAGGGTGGGTTACGTGGTCGCCGACCAGCGGGTGACCGGCCCGGGCGGCGGCGGGCTGTTCGCCGACGAACTGTCGAAGATCAAGAGCATGCTCACCGTGAACACCTCGCCGATCGCGCAGGCGGTCATCGGCGGCAAACTGCTCAGCCACGGATGCAGCATGGTCGAGGCCAACCGCCGCGAGACCGCCGTCTACCGGCAGAACCTCAACCAGGTGCTGGCGGGCCTGGCCCGGCGCTTCGGCGACTGCCCCGGCGTCACCTGGAACGAGCCGACCGGCGGCTTCTTCGTGGTGCTCAGCGTGCCGTTCTGCGTCACCGACGACTTCCTGGAACACGCGGCCCGGCGGCACGGCGTGCTGTTCACCCCGATGCACCACTTCTACGACGCGTCGGCGCAGTGCCGTCAGCTCCGGCTCTCCATCAGCACCCTGACGCCCGAACGGATCGAGAAGGGGCTCGACCGGCTCGCCGCGCTGATCACCGAACGGCTCCGGGGCAACGGCGCCCACGCGGCGGGCGGTGCCCGGTGATCCGCACCCTGGCCGTCGTCGGCACCGGGCTGATCGGCACCTCGCTGGCGCTCGCCGCGGCCCGCCAGGGCGTGACGGTGTACCTCCAGGACCGCGACGCGGCCGCCGTACGGACCGCCGCCGCACTCGGCGCGGGCATACCGGGGCCGCCGCCCGGACCGGTGGACCTGGCCGTGCTCGCCGTACCGCCCAGCCAGGTCGCCGCCGTACTCGCCCAGCAGCAGACGCGCGGGCTGGCCCGTACGTACACCGACGTGGCGAGCGTGAAGTCCGAACCGGAGCAGGCGGTCCTGGCCGGGGCGCCCGACCCGACGCGCTACATCGGCGGCCACCCGCTGGCCGGACGGGAACGGTCGGGGCCGCTCGCGGCCCGCGCGGACCTCTTCCAGGACCGGGCCTGGGTGCTCACCCCGTCCCGGCTGACCTCGCGCACCGCCCTCGACCGCGCGCTGAGCCTGATCGCGCTCTGCGGAGCCGTACCCGTGGTGATGCGGAGCAAGGCCCACGACGACGCGGTGGCGCTCACCTCCCATGTGCCGCACGTGGTGGCGAGCCTGATGGCGGCCAGGCTCCGCAACGGCCCGCCCCAGGCGCCGCGGCTGGCCGGCCAGGGACTGCGCGACGTCACCCGCATCGCCGGCGGGGACTCCCGGCTGTGGAGCGACATCCTCCAGGCCAACGCCGGAGCCGTCGCCGGCGTCCTCACGGACCTACAGGCCGACCTGGGCGAGCTGGTCACCGCCCTGCGCGACCTGGCGGGGCCCGCGCACCGGCGCAGCCCGCAGAGCCTGCGCACGGTCGTGGACCTCCTGGACCGGGGCATCGCCGGACTGGACGAGGTGTCGGCGGACCGCGCGGGCGGCCTGCCGCGCTCCGCTTCCGTACGCGTCCGGATCGCCGACCGCCCCGGCGAGCTCGCCCGGCTCCTGGACGCCACCGCGGACCTGGGCGTCGGCCCCGAGGACGCCGAAGTGCGGCCCGACGCGGAGGCATCCGACCTGTCGGTCCGCCTCGCCGTGCCGGCCGCCGTCGCCGGGCGGCTGCTCGTCCGCGTCACCGCCGAGGGGTGGGACGCGGACCGGGAGGGCGGCGACCTCGCGCTCACAGGACAGGAGGCAGGCCGACGGCCGTGAAGAGGCCGGGCGGGAACACGGTGATCTCCGCGACGCGGTCGTCCTCGACGCGGAGCACCTCCAGGCCGTGCGCACGGTGGAAGCGCTCTCCCGGGTCACGGGTGTAGACGGCGGCGGCGGGCTGCCGGTTCATCCAGGCGGGGACCCGGCGGCAGTCCGGCGGGTCGGGGCGGCGGGCGGTCAGGGCCGCACGCCGCAGTACGCGGGCGAGCGCGTCCTCGCCGCCCCGGTCCAGTGCGGCCAAGTAGCGTCGCAGCACGGCGCTTTCGTCCGTGGGCAGCCGGCCACTGCGGCGGTCCGGCAGCCGGTCCCGTACCGCCCGGCGGGCCCGCTGGAGCGCGCTGTTCACCGCCGCCGCACTGACCCCGAGCGCCTCGGCCGTCTCCCGTGCCGACCACCCCAGTACGTCCCGCAGGACCAGCACGGCCCGCGGGCGTGGCGGCAGGAGCTGGAGCGCCACCACGAACGTGAGCGCGATGTTCTCCTTGGCCACCACCGCCTCGTCCGTACCCGTCCGCTGGGCCGCCACCTGCTCCGGCAGCGTGTCGGGGCAGGGCTGGAGCCAGGGCAGCGCGGCCGCCGGCACCGGGCCGCCGCGCGGCGGCCTGACCACGGCGCGCGGCCGGCCGGCCAGGAAGTCCAGGCACGCCCGGGTGACGACGCGGTACAGCCAGGTGCGCAACGTCGCGTGCCCCGCGAAGGTGTCGCGCTCGCGCCACGCCCGCAGCAGCGCCTCCGCCACCAGCTCCCCCGACTCCTCGTACGAGCCCAGCATCCGGTAGCAGTGCAGGTGCAGTTCCGGCCGGTACCGCGCCACCAGCCGGGAGAACGCCGCCGCGTCGTCCCGCGCGCCGGCGCCCGCCGGGCCCTCCTGCACCGGTTCTCAGCCCAGTTCGAGGCTGGTGACGGCGTAGCCGCGTTCCGGGCGGGCCGGTCCCGCGGAGCCGGTGTACATCCGCATGGTGTGCGAGTCCGGCTCCAGGCCGCGCGATCGGGCGAGGGACCGGGCGCTGTGGTGCGGGTCGGGTATGTCCAGGCTCACCGTTTCGCCGGGGCCGAGATGCGCGGTGAGCGCGTCGAAAAGGGCCTCGGCGCCCCGGGAGGTGTCCGCGAACAGGGGGCCGAGGCGCATCCCGTCGCGGGCCGCCCGTATCACGCCGTACCCGGCCACCCGGCCGTCCCGCAGCTGCGCGTACGCGTGGTGGCCCGGGGCGGTCAGCCAGCGTCCGAGGAACGGGCGGCGGTCGGCGGGGAAGCACTGCCGGTCGTACGCGGCGATCTCGTCCAGGTGCCCGGCGCCGACGGGCACGACCGGCACCGCCGGCGTGCCGGGGCGCGCCGGGCGGCCCCGGTAACGGGTGGTCCGGTAGGCGGTGGTGAAGCCGGAACGCCGGTAGGTGGCCTCCTGCGCGGGCACCGCGTCCAGGCCGACGACCCGGTCCCCGGCGTGCGGTACGGCGGCGCGCCAGGTGGCCAGGCCCAGCCCGCGGCCGCGGTACTCCGGGTGCACCAGGTAGTAGCCCAGGAACGCGTACTCGGGCGAGTAGTTGACGACGGAGACCGCCGAGACCAGCCTGCCGTCGAGGCGGCCGGTGAAGAAGCCGTCCGGGTCGGTGGGGTGGAAGCACGCGGTGTCGCCGCGGCCGGGGTTCCAGCCCTCCTCGGCGGCCCACTCCGCCACCTGGTGCCACTCTTCGAGGGTGGCGGGGCGGACGGTGAACGCGCCGGCCGGTGCGCCGGGGTCGGCGGCGAGCGTCGCGGTCGTGGTGTGCTGGCTCGGGATGTCGCCGGAGGCGGTCATACCTGGTGTACGTCCTTGGCTGTCGGGTCCCGCCGCCGTGCGGGGCGGCGGGGCGGGGTGGTCGGCGGGCGGCGGTGGCGGCCCGTCAGATCAGGTCCATCGCGGCCACTTCGTCGGGGCGGCCGTAGCTGACCGGTCCCTGGAAGCGCCGCCGGGCGGTGGCGAACCACCAGACGGTAGCGATGATCAACACCACGGCCAGCGCGATCGGCGCGTAGTTGAACGATTCGGCGGTGATCGGCGACGCCTGCGGCAGCATGAACAGCACACTGCTGATCACGATCCACGTCACCGCGACCGCGGCGACCAGCTTGCCGTAGCGCCCCAGGTTCCAGGGGCCCGGCTGGAAGGAGTCCAGCCGCAGCCGCAGGAAGATCGGCACCGCGTACGCCAGGAAGAGCCCGACCACGTTGACGCTGACGACCGCGGTGAACGCGGTGTGCGACCACCAGCCCGGCACGACCAGGACCAGGGAGCAGGCGGCGGCCAGCCAGACCGCCTTGACCGGGGTGCGGGTGCGCGAGGAGACCGAGTGCCACCAGCGGGAGCCGGGCATCGCGCCGTCGCGGGAGAAGGCGAAGATCTGCCGGGTGTTGCTGGTCATGTTGGCCAGACCGCAGAAGAGCATCGCGCCGATCACGATGAGCAGCAGGAACTTGGCGGTGCCCGCGCCGAGCGCGTCGATGAGGATCTGCACCGGCGGCGCCTCGGCGGCGGCCGCGCCCGCGTAGTCGCGGATCGCGAAGACCAGGGCGAGCATGAGGACCAGCCCGGCGACCGCGGAGTAGCCGATCGCCCGCATGATGCCCCGCGGCGCGTTGACCGTCGCCTGCACTGTCTCCTCGGACATGTGGAAGCTGCCGTCGAACCCGGTGAACGTCCAGCTGGTGACGAGCAGGCCGAGCATCGCGCCGTACAGGCCGTTGGTGAAGCCGGTGTTGTTGACGAAGTGCGTCACGAACGACGGGGACTGGTGGTGCGAGGGGAGCGCGATCAGCGCGGTGACGATCACCACCAGGCCGATCAGCAGCCACCACACCGAAATCCGGTTGAGCACCGCGACGAGCTGCACGGTAAAGGTGTTGGCCAGCGCTTGGACCACGAGAATCGCCGCGGTGATCAGCACCGCCCGCTGCGGGGTGGCCTCGTAGGAGGGCCATTGCATGGCGATGAACGCCTGGATGAAGGTGGCCGCGGCGTAACCGGTGGCGGCCGTGCCGCCGACCTGGCCGACGAAGTTCAGCCAGCCCGTGTACCAGGACCAGGCGCCCCGGTGCCGCTTGGCCAGCTTTCCGGCCGAGAAGTAGAGCGCTCCGCTGGTCGGATAGGCGGAGGCGATCTCCGCCATCGAGGCGCCGACGAACAGGACCATGGCGGCCACGGCTATCCAGCCGAAGACCAGGATCACCGGTCCGCCGGCATTCATGCCGAACCCGAAGGAGGAGAAGATTCCGGAAATGATGTTGATGATGGTGAAAGAGATCGCGAAATTGTCGAACGCGCGGAAACGCCGGGTCAGTTTCCGCGGATAACCCATCGCGTGCAGCGTCGCGTCGTCGTCGAGGGTGACGGGCTCCGCGGCGCGGCGGGTTCTCGTACGGGCGGGGGACACGGGATCGGACACAGCCGCAACCTTTCTGGCGGGGAACAGAAGACATCGGCGCGGAGCGTCGATCGGTGGGGCGGGGAACCGGGAGACGGAGGGTCAGGAGGCATCGGGCACCGGGAGGCCGCACGCGCGTCTCGCCTTGTTCAGCTGCTCCTCGGGGTCGCCGAAGACGCTCCACGGCATGCGGGAGGCGTACGGGCCCATGGCCGTGAAGACCGCCCGCGCCTCGAAGGCGCACTGCGCCATGTGCAGGGCGTGCGCGAGATAGGCCAGGTCCAGCACTGGCGTGAACCGGTATCCGGCGACGTGCGGCAGCCAGTCGCGGTAGATGCCCAGGGCGGTGGCCTTCCACTGCGGCTGTTCCCAGGTGCGTTCGGCCAGCAGCGAGGACGGGTTGTAGCCGTCGACCAGGGCCACCAGCGGCAGCAGCCGCAGCGGCGAGGAAGTCGGCGCGCGTTGGCTCAGGAACGCGGCGACGTCCCACGCCGCGTTGGCCTCGCCGCCGTACCGGGGGAAGAAGTACGACAGGAAGCGGTGGTGGCCCTCGCGGTTCCAGGGGTCGAGCCGCAGGATGTGGGAGAAGAGCGACCAGGGGCCCGGCGGCGCGGTCAGCAGGCCCTGTGGGGCGGGGTCACGGGGCTGTTGGAAGCGCGCCAGGGTCAGTTTCGCCGCCCACGGCGTGGGGTCGTCGGGAGCGGTTTGCGCCGCCCGGTCGCAGGCGGCCACCGCGATGCGCCCCAGCGCGTCGGCCCGCCGGTCGCCGCCGTCGGCGGCCCGGACCGCACGCAGCACCGCCACCCGCGCCCACACCAGGGCCGCTTCCTGGTCCGGCTCCTCGGCCAGCCAGCGTTCCGCCAGGTCGGAGCCGGCGGCCTCGGAGGCCAGCACCAGGGAGCGGTGCGCCCGCAGGCCGTGGTCCCCGCGCGCCTCCCGCAGGATTTCGCGCGCGCCGAAGTAGCGGCCTGCCCGTACGTCCACGCATGCGCGGGCGAGCTGGACGTCGTCGGCTGCGGGATGCCACACGTACTGCCCCTCGAATAACCCGGCGGTCATGTCCCTTGCCGCTCCTGCCGTTCTGCCGGTGTGGTCGGCCACCAGCGCATTTCCAGCCATGCCGAAACAGACCGGTACGCACTGTTCCCCCAGTTCCACCGGCAGTGCCACACCCTACTCAGCAGCAAGTCGGTTCGAAACTGGTGATCGGAATTACCTGATTCCGGTTGGGCGTCGGGAGCGACATTGGCGACAAAAACGGTCCATCGCGCACCGTCCGAAAACGAACGGCTTGCAATTGGCATATGCCCCGCGCAGTGGGGGCGGCGACGCGCCGCCGACCTGTTCACGCCATCTCCGGTGATTCGTCACCCGCGCGTCACGGAGTCTTCCCATGGCCTGGCTCTCTTGGAACACTCCAGTCCCGCCCGCTCCCGCCCAGCCCAAGGGGTCATTCCAGCCATGCCAGAACTCAACCGGCGCCGGTTCCTCCAACTGACCGGCGGGGCCGCCGCTTTCTCCGTCCTCTCGGAGAGCATCGCCCGTGCCGCCGCCATCCCGGCGAACCGCCGCACCGGCAGCATCGAGGACGTCGAGCACATCGTCGTGCTGATGCAGGAGAACCGGTCCTTCGACCACTACTTCGGCACCCTGCGCGGCGTACGGGGCTTCGGCGACCCGCGGCCGGTGACACTGCCGAGCGGCAAGCCGGTCTGGCACCAGGCCGACGCGGGCGGCAAGGAAGTGCTGCCGTTCCGGCCGCAGACCAAGGACGACTACCTGGGACTCACGTTCCTCGAGGACCTCAACCACGACTGGAAGGGCAGCCACCGCGCCTTCAACAAGGGCCGCTACGACCAGTGGGTGCCCGCCAAGACCGCCACGACCATGGCCCACCTGGCACGCAAGGACATCCCGTTCCACTTCGCGCTCGCCGACACCTTCACCGTCTGCGACGCCTACCACTGTTCGTTCATCGGCTCCACCGACCCGAACCGCTACTACATGTGGACCGGCTACACGGGCAACGACGGCAAGGGCGGCAGCGACCCCAGCGGCCCCGTCCTGGACAACGCCGAGAAGGGCTACAGCTGGACGACGTACCCCGAACGGCTGGAGGCGAAGGGGGTGTCCTGGAAGATCTACCAGGACGTCGGCGACGGCCTGGACGCCAACGGCCACTGGGGCTGGATCAAGGACCCCTACCGGGGCAACTACGGCGACAACTCGCTGCTCTACTTCAACAGCTTCCGCAACGCGAAGCCCGGCAGCCCGCTCTACGAGAAGGCCAGGACCGGCTCCGACGTGAAGGCGGGCGGGCAGCTCCTCGACGACCTGCGCGCGGACGTCAAGGGCGGCCGGCTGCCGAAGATCTCCTGGATCGCCTGCCCCGAGGCGTTCACCGAGCACCCGAGCTGGCCCGCCAACTACGGCGCCTGGTACATCTCCCAGGTGCTGGACGTGCTGACCTCCGACCCGAAGGTCTGGAGCAAGACGGCCCTGTTCATCACCTACGACGAGAACGACGGCTTCTTCGACCACGTCGTGCCGCCGTACCCGCCCGCCGACGCCGGCCAGGGCCTGTCCACCGTCTCCACCGAGCTGGAGCTCTACCCCGGCGGCAACGGCTTCGAGGCCGGGCCGTACGGCCTCGGCCAGCGGGTGCCGATGCTCGTCGTCTCGCCGTGGAGCACCGGCGGGTACGTCTGCTCCGAGACCTTCGACCACACCTCGATCATCCGCTTCATGGAGCGCCGCTTCGGGGTGTCCGAGCCGCACATCTCACCGTGGCGGCGCGCCGTCTGCGGCGATCTGACCTCCGCCTTCGACTTCGCCAAGACGGGTGCGCCCGGCAAGCTGCCGGACACCGGCGGCTACCGGCCCGACGGCTCCAAGCCCGGCGACTTCCACCCGGTGCCGCCCGCGCAGGGCAGCCTGCCCAAGCAGGAGCGCGGTTCGCGCCCCGCCCGGCCGCTGCCGTACGCGCCGTACGTGGACGGCGCCGCCGACACCGCGACGGGTAAATTCGGCCTGACGTTCAGCAGCGGCGCCGACGCCGGGGCCCAGTTCTACGTCACGGCCCCGAACCGCGGCGACGGCCCGTGGACGTACACCACCGAACGCGCGAAGAAGCTGTCCGACAGCTGGAACACGGCCTACTCGCACGGCACGTACGACCTCTCGGTGTTCGGCCCGAACGGCTTCCTGCGCACGTTCCGCGGCCCGGGCAGGACCGCGGGGCCCGAAGTGACCGCGCGCCACGACAAGTCCACCGGCAAGCTCGGCCTGACGCTCACCAACGCGGGGGACGGCACCCGTACGCTCACCATCGCCAACGCGTACGGTGGCGCCTCCCGCAAGGTCACCGTGCGCCCGGGGCAGCAGGTCACCCACACCGTGGACCTGAAGGCGAGCAAGCGGTGGTACGACGTGTCCGTGAGCTGCGAGGCGGACAAGAGCTTCCTGCGCCGGTTCGCCGGTCATGTGGAAACCGGCGCCGAGGGCGTGAGCGATCCCGCGATCCGTACGGCGTGACGCCGGCTGCCCGCCCTCGGGAGGGGGCGGGCAGCCGTCTTTCCAGGGGAGTGACCTTCTTTTCCGAGGGAGTGTGCCCATGACCAGGAACTCGACACGGCGACTGGCGACTGTCGGAGCCGGGGCGCTGTCCGTGGCCGCGCTGCTGGCGGCCGTGCCCGGCAGCAGCGCGGTCTCCGCAGGCCGACCCGGAGGCGCCGAGCCCGTCGTGGCGCAGGCCGCCAAGGGCAAGCCGCGGCCCGACGCCCGCCACGTCGTCCTCGCGGTGCACGGCGGCGCGGGCACCGCGCTCAAGCGGGAGAACACCACACCCGCCCAGGAGAAGGCGTACCGCGACGGCCTGGCCGACGCGCTGCGGGCCGGGGGGAAGGTCCTGGACGACGGCGGCACCAGCGTCGCTGCGGTCGAGGCCGCGGTCCGCTCGCTGGAGGACAACCCGCTGTTCAACGCGGGCAAGGGCGCGGTGTTCAACGAGGACGCCGGGCACGAGCTGGACGCTTCGATCATGCGCGGTTCCGACCTGGCGGCGGGCGCGGTCGCGGGCGTGCGCAACGTCCGCAACCCCGTCTCCGCGGCGCGGCTGGTGATGGAGAAGACCAAGCACGTGCTGCTGGCGGGTGAGGGCGCCGACGACTTCGCCGCGCGCAACGGCCTGCAAACCGTCACCCAGGACTACTACTGGACCGAGAAGCGTTGGCAGGAACTGCTCAAGGCCAAAGGACAGCAGAAAGGTTCCGGCGAGACGCTGACCCAAGGCACGGTCGGCGCGGTGGCCGTGGACGCGAAGCGGGACCTCGCGGCGGCGACGTCCACCGGCGGGATGACGAACAAGATGGCGGGCCGGGTCGGCGACTCGCCCGTCGTCGGCGCGGGCACCTACGCCAAGAACGGCACGGTCGCGGCCAGCGCCACCGGAGCGGGCGAGGTGTTCCTGCGCGGCGCCGCCACCGCGACCCTCTCGAACCTGATCGAGTTCGGGGGAGCGAATCTGGCCGAAGCGGCGTACGAGGTGCTGGTCGAGCGGCTGCCGGAACTGGGCGGCACGGGCGGCGTGATCGCGCTGGACGCCCACGGCGTCTTCGACGCCCCGCACAGCAGCGAGGGCATGCTGCACGGCTACCTGACCGAGGACGGCCGGACCGTCACCAAGATCTTCGCGGACGAGACCCCGGCGAACAGCTGACCCCGCCGCACATGGCTCAATCGGCACTCTCCCTCTCCTGCCGGAGCAGGCACTACCGTCCCCCGACGCGGGGGGATCACTCTGGGGAGGGGATCAGTTACATGTTCTATCACTTGTTCAAATCCATCGTCCTGGTGCCGCTGCTGCGGTGCCTGTTCCGCCCCCGCGTCGAGGGCCTGGAGAACCTGCCGGAATCGGGCGCGGCCGTCATCGCGGGCAACCATCTCTCCTTCTGCGACAGCTTCCTGATGCCGGCGACGGTCAAGCGCCGCATCACCTTCCTGTGCAAGCAGGAGTACTTCACCGGACGGGGCGTCAAGGGGCGGCTGACCGCGGCCTTCTTCCGCGCCTGCGGGCAGATCCCGGTGGACCGCTCCGGGCGGAGCGCGGGACAGGCCGCCGTCGAGGAAGGCGTACGGGTGCTCGGCCGCGGCGAACTGCTCGGCATCTACCCCGAGGGCACGCGCTCGCACGACGGCCGGATGTACAAGGGCAAGACCGGCGTGGCGGAGATGGCGCTGCGTACGGGCGCGCCGGTGATCCCGTGCGCGATGATCGGTACGTTCGAGGCGCAGCCGGCCGGCCGCCGGCTGCCGCGCGTCGTCCCGATCACCATCCGCTTCGGGGAGCCGCTGGACTTCTCCCGCTACGCCGGGCTGGCCGACGAGCGCCTGGTGCTTAGGGCGGTCACGGACGAGATCATGTACGCCCTCCTGAAACTGTCCGAGCAGGAGTACGTCGACACCTACGCGGCGGAGGCCAAGGCGCGGGCGGGGGCCGGGACCACGGCCGTGCCGCTCACCTCGGTGAGCGGCACGGCCCGCGCCGCCGGCTAGCGGCCGAGCGCGCAGGTGGCCCGCACGGACTTGCGCGGGTCGCTCTCCGAGCGGGCGTCGAGCACGACCAGGCCGTGCCGCGCCGCCCCCGGCTCGGCGGCGACGGCCACCGGCACGCTCACCGTGCTCCCGGCCTTCGCGGTGGCCAGGCGGTTGGGAAGCCAGGCGGACCAGCCTTGCCCCGCCGCGGTGGCCGAGAGCCGGTACACGTCGGACTCCAGGTGCGCGCCCCCGCGGCCCGGCTGCCCGGTGTTGCGCAGCGGGAAGGTGCACACGGCCCGCCCCTTGGCGGGCGCGCCGTGTGCCGTGCCGGGCCGCAGCTGCACGCCGCGGCGCTGCGGGCCCGCGCCGTCCAGGGACTTGACGGCGACGGTGTAGCTCAGCACGCCGGACCGGTCCCGCTTGATGTCCAGGACGTAGAAGTGCAGGCGGTTGGCCTCGTCGACGTACTCGTACGAGCTTCCCGAGTCCGCGCCCGCGTGGAACAGCGCGTCGCTGAGCTGGCGGTAGTCGCCCATGGTGATCATCTGCGGGGTGCCGTCGGGGCGCCGGAAGTCCACCATGCGGATGTCCTCGGGATGGGCGTCCACCACCCATGCGAACGGCGCGCTGTCCTCGTTCTTCGTCTTGCTGAGCAGGACCCCGTTGTCCGGGGTGAAGGAGTCCATGCCCATGCGGTCGACGACCTCGACGGTGTAGTTGTCGTAGCCGCCGCCGTCGCACAGCGGGTCGGACTCGGTCGAGCACGGCGGCGCCAGGTCACGGCCCATGGTGATGTTGATGCCGGACAGGCCCTTGGCGCCGGGCGGCGCGGAGCGCGCGGTGACCTTGGCGACGGCCGTTCCGGATGTCTTGAGAGCGTCCCGGTCCAGGCGCAGGACGTTCTTCTCGTCGACGATGCCCAGCTTGAGCTTGTCGCGCAGTACGTGCTGCGAGCCCATCGAGGCGCCGTTGGCGGCCGGGATCTGCCAGCGGGTGTGCGGGCCGCCGGGGCCGTTGAAGGAGCCGCGCGAGAGCATGCTCCAGATGCCGGTGTAGGCCCGGCGCTGCGGTGTGCCGTACGGGTTGTTGTAGTTGTCCGCGATACCGAGGATGTGGCTGAACTCGTGGGCGTACACGGCCATGCCGGAGCTCTCGGCCTGGGTGGAGGAGCCGGACTCGGCGTTGGGCCAGATGCGGGCGGCGGCCTTCCAGGAGGTCCACGGCACGTAACGGGTGCGGGCCGCGTTGCCGCCGCCCTGTATGGGGGAGGGCGGGCCCCACGCGGCCGGGACGTCCTGCGGGGAGGCGAACTTCATCTGGCCGAACTCCTGCCAGGCGGCCGACTCGTCCTGGCCCGCCGTCAGGTAGAAGACGAAGTCGTACTTCTTGGTCTCCGCGTCTCCCGCGTCGGCGACCCACGCCGCCTTGCCGTCGGTGCGGATGTTCTTGCCGCAGCTGTCGCCGACCGGGCAGGCGCCGGGGTTCATCCCCGGCTCGATGCCGTACTGGTACGACTTGAACGGCATCCGGTAGACACCGAACGACGTCAGCTCGACGCCGAGCCGGCCACCGGAGTCCTCCATCCAGTACTCGTTGATGGTGTGGCCGCGGTTGAGCTTGCCCGGCTTGTTGAGGAAGTCCCGGTAGAAGGCGGGGACCTCGGCGCGCGGGATGTCGTGGGCGCTGGACTGCGGGTTGCCGAAGACGGACGACCCGGCGGGCCTGGTGACGCTGAAATCCTCGTCCGGGTAGTCCAGCAGGACGAGTGCGCCCCTGAACATGCGTTTGGTGGGCTTGACGGCGGGGTCGGCCCAGTTGGTCCCGGGGACCGCGCGGTACTCCGACCAGGTCATGTCGTCGGGATTGCGCCAGTTCTGCGGGTCGATGGGCTGTACGAGCGGGGGCCGGGCCGCGGCCTCGGGGGCGGCCCGCGCGGGACCGGCGGCGACGGCGGCCAGTACACCGATGAGGAGAGCGAGAACGCCCAGTCTGCCGGTCCTGCCGCGGTATGCGCGGGCCGGTCTGCGGGGAAGGAACAAGGCGCACCTCTTGTCTGTGGTCTCAAGTCCGGGACGTGACAGGGTGGTCGAACAAAATTCCTACCTCCGACAAGGTAAGGGTGGGGGAGGAGTGACGCCAGAGTGTCGGGAGGAGCCGAAGATGCGACGGACAGCGAGCGACCGGCACGGCCACGCGATGTCCCTGACCGGTACGGAAGCCGCGACCCACTACGACAACGCCCTCCGCGAACTGCTCTTCTTCCGCGGCGAGGTCGCCACCGCCTCCCAGGCGGTGCTGGCCTCCGCGCCGCAGTCACCCATGGGCAACGCGCTGGCGGCCTACCTCGGCCTGATGGGTACGGAGGAGAAGGACGCCACGGCCGCCAGGGAAGCGTTCACACGGTTCACGGCCGGCGTGCGCGACGAGGACCTCACACCCCGCGAGCGGCAGCACATCGCGGCGGCCGGCGCCTGGCTGGACGGTGACATCCACCGCGCAGGGCAGCTCCTCGGCGAGCTGACCGTCGCCTTCCCCCGCGACGCCCTCGCCCTCGCCGTCGGCCACCAGATCGACTTCCTCACCGGCGACGCCGCCCGCCTGCGCGACCGCGTCGGCGGCGCGCTGACCGCCTGGCCGGAGGACGACCCGCACTACGGCCACATCCTGGGCATGTACGCCTTCGGCCTGGAGGAGTCGGGACACTACACCCGCTCCGAGGAGGCCGGACTGGCCGCCGTCGAACGCAACCCGCGCGACGTGTGGGGCATCCACGCGGTGGTGCACACGTACGAGATGCAGGGCCGGTTCGCCCAGGGCATCCGCTTCCTGGACGCCCGCGCCGACGACTGGGCGTCCGGCAACTACCTGAACGTGCACAACTGGTGGCACTACTGCCTCTACGCCCTCGAAGCCGGCGACACCGGCAGGCCGCTGGAGATCTACGACGCCGTACTGCACCACGAAGCGTCGCAAGGGCTCGCGATGGAACTCCTCGACGCCTCCGCCCTGCTGTGGCGCCTCCTGCTGTCCGGCCGGGAAGCCGGCGCCCGCTGGACACGCCTCGCCGACGCCTGGGCCGCCCGCCAGGACCCGCCGTACTACGCGTTCAACGACGTGCACGCCGTCATGGCGTACGTCGGAGCGGGCCGCACCGCCGACGCCGAACGCCTCGTGGCGGACCGGGCAGCCTGGCTCGGCCGGGCCGGGACCGGACTGTCCAACCACGCCATGACCGCCGCGATCGGCCTGCCGGTGTGCCGGGCCCTCATCGCCTACGGGCAAGGCCGGTACGGACAGGCCGTCGACCTGCTCGCCCCCATCCGCTACCGCCTGAACACCTTCGGCGGCAGCCACGCCCAGCGCGACGCGGTCCAAAAGACGCTCCTGGAGGCCGCGATCCGCGCCGGGCGCGACGACACGGCACGCACGCTGCTGAGCGAACGCATCGGCCTGCGCCCCGTCTGCCCGTACAACTGGCTGGCGCAGGCGCGCCTCGCCGACCGGATCGGCGAGTCCGCGAAGGCGGCCGCCGCCCGCGCCCGGGCCGCGGCACAGGCGGCACCGGGGGCAGCGGCACTGGCCGGCTGACGCGCGGCGTACGCGTCCCGCCGGCCGGAGAGTGCGGACGTCTGATCCCTTCCCGGCTGGCCCGGCGACCCCCTGACGGGTCATCCTGGACCCGTCCGCCGGCGGCCCGCCGCCCGCGGGCGAACGGTTCGACCACCGGCCCACCAGCACAGGAGCACGTACATGACGGGGAAGCCCTCTTGGATACGGGACGTGCGCCGCGGCCCGCGGCCCGCCGCCCACCTCATCTTCTTCCCGCACGCCGGGGGCTCGGCCTCCTACTACCGCCCGTTCGCCGCCCACCTCGACGACCGGTTCGACGTCTCCGCGATCCAGTACCCGGGGCGCCAGGACCGGTGGAACGACCCCTTCGTCACGTCCGTGGAGGGCCTCGCCGACGAGGTGGTCGCCCGCCTGAGCCCCGGCGACACCACCCCGCTGGTGCTTTTCGGCCACAGCATGGGCGCGTGCGTGGCCTTCGAAACCGCCCGCAGGCTGGCGGACCTGGGCCGCCCCGCGCCCCGCAGGCTCGTCGTGTCCGGGCGCCGCGCGCCCTCGATGCCGCGAGAGGAGTACCTCCACCTGGGCACCGACGAGCAACTCCTCGCCGAGGTCGCCGGCTTGGCCGGCACCGACAGCCAGCTGCTCGGCGACCCGGAGATCGTGCGGATGATCCTCCCGGCCGTCCGCAACGACTACCGCGCCGTCGAGCTGTACCGGCCCCCCGCCGACAGCGTGCTCGACATCCCGCTGCTGTGCCTCAACGGCGACGCCGACCCCCGGGTGACCCGCGAGGAAGCGACCGCCTGGAAGGCCCACACCGTCGCCGGCTTCCACGAGGAGACCTTCACCGGCGGACACTTCTACCTCGCCGACCACACGGCCGCGGTATGCCGTTCGGTGGAACGCTTCACGTTCGGGCAGTGAGCGGCCGTCTCAGGGGCGGGACTGGCCCCGGAGCCGCTGCCAGGTGAAGCTGTCCAGGTAATCCCCGGGGCGGAGTTCGGAGAGCGGTGAGCCGTCGGCGGCCAGGCAGCGGATCAGGGGCCGGGTGGCGGCCGGACCAGACAGTGCCTTGCCCGGGGCGGCGGTGCCGGGCAGCGGCGGGAACCTCCAGACGACGATGAGCGATCCGTGCGCGGGTACCTCGACGCGCCGGCCGCCCGCCACGAGGTGGTCCACTTCGGCGGCCACGTGCAGCTCCGCGCAGCCGATGAGCGGGAGGGCGAGAGGCGCGACGTCGTGCAGGTGCGCGACATGGGCGCGACTCACCACACTGCCGGTGCCGGCGACTTCCACCATGCCGGCCTGACCGGGTTCGCCCGCTTTCCGCCGCCGTCCGGGCAGCGGGTCCGCCGTTCCGCTGCTGCCGCCCACGTACGTCCAGTCCCGCCCGCAGCGTTCGAACAGCAGCGTATGGGAGGTCGCGTGGGCGGAACGGGGACGCCGGACCAGCCAGAGGCCGGCGACACCAGCGGCGGTGTCGAGGTCGCCGGAGACCACGGTCAGCAGTCGGCGGGGCGCCCGACAGGGCTGGAGAGGGCGCCCGTTGAGCAGCCGGTGTAGCAGTCGCGGCGTGACACGTTCCGCCCGGTGGGCCGGCGAGTGCATGGCCGCACCGTAGCCGGGAACGGCGGTCGGGGTCGGTCGGGGGGCGATGTCAGGCCACGTACTCGTCATCCTCGGCCGCGGCCGTTCCGAAGGTGACCGGTAGGTGGGCCAGGCCGCGCATCAGGCGGGTGTGGCGCCATTCGAGGTCGGTGGCGGGGACGGCGAGGCGCAGGTCCGGGAAGCGGGTGAGGAGGGTGTGGAAGGCGATACGGGCTTCCAGGCGGGCCAGCGGGGCGCCGAGGCAGTGGTGGGGGCCGTGGCCGAAGGAGAGGTGGCCGGCGGGGCGGCCGGGGTCGAGGGTGTCGGGGTCGGCGAAGTGGGCCGGGTCGCGGTTGGCGGCGCCGGGGGACACCATGACCACGTCGCCGGCGGCGATCTCGGCGCCGCCGAGGGTGAGCGGTTCGGCCGCGTACCGGAACGTCGCCGTGGTGATCGGGGAGTCGTAGCGCAGGAGTTCTTCGACGGCGTCCGGTATGAGCGAAGGGTCCCGGCGCAGCCGGGTGCGCAGTGCGTCGTCCCGCAGGAGGGCGAGGGTGCCGTTGCCGATCAGATTGGTGGTGGTCTCGTGGCCGGCGACGACCAGGAGGACGGCCAGCGAGACCAGTTCGGCCTCGCTCAGCCGGTCGCCCTCGTCGCGCGCGGCGATCAGGTCGGTCAGCAGGTCACGGCCGGGCGCCCCGGCTTCCGCCGCCCCGGCGTCCGGGCTGCCGCCGTCGGCGCGTTTGGCCGCGATCAGCTCCGTCATGTAATCGCTGATCGTGTGCGAGGCGGCGTCGACGGTGTCCGGGTCGCCGGCCGCGAAGAGGTCGTTGGACCAGCGGCGCAGCGCGGCGCGGTCCTCGCGGGGGACGCCGAGCAGGTCGCCGATGACCTCGATGGGCAGCGGGACGGCGAAGTCCTCGACGAGGTCGGCGGTGCCGCCGCGGGCGGCCAGCCGTTCCAGCAGGCCGTCCGTGAGTTCGGCGATGCGCGGTTCCAGGCGGGCCACCGCGGCCGGTGTGAACGCCTTGACGGCCAGTTTGCGCAGCCGGGTGTGGTCCGGCGGGTCGGTGGCCAGCATGGTGGCGCTGACGGCCGGGGCGAGGTTGCGCTTGGACGGCTTGTCGGCGAAGTAGCGGGTGGTGTCCTTGGAGAGCCGGGGGTCCGCCATCGCGGTACGGGCCTCGGCCCACCCGGTGACCAGCCAGGTCGCACCGTGCGGCCCGGTCCGTACGCGCTGGACGGCGCCGCGCTCGCGCAGCGCGGCGAGCAGCGGGTACGGGTCGCGGAAGAACTCCGGTGACTCCATGGGGTGACTCATGTGAAACCTCAGATTCCTGCGGCGGGCCGGGACGGCGCCGGCGCGGGGCCGGTGCCGGACGCGGCGAAGGCGTGCGAGACCCGGCGCAGCCAGCGGGCCTCGTCGATCAGGTTCGTCAGTTCGGGGCGGGTCAGGGACGCGTCCTCGACGCTGACCGGGTGTGCGGGGCTGCCGCCGCTCTGCCGGGCTTCCAGGGCCGCCGCCAGCACGGCCGCCTCGATCCCGGCGTCCAGCCGCCGGTCGTCCGCGCCGCCGGCCCGCAGCCGTCGTTCGGCGGCGCGGCGGACCTCGTCGCTGCGGTGCGGGCGCAGCGCCAGCATGCCGTCGCGTATCTCGATCACCCGGCGGTAGAGCCGGAACTCGGGGTCGGGCGCCGCGTACCGGTTGTCGGTGGCGGTCAGCTGGATCTCCGGTACGGCGGCGGTCAGGGCGGCCCACAGCGGGTGCAGTCCGCGGTGCAGGCGCCACAGGAGGACGCGCCGCCAGGGCCAGGCGAGCGCCGGGCCGATGGCGGGCAGCAGGACGCCTATGACCATCAGCAGGCTGCAGATCGCCGGCAGGCCGACGCTGAACGTGCAGGTCGCGGGGGTCACCAGGGAGGTGCACAACTGCTCGGGCGGCAGCCAGGAGGCGTCGGTCCACAGCCCGACCACGTGGACGATCTTGTAGCCGATGTAGACCATGCCCAGCGCGCAGCCCGCCGCGATGACGCGCAGCCCGTAGCGGAGGCCGGGGCGCGGCGCGTGCCGGGAGTAGCGCAGTGCCTGGCACAGCAGGTCGACGATGGCGGCGCCGAGGTGGGCGGTGAACACCAGCACGTAGAGGTTCAGCAGCGGTTCGGTGCGCGGCAGCTCGCCGAAGGTGGGTGCGCCGGGGGAGTCGTCCATCGGCGAGGAGAGGAACAGGACGGCCATCGCGACCAGGACGACGGCCAGCGAGACGAGCCGGTGGCGGGCCTTGCGGTCGGCGGCGGGCGGTTCCTCGTTGAAGCGCAGCAGCAGGATGGAGATGCAGGTGGCGGCGGCCAGTGTGCTGCAGTTGCCCAGCAGCCGGCCCAGTTTGGGCGTGATGACGCTCAGTGCGTCACCGACGCCCGGTGTCAGGAACACCAGCGAGGCGCCCAGGCCGGTCAGGAAGCCGCACAGCGCGCCCAGGCCCTGCGGCCGCGGGCTGCGGAGCAGCGGCCGTGCCTTGTAGGCGGCGGCCAGCAGCAGCACGGCCGCTATGGAGAGGAAGAGAACGTTGACCATCTGGGGTTCTACCGTCGCTTGGGAGAGCCGAAGACGTCGTCCATGCGGCTGAGGACCTCGGCCTGCTGGGACGTCGCCGGGCGGCGGGCGGGGGTGCGGTCGGCGCGCCGCAGGATCAGCGAGGCGATCAGCTCGGCTTCCTGCTCGTCCTGGTCGCTGTAGTGGCTGCGGCCCAGTACGGATTCCACCGCTGCGGGGTCGAGGTCGGGCACGAGGGAGTGCGCCACTTCGCCGGGGAGCAGGTTGGAGTGGCCGCTGAGCATGTGGCCGACCTCGTGCAGCACGATGTGGTCGCGGTGCAGCGCGGTGGTGGCCGCGTCGTAGAAGACGTAGTCCGCCCGTGCCGTGGCGATCCACAGGCCGCAGGGTCCGGCGGGCGGGGTGACCTGCGGCTCCAGGTGGATCGGCCGGCCGCGCTGTTCGGCGAGCCGGTCCAGGAAGGCACCCAGCTCGAAGGGGCGCGGGATGTGCAGTCCTCGCAGCCGGTCCGAACAGTCGGCAAGCACACGGTCCGGTCGCCGTGTGAACTTCATGGCGTGCTCTCCTTCGGCCTCGCCCATGAAAGGTACACGTGCCAGTCTCATGCAGCGCCGGATGGCCCCTCCCGAACGGTGTCGTGTGCGCGCCGTCCTGACCTGCGACAACGGGACGGCGTCCCGGCGGCAGCGCGGATCGGTGAGGGACGTAAGTCGGCAAGGGTCATGAATCAGCGGGCGGTACGCCAGGTTTCTTCCGCTTTGGCCGCCGGACCGGCCGCGGCGCCCCCGACGTCGGGCAGCCCCTCCAGCTTCCGCACCCGGTCGATCATCTCCAGGACCGCCGTACGGGACTCCGCGGACATGTCCATGAAACGCGCGGCCATCGCGATGACCCCCGCGTCCTGCATGGCCTCCAGCAGCTCCGGAGGTTGCCCGGCACGGTCGGCGGGCGCGCCGCCCGTGCCCGCGTCCCGCTGGTCGTGGAAGTGCGCGGCCGGTACGCCGAAGTACTCCGCCAGCGCTTCGATGTGGCGCTTGGTCGGGTTGTCCCGCTTGCCCTTGCGCAGCTGCCAGATGTAGTTGCCGGAGATCACCTGCTCGCCGGCCCTGATGTTGATCTCGGTGGCGACGTCGTTGGCGGAGAGTGCTTTGCCCCGCTCACGACTTCGTTCCCGGAACAGCCGGTCCAGCTTTTCGGCCAGGCTGACCGGCTCGCGGTCCTCGTCCCCCATCGCGCCGCGCTCCCTTCAAGGCCAAACGTGAGACTTCCACTGTAGTGGTCCGATCGCCGGGCGGGTCCGGGCTCCCGCCCGGGTGGGCTGGCACGCGCCGCCCGGAGCCTCTATTCTTCACACCTGAGTCAAAGACTCTGGTGTGACGCGGGGCGGGCAGTTCGGACCGGCACGGGGGTGTGGTCCGAACGCGTCCGCAAGCACGGGCGGGGCCCGCCCCGTCAGGGGTGAGCCCCACCGTCACGCTCGCGCACTCAGGCGCCGGAGCGCCCGTACCGCGCCGCCGTCACTTCACGGCGCTGCGCTGCTGCCACTGCTCCCAGCTCTCCTGCCAGACCTCGAGGCCGTTGCCGACGTCGGTCTTCTTCGTGCTGGTGGTGTTCTTCACCTCGACGGTGGAGCCGATCGAGAGGAAGTCGTACGCCCGCTTGGCGTCCGAGGTGGTCATGCCGAAGCAGCCGTGGCTGTTGTTGACCACGCCGAGCGACTTGTTCCAGGGTGCGGAGTGCAGGAAGGTACCCGAAGCGGTGAGATGTGTCACCCACTTGGAGTCGAGCATCCACTCGTTGCCGTGGCCGATCGTGGAGGAGTCCATCGTCTCGGCGGCGTTCTTGCTGCGTACGGTGTGCACGCCGCCGCGGGTCGGGTCCTGCGGGGAGCCCGCGGAGCCGGTGATGGTGCCGACGGCCTTGCCGCCGTCGTACAGGGTCATGCTGTGCGACGGGACGTCGATGACGGCCTTGTGGTCGGGGCCGATGGTGAACCCGAAGTCGTAGTCGCGCGCGAACCAGCCGCCGTCCTTGCCGGAGTCGATGCCGCCCAGGCCGCCCTTGACGGACACCTTGGTGCCGGCCGGCCAGTACGTCTTGGGCCGCCAGTCGATGCGGTCCTTGCCGCTCCAGTCCCGCACCCAGCCCCAGGCGCCCTCCACCTGCGGCTGCGTGGTGACCTTGAGCGCCTTCTGCACCTCGGCGCGCTGTTCCTTGGCGACCTTGTGGTCGAAGAGGATCGAGATCGGCATGCCGGTGCCCACGGTCTGCCCGTTGGACGGGGTGTTGGTGAGCTTGTTGACCTTGTCGGCCTTCTCGGTGGTGAAGGTCGAGTCGGCGGACGACTCCTTGCCGTCGCCCGACTTGGTCGTGGTGTGCACGGTGTACGTGGTCCCGGGCTTGACCTTGCCGTCGGACGTCCACGACGAGCCGTCGCCGGACAGCTTGCCGCCGACCTTGCCGCCCTTGTCGTCCTTGGCCTCGACCGAGGTGAGGCTGCCGCCGTCGACCTTGACCGATATCGGGGAGCCGAGCTTGGCCGACTTGCTGCCCGCCGCGGGGGTCACGGTCACCTTCGCCGCCGGCTTGTCGTCCGACGTCTGCGAGCCGCCGTCCGCTCCACACGCGGTCAGCAGCGCGGCCCCCGCCAGGGCGGCGGACAGCAGGACTGTGCGACGGGCTGATCTGACGTGCACGAGCGGTTCCCTCCAAAGCAACACAAGTGGCTGTGGCGGGAACCTCCCGGCCTCCGGCGCGGTCGCGGGGACCGCCGGGGCCGGTTTTCGGCAACCGCCGTACATGCAGACGGGTGATACCGCATGATCGGTTGCCTGGAGAAACGGATATTTGTGTCACGGAACGGTACAGGCATGCGTCGAACTGACGGAAGGTGTGATTCCGCCTTTTGGGCGGGACGCGTCAGGAAGGGGCGGGAGCGGCCGGCCCCGCCGGGTCCTCGGGCTCGTCGTCCGGGGCGTCGGCGGCGTGCCCGGCAAGGACGCAGGTGCGCTTGCGCTGGACGAACCAGTAGTACGTGAAGCCGCCGACCGCGACGATGCCGACGAACAGGAACGCGCCCCAGCGCAGATACCAGTGCTGGGGGCCGGTCGCGTTGTAGACCTCGGGGCGCGGCCAGGCCAGGTTGGTGGCCATCGCGGTGCCCCAGAGCACGGCGAGGACGTTGACCGGCAGCCCGAGCCTGCCCAGCGAGAACTTGCCCTCGGCCGGCTTCCACTGGCCGCGCAGCCGCCGGACCAGCAGCGGCACGGTCACCATCAGATAGGCCACGTAGATCATGATGATCGCGATACTGGTGATCACCGAGAAGATCTGCGGCTGGTTGATGTTGATCAGCAGGATGCAGAGCGCGATGCACCCGATGATCACCGCGGGCGCCACCGGCGTCTGGAAGCGCGGGCTGACCCGGGCGAGCAGCGAGGCGGCCGGCAGGTTGGTGTCCCGGGCCATCGCGAACGCCAGCCGGATGCCGGCGGTGTGCACGGCCAGCGCGCACACCGTGATCGCGATCACCACGCACCACAGCATGACCTGGCCCACGGTCGGGCCGAGCGTGCTGAGCACGACGTACTGGAGGCCGTCCACGGACAACTCCTTGGCGTGCAGGTCGGGCGTGGCCAGCAGCGCGAACAGCAGGATCAGCCCGCCGATGAGGAACGAGGCGAACAGGGCGCGCAGGATCGCGCGCGGCGCGTTGCGGCCCGGGTCCTTGGACTCCTCGCCGAGCGACGACGCCGTGTCGAAGCCGTACATGACGTAAGCGGAGGCGAGCGACGCGGTGAGGAAGGCGCCGAGGTAGCCCAGCGACTGGCCCTGGTCCAGCCCGTACGTCTCGGTCACCGCGCTCGGCGGGCGGGTGATGTGCGCGCCCAGCAGCACGATCAGCGCCAGCGCCGCGATCAGCTCGATGGCCACGCCGGCGGAGTTGATCTGGGCCATCAGTTTGACGCCGAAGGCGTTGATCAGCGTCGTGAAGACGACGAGCGCGGCGCCCAGGAGCACGGCGTTGGCGGCGTGGTCGGTCCGCCCCGAGCCGTCGCCGACGAACTGGAAGAACGAGGAGATCTGCGGCAGCGTCACCTGGTAGGCGAGGGCCACGGCGGCCAGCGACACCATGGTCGCCGTCATCATCATCCAGCCGCCGAGCCAGCCGACGTGCGGGCCGCCCAGCTGCTTGGACCAGTTGTAGACCGAACCGGCGACCGGGTAGCGGGCGGCCAGCTCGCAGAAGCACAGGGCCACCATCAGCTGGCCGCAGAAGACCATCGGCCAGGACCACCAGTAGGCGGGGCCGCCGTGGTTCACACCGAAGTAGAAGAGCTGGAAGGTGCCGGTGAGGATCGAGATGTAGCTGATGCCGGCCGCGAAGGTGTGGAAGTTGCCGAGGGTGCGTTTGAGTTCGGGCTTGTAGCCGAGTTCCGCGAGCGAATCGTCGTCGCTGGCGCTGTCGGCCGCGTCGCCCGGCGCGGTGCCGTCGCCGTTCCCGTCCGCCTTCCCGCCGTCCGGCGCCTCCGCCGCCGGCCCGGTGCCGCTCACTCGAACCACCGCTGCGGACGGGGCGCGGTGTTGTGCCAGACGTGCTTGGCCTCCTGGTACTCCGCCAGCCCGGCCGGCCCCAGCTCGCGCCCGACGCCGGACTGCTTCATGCCTCCCCACTCGGCCTGCGGCACGTACGGGTGGAAGTCGTTGATCCACACGGTTCCGGCGCGCAGCCGGGAAGCCACCCGGTGGGAGCGCTCCGCGCTCTGCGTCCACACGCCGGCGGCCAGCCCGTAAACGGTGTCGTTGGCGAGCGCCACGGCCTCGTCCTCGCTGCGGAAGCGCTCCACGGTCAGCACCGGACCGAACGATTCGTCGTGCACCACGGACATCCCGGGGGAGCACTCGTCCAGCACGGTCGGCAGGTAGTAGTACCCGTCCTGTAGGCCCGCGTCGTCCGGGCGCGCGCCGCCGCAGCGCAGCACCGCGCCCTCGGCCAGGCCCGCCGCCACGTACTTCTCGACCTTGTCGCGGTGCCCGGCGGAGATCAGCGGACCGGTGTGGGCGTCCTCGTCGAACGGCCCGCCCAGCCGGATCGCGCGCGCCCGGCGCACCAGCTCGTCCACGAAGTCGTCGTGCAGCCCGTCCTCGACCAGCAGCCGCGCACCGGCCGAGCAGACCTGCCCGGAGTGCAGGAACACCGCCATCAGCGCGTAGTCGACGGCGGTGTCGAAGTCGGTGTCGGCGAAGACGATGTTGGGGTTCTTGCCGCCCAGCTCCAGGGCGACCTTCTTCACGGTGGGCGCGGCGGCGGCCATGATGCGCCGCCCGGTGACCAGGCCGCCGGTGAAGGACACCAGGTCCACCCGCTCGTCGGTGCTCAGCGGCGCGCCGGCGGTGGCACCGGCGCCCAGCACCAGGTTCGCCACCCCGTCCGGCAGCCCGGCCTCGGTCAGCGTGCGCATCAGCAGGATGGCGGTGTGCGGCGTCAGCTCGCTGGGCTTGAGGACGAACGTGTCGCCCGCGCCGACGGCGGGCGCGACCTTCCACGCGGTCTGGAGCAGCGGGTAGTTCCACGGCGTGATCAGCGAGCAGACGCCGACCGGCTCGTACACCACCCGGCTGTCGATCTCCGGCTGGCCGGTGTCCACCACCCGGCCGTCGTTGCCGGCCGCGACGAGGTCGCCGAAGTACCGGAAGCAGTTCGCGATGTCGTCCATGTCGTACTGGCTCTCCACGAACCGCTTCCCGGTGTCCAGGGACTCGGCGCGCGCATACCTGTCCTTGTCGCGTTCCAGCAGGTCGGCGACGCGCAGCAGAAGCCGCCCGCGCTCCGCCGCCGGGGTGTGCGGCCACGGCCCGTCGTCGAAGGCGGAGCGGGCCGCGGTGACGGCGGCGGCCGCGTCGGCGGCGCCCGCCTCGTCGACGGTGGCGACCAGCGTGCCGTCCGCGGGGCAGCGGATCTCGCGCACCTCCCCGTCGGCAGCGGCGGTCCACTGACCGCCGATGAACAGCTCCGGCATGGGTGAGCCTCCGTGCCTGTGCTCGCGGACGGGCGGCCCGGCCGGACAGCCCTCGGTAACGATCTCCGTACCGAGCGTAGGCGCGGCGGGGTGCGCACGCATGGCGCGCTGCTCCGGGTGGCTTCCCGCAGCGGCCGCACATGCGGAGGACCGGCCCCGCCGCCAGGAGGCGGGGCCGGTCCGGGGCGCGGCGGGTCAGGCGGCCGTGCCGGTCGCCAGCGCGCGGAGCTGCTTCTTGTCCGGCTTGCCGGCGTCCGTCAGCGGCAGCTCCTCGACGAACTGGATGTGGGCGGGCTCGTACATCGCGCCGCGCGCCTCGCGCACCATCGCGCGCAGCCCGTCCTCGTCGACGCGCTGGCCGGCGGCGGGCACCACGGCCGCGTACACCTGCTCCATGCGGTCCTCGTCCCGTACGCCGAAGACGGCGCTCTGCAGGACCTGCGGGTGCGAGTTGAGGAGGTCTTCCAGCTCGGTGGTGTACACGTGGCCGCCGACCACGACGATCATGTCCTTGATCCGGTCGACGATGGTCAGGTAGTCCTCGTCGTCCAGGAAGCCGATGTCGCCGGTGTGCAGCCAGCCGTCGCGGAGCACCTCGGCGGTCAGCTCCGGCTGCTTCCAGTAGCCCTGCATGATGCTCGCGGAGCGGACGCAGATCTCGCCGTGCTCGCCGCGCGGCAGGTCGCGGCCGTCCTCGTCGCGGATCGCCACCTCCACGGTGGGCAGGATCCGGCCGGCGGAGCGCAGCCGCTCCGGGTTGTCCGGGTCGTGGTCCTTGGCGGGCAGCACGCTGATGCCGCCGGCCTCGTTCTGCCCGTAGAACTGGACCAGCACCGGGCCGAAGCGCCGGATCGCGTCGGCGATGCGGGCGGGGGAGGACTGGCAGCCGCCGTAGGTCAGGCAGCGCAGGCTGGACGTGTCGGTGGTGGCCGCGTCCGGGTGGTCGGTGAGCTGGTAGAGCAGCGGCGGCAGCAGGAACAGGTGGGTGATGCGTTCGCGCTCGACGGTCGCGAGCACCTCGGCCGGGTCGAAGTCCTCCAGGAGCACGACGATGCCGTGGTTGCGCAGGGTGACGTCGGCCATCATGCCGCCCGCGTGCGCCAGCGTGGTGCACACCAGGAGGCGGGACGGCTCCTCTTCCGAGGGGCGCTCCCAGATCGCCTTGGCGTCGCCGGCGTCCTCGTCGTTCTCGGCGACGAAGGAGCGGACCTGCGCGTAGGTGGTGCAGATGCCCTTGGGGTGGCCGGTGGTGCCGCCGGTGTGGCGGATGCTGCAGACGTCGTCCGGCTGCGTGTCGCTCGGGAACGGCTCGTCGCTCTGCGCGGACGCCAGTTCCAGCAGGTCGGTGCCGGACTTCGCGGGGCCCAGGGTCAGTACGGTGTCCACCGGTGCCTGCGCGGTCAGTTCGGCGGCGCGCTCGTCGTAGCGGGGGTCGACGATCAGCGCGCTGGTCTCGACGTCCTTGACGATGGTGGCCTGCACCTCGGCCGAGAGCTTGTTGTAGAGGTGGTTGACCCGGCAGCCGACGAGGTTGGCGGCGTAGCGGGCGGCGAGGGTCTCGGGCAGGTTGCCGCTCAGCAGTGTGACGGTCTGTCCGCGGCGGATGCCCTGCTCCCGCAGCGCGCGGGCCATGCGGTTCACGAGGGCGCGGAACTCACCCGCGGTGACGCGTCGCCCTTGGTGCACCAGCGCCTCGCGCCCGGGGTCGGTCCCCAGGGCGTCGAGGGCCTCCTCCACGTAGGTGCGGAAGTCGTGCGCGGTGTCGGGCATAGGTGATTCCTCCTTGATTCCGGGGCACGGCGGGGTAGTTAGTTGCCCCGGACAACCATTTCCATGCTAACGGTCGTCGATCAAGGGTTCCAAGTTGGCGCGAACGCGCGTTGGCCGGCCTTTTACCGAGGCGCGGACATCCGGCCAACAGTGCCGGTCCGATAGGGGTGTTCACGCGGGCCGCGTGGCGTCCCAGCCCTCTTTCGGCCCAGGGAAGCGCAGGTCACAGCCCTGTCTGGTGGCCGAATACCCCTTGCCGGAATGGCCGATAAACGGGGGGTCGAACCGCGCGGAAGGTATACGGGCGGCCGTCGGCGCGCATTCCCGGACGAAGGCTGCCCGCAAGGAATGCGCGCCGTGCGGAGCGCCGTCCTTCTTTGGCAGAACAATTGACGGAGTGTTTGCCGTTCTTTTGCGAACGATGGGCCGGCGGTGTGGCCTCACAGCGTGGATTTGCCCGGGTCGCCCATCGGGACGGCGTCCAGGACGGCGACGTCCATCGGGGCGGCGAGCAGGCCGGTCACGCCGGCGGCGATCTCGCTGAGCGCCGCGCCCCGGGAGTGGGCGTCCAGCGCGGCGCCGTCCGCCCAGTTCTCGACGACCACCACGCGGTCGGTGCCCGCGTGGACCGCGTACAGCAGGCAGCCGTCCTCCTTGTGGACGGCGGGCGCGTGCGAGCGGAAGACGTCGAGCGCGGCCTCCAACTCGCCGGGCTTCGTCCTGATCGTGGCGACTACGACCGGCATACCTGCAACCTCCAGGGCGAACGGAATGTCGGACGAACCTATCCCACCGCGCCCCCGTGCCCGTAACGGCAGGTCAGGAAGGCGGACGTGGCGTCGGACCGGGTGCCGTGCCGACGGTCGTCCTCAGAAGGGAACCTCCACGCCGATCTCCCGCAGCCGGACCAGCGCCCAGTCCATGCACTCGGCCGCCGAAGCGCCGTCGGCCCGCAAGCCGCCCTCGACCGGCCCGTTCGAGGCGAGGAAGGTCCACGCCGGACGGCCCTCGCTCATGCGCAGCGTGTCAACGCGGATCATGGCGTCGATCCCCTGTTCGCCGAGCCACTCCAGGATGAGCGGCGTCAGCTCCTCGATGCCGCTGTGCCGGTCCGCCTCGGGCCGCCGTCTCCTCGCCTCACTCGTGGCCATGACCCTACTGAGCGTCACATCGTGCCGTGCCGGTGCCTGGCGGCTCGGGTTCGCCCGGTTACCGCTCCGGGTCGGGGTCCGGTTGGATGTCCGAGATGCGCAGGGTGTCCAGGTCGGACGTGACGAGCAGGTGGGTGTGGCTCGGGTGGTCCGGGCTGCCCCAGGTCAGGCGGACGCGGGACCACGCGCGGCCCATGGCGGCGTCGTTGTAGGTGACGCGCCAGGCCCTGGGAGTGTCCTTGGCGCGTAAGACGCCGTCGGCGTGCTCCTGCCGCTCCCACTGGTCCAGACGTGACTGGAGTTCGGCGGTGAGGTAGTGGCCGCGCAGCGCCTCGGCCAGCTTTCCCCGGCCCTCGTCGTGCACGGCGTCGAGGTAGCTGCCGTAGAAGTCGGCGACCCGGTCGACTGCCGACTCCGTACTGCCGCTGCGCACGGGTACTCCGGCCTGGTCGGCGTCCGGTGTGGTGGCGGACGTGGACATGGCGTTCTCCCCTCTTCCCGGTTTTCCCCGACGAGTATCCGCGGGGGCCGCCGCCAATCGGCCGGGAACCGGCCACGGCCGCCGGACGATGCCCCCCCGCGAGGCGGCGCCCGGTGTCGTACATGCACCATGCAGGGGGAAGAACCGTGACATGAGGAGAGTGCCGTGGCCCAAGACGTCGAAGCGCTGCTGGCCGAGCTCGACTTCGCGAGCGTCACGCCCGAGGAGTTCGCGCGGATCGTGAAGGGGCTGTCCGGCAAGGAGATCGGCCGGCTCGCGCGCGGGGAGCTGCGGGAGCGGGTGCTCGGCGAGGTCTTCGGGCGGATGGGGCGGCAGTTCCGCCCGGAGAACGCCGGCGCGTTGCGCGCGGTGATCCGCTGGCGGATCACGGGGGAGTGGGAGGCCGTCTACGAGACCACGCTCGCGGACGGCGTCTGCACGGTCCGCGAGGGCACCGGCGAGGAGGAGCCGCGGCTGACGCTGGCCATGGGGGACGCGGAGTTCCTGCGGCTGGTCTCGGGCAACGGCAATCCGGTGACGATGGTCCTGACCCGCAAGGTCAAGGTGTCGGGCGACCTCGGGCTGGCCGCCAACATGAACCGGTACTTCGACATCCCCAAGGTGTGAGGCGGCGTTGGTGACCCGCCCGCGGCCTGGTCGCGGGCGGGTGGCGGTGGGGTTGCCGGTACGGGAGAGGTGGGACGCGTTGATGTCCAGCCTCTTGACCGTTGCCTGACAATCAGTAAAGTCTAGACCAATTGGCGAGCGGGAATCCGGCCTTCCCCACGTAGTCGGCACTGCACACCGGGCGGCCGCGGTCCTCGCACGTCGGCACCACACCTTCGCGTCACCCACCCCCACCAGCGAGGCCCTCCCGGGACCCGGCACACGGCGCGGCGGCGCCGGTACGCGCCCCGTCCCGCGCGGGCCTCCACCGTGAAGGAGTCGACATGCACCAGAAGAGAAAGATCGCCACGGCCGTCGGCGCCGCGCTGGCTCCGCTGCTCGTCGTGACCCTGCCGGCGAGTTCGG
This sequence comes from Streptomyces sp. NPDC017056, assembly GCF_044332485.1. Classification (NCBI taxonomy): domain Bacteria; kingdom Bacillati; phylum Actinomycetota; class Actinomycetes; order Kitasatosporales; family Streptomycetaceae; genus Streptomyces; species Streptomyces sp. NPDC017056. The sequence goes on along the minus strand of NZ_JBIRPD010000004.1, from coordinate 206,867 downwards.
CCAGTGCGCACGGCTATGTGAACGCCCCCGCCAGCCGGCAGGCCCAGTGTGCGGCGGGCACCGTCTCCTGCGGGCCCATCAAGTGGGAGCCGCAGAGCGTCGAGGGGCCCAAGGGCCTCAAGAGCTGCAGCGGCGGCAACGCCCGGTTCAGCGACCTCGACGACGACAGCAAGGGCTGGAAGGCCACCTCCGTCGGCGCCTCCCAGAACTTCACCTGGCGGCTGACGGCCCGGCACCGCACCAGCACCTGGCAGTACTTCATCGGCGGCCGCAAGATCCACGAGGTCGACGACCACGGCGCCCAGCCGCCCGCCACCGTCACGCACAACGTCAACTTCCAGGGGATCAAGGGCAAGCAGAAGGTGCTCGCCGTCTGGAACGTCGCGGACACCTCCAACGCCTTCTACGCCTGCATAGACGTCAACATCCGCTGACGCCGGACCGGGGAGGCGGGCCCGCGCCCGCCTCCCCGCCCCGCAGCCGCCCCGAAGCCGCCCCGGCGGCGTACCGGCGGCCACGGCGGGCTCTGAACGTGCCCTCAGGGGTTGTTCAGGTACGTGAGGACGGCGAGGACGCGGCGGTTGCTGTCGTCGTCATCGGCGATGCCCAGCTTGCCGAACATGGAAGTGGTGTACTTGCTGATGGCGCTCTCGCTGAGGAAGAGCCGCCGGCCGATGGCCTGGTTGGAGAGCCCCTCGGCCATGAGGCCGAGCACGGAGTGCTCGCGTTCGGTGAGCTGCCCGAGGCGCCGGTGCGAAGACCCGCCGGCCAGCAACTTGGCGATGACGGCCGGGTCCATCGCGGTCCCGCCGGCCGCGACGCGCTCCAGGGCGTCGACGAACTGGTCGGCGTCGAACACGCTCTCCTTGAGGAAGTAGCCGATGCCGCCCGCGCCGTCGGCCAGGAGTTCGCGGGCGTAGAGCTGCTCGACGTGCTGGGAGAGGATCAGAACCGGCAGCCCCGGCACCTCGCGGCGGGCGGCGAGGGCCGCGCGCAGGCCCTCGTCCGACTGGGCCGGCGGCATCCGGACGTCGACGACGGAGACGTCGGGACGCCACGTCAGCAGCGCGTCCAGCGTCTCGGGCCCGGTGGCCGCGGTCGCCACCACCTGGTGCCCGCACGCCTCGATCAGGCGGACCATCCCGTCGCGCAGCAGGTAGAGGTCTTCGGCTACAACGATTCGCATGGCACCATCATCCTCACCCGCGTCGGGCCGCCCGCCGGGCTGCTGATTTCCAGGGCGCCGTCGAAGGCGGCGAGGCGGCGCCGCAGCCCCGCGAGTCCGCCGCCGGCCCGCTCGACGGCCCCGCCCCGGCCGTCGTCCTCGACGTCGGCGACGATGCCGGAGTCGGTCCCGGCCAAGGTGATACGGGCCCGGGTCGCCTGGGCGTGCTTGGCCGCGTTGGTCAGCAGTTCGGTGATGCCGAAGTACACGGCGGACTCGATCGGCGGGTCCAGGTCGGGCAGGATGTCGGTGCTGACGTCCGCTTCGAGCGGGCTGTCCAGGGCGAAGGCGCGTACCGCCTCGGCGAGTCCCCGTTCGTTCAGCACCGGCGGGTTGATCCCCCTGACCAGTTCGCGCAGCTCGGACAGCGACGTGGCGGCCCCGGCCCTGGCTTCCCGCATCAGCGCCTTGGCCTGGGCGGGGTCGGTCTCCATCAGCTTCTCCGCGGTCGCCAGGGACAGGCCGAGCGCGACCAGGCGGGCCTGCGCCCCGTCGTGCAGGTCGCGCTCGATCCGGTGGATCTCCGCGGCCTGCGCGACGGTCGCGTCCGCGCGCTGGGCCGTCAGCTCGTCCACCCGCTCCGCCAGCGCCATCGTGGGCGAAGGGCCCAGGAACCGTACGGCCACCGGCTCGACGGGCCGCCAGGCGTACGGTGCGCCGCACACGGCCACGACCAGGCCGAGCGCCCCGAGCGCGTACCGGGCGGGCGGCGGGGCCTGCGCGGACCCGAGGACCGCCAGGACGGCCCCGGCCGGCGGCACCGCCGCGAGCACGCCCGCCGTGAACGGGGCGACCACCGTGAAGCGCAGGTCGCGCAGGTTGGCCGGATCGCGCCACCGGACCCGCCACCGCTGGTCCAGGAGGGCGTCCCGGCGGGTGCGTTCGTAGGAGAACCCGTTCCACCAGTACCCGGTGGACATGCGCACGACCGGCGGGGCCTGCCGGTACCCGGCGGGGACGACGGTGGCCGTCCACCGCGCGACCAGGTGGCGGACCAGCCGGCACACCGGGCGGGCCAGGACGAGGGTGCCGGCGCACACCAGCACGACCGGCCCCACCCACGACCACGGGTTGCCCGGCCCCCACCACACCCCCAGCGCCACGGCGGCGGCCCACACGGCAGGGACCAGCAGGGTGACCGCCGCCACGACGCACGCCCGCACGAACCCCACGCAGGCGCCGGCCACCCACGCCATCACCCGTCTCATGACTCTTCCTCCTTCTTCACGACCCCGTCCGGTGTTCTCACTGTGCACCGCACGGAGCGTGCCGCCGCCCGGATCGGCCCTGGAGTGGGTCCAGCCCCACCCACTCGTAGGCCCAGGCCCATACCGCCCCGCCCGCGCCCTCCATAACTTCGACCTCACACCGGAAAACGGAGGAAGAGAGAAACATGGAAATCGTCAGCGACAGCACCGCCGGGGCCGCTCGGCCCGGCCACGCACCCGATCGGCGGGCCCTCGGCACGGTGAAGGGCCTCGTCGCAGCCTATGGCGCGCTGAGCGCCGCGGTCCTCGCCGTGGTCGTCGTCCTCGCGGTCAACGGACGGGAGGTGACCTCGTTCATGTGGGGCAGGTCGGCCGGGGTGCTCGCGAGCGCCGCCGTGACCTACTGGCTGACCGTCCTCGCCGCACGGGGCGCACGGTGGGCCTATGTGCGCATACGCGTCATCTCGGTCGTCGTGCCGGTGGCGATCGTCGTCATCGACACGCTTCCCGGCGTGCTGCCGGCGTGGTTCGTCGCGATGCAGATCGCCTGCGCCCTGGCCATCGGCGCGACCGCGTTCCTCCTCAACGGGCCAGGGCTGCGCGCCGCCTTCCCCAAGTCCCGCTGACCCCGGAGCCCTTGGCCGCCCGTGGGCCTGCACAATGATCAGCATGACGGAGACGACGGAGACGACGGGTACGGAGCGGGGCGCGGGCGGCGCCGGGCTGCTGGACGGCAAGGTGGTGCTGATCACCGGTGCGAGCCGCGGCATCGGCGCCGCCGCGGCCCGGCTGTTCGCGCGCGAAGGGGCCTCGGTGGTGCTGACCGCGCGGAGCGGCGCCGACCTGGCCGCGGTGACCGAGGAGGTGCGGGCGGCGGGCGGTACCGCGGACCACGTCGTCGCGGACCTGGCGGACCCGGCCGCCGTACAGCGCGCGGTGGACACGGCCGTGGAGCGCCACGGGCGCCTGGACGGCGCGTTCAACAACGCGGGCATGGGCATCCCGCACGCCCCGCTGGCCGAGATACCGGAGGCGGACTTCGACCGGATCACCGCCGTCAACCACAAGGGCGTCTGGCTGGCGATGGCCGCCGAGATACGGGCGATCACCGCCACCGCCGGCACCGGCGCGATCGTCAACAACAGCAGCGTGGGCAGCTTGAAGCCGTCGGCCGGACTCGGCCTTTACGGCGCCTCCAAGCGGGCCGTCAACAGCCTCACCCAGACCGCGGCCGTCGAGTACGGCCCCCAGGGCATCCGCGTCAACGCCATCGCCCCCGGCACCACCATGACCGCCATGATCGAGGACTGGGCCGCCCGCGAACCCGGCGTCCTCGACCGGCTCACCTCCCGTACACCGCTGCGCCGCGCGGCCGCCCCGGAAGAGGTGGCGCAGGCCGCCGCGTGGCTGCTCAGCGACCGCGCGTCGTTCGTGACGGGTGCGGTCCTGCCCGTCGACGGCGGCCTGACCATCTGAGGGCCCGTCGTCACGAGGCGCCGGCCGGCCGCGGTCTCACGGCTCGTCCGGCGCCTCGAACGCGTCCAGGATGCGTTCCGCGGCGAGCGTCGCCGTCAGGGTGCCCGCGCGTACCTCCCGCTCCACCTCCGGGGCCACGTCCCGTACGCCGGGGTGGTTCCGAAGCCGGTTCAGCAGTTGCTCGCGCACCATCGACCAGGTCCAGTCGACCTGCTGGTCGCGCCGCTTGGCGGCCAGCGCGCCGGTGGACTCCAGCAGCTTGCGGTGCTGCTCCACGCGGTCCCAGACCGTGTCCAGGCCGGTGCCCTCGCGGGCGCTGCACGTGAGGACCGGCGGGGTCCAGGCGGCGTCCGGGGGCTGGAGCAGGCGCAGTGCGCCGGACAGTTCCCTGGCCGCCGACTTGGCGTCGCGCTCGTGCGGCCCGTCCGCCTTGTTGACCGACACCAGGTCGGCCAGCTCCAGTACGCCCTTTTTGATGCCCTGGAGCTGGTCGCCGGTACGGGCGAGGGTGAGCAGCAGGAACGTGTCGACCATGTTGGCGACGGCCGTCTCGGACTGGCCGACGCCCACCGTCTCGACGAGCACCACGTCGTAACCCGCGGCCTCCATGACGACGATGGACTCCCGCGTCGCCCGCGCCACCCCGCCGAGCGTGCCCGAGGTGGGGGAGGGACGCACGAACGCCGCCGGGTCGGCGGCCAGCCGCTCCATCCGCGTCTTGTCGCCCAGGATGGAGCCGCCGGTCCGGCTGGACGACGGGTCGACGGCCAGCACGGCGACCCGGTGCCCGGCCTCCGTCAGCTGGGAGCCCAGCGCGTCGATGAAGGTCGACTTGCCGACTCCGGGCACGCCGCTGATGCCGACCCGCCGGGCCGTGCCGGAGTGCGGCAGCAGCTCGACCAGCAGCCGCTGCGCGAGCGCCCGGTGGTCGGCGCGGGTGGACTCCACCAGCGTGATGGCGCGCGCGATCCAGGCCCGGGAGCCCTCGCGCACGCCCGCCGCGTACTGGTCGACGTCGATGGTCGGTCGCTTGCGGGCCCTGGCGGGCCCCCGGGGGGTCTCAGGCGTCAACGTACCGGCTCACAGGTCGTGGCCGAGGACCCCGGCGAGGTCCTTGACCAGGTCGTACGCGGCATCGGGGATGACCGTACCGGGCGGGAAGACGGCCGCGGCGCCCGCTTCGTGGAGCGCCGGGATGTCGCCCGGCGGGATCACCCCGCCCACCACGATCATGATGTCCTCCCGGTCCTGCGCCGCCAGTTCCTCGCGCAGCGCGGGCACCAGCGTCAGGTGTCCGGCGGCCAGCGAGGAGACGCCGACGATGTGCACGTCCGCCTCCACCGCCTGCCGGGCGACCTCCGCCGGCGTCTGGAACAGCGGGCCGACGTCCACGTCGAAGCCCAGGTCGGCGAAGGCGGTGGCGATCACCTTCTGGCCGCGGTCGTGGCCGTCCTGGCCCATCTTGGCGACCAGGATGCGCGGCCGGCGCCCCTCGGCCCGTTCGAACTCGGCCACCAGGTCCCGGGTCCGGTCCACGCCGGAGGACGGGCCCGCTTCGTCTCGGTACACACCGGAGATCGTACGGATCTGGCCCGAGTGGCGCCCGTAGACCTTCTCCAGTGCGTCGGAGATCTCACCCACGGTCGCCATGGCACGGGCCGCGTTCACGGCCAGCGCCAGCAGGTTGCCCTCCATGCCCTGGCCGGGACCGGCCTCGGCGGCGGCGGTCAGCGCGCGCAGCGCGTCCTGGCAGGCCGCCTCGTCGCGCTCCTCGCGCAGCCGCCGCAGCTTGTCGATCTGCTGCGCGCGCACCGCGGAGTTGTCGACCTTGAGGACGTCGATCTGCTCGTCGGTGTCCACCCGGTACTTGTTGACGCCGATCAGCGCCTGCCGCCCCGAGTCGATCCGCGCCTGCGTACGGGCCGCGGCCTCCTCCACGCGCAGCTTCGGGATGCCCGCGTCGATGGCCTTGGCCATGCCGCCGGCCGCCTCGACCTCCTCGATGTGCTGCCAGGCCCGGCGCGCCAGGTCGTGGGTGAGCTTCTCGACGTACGCGCTGCCGCCCCAGGGGTCGATGACCCGGCAGGTGCCCGACTCCTGCTGGAGGAAGAGCTGCGTGTTGCGGGCGATTCGGGCGGAGAAGTCGGTGGGCAGGGCGAGTGCCTCGTCCAGCGCGTTGGTGTGCAGCGACTGGGTGTGGCCCTGCGTCGCGGCCATCGCCTCCACACACGTCCGCGTGACGTTGTTGAACACGTCCTGCGCGGTCAGCGACCAGCCGGAGGTCTGCGAATGGGTGCGCAGGGAAAGGGACTTGGGGTTCTTCGGGTCGAAGCGCTGGACCAGCTTGGCCCACAGCAGCCGGGCGGCGCGCAGCTTGGCGATCTCCATGAAGAAGTTCATGCCGATCGCCCAGAAGAAGGACAGCCGCGGCGCGAAGGAGTCCACGTCCATCCCCGCCTCGATGCCCGCCTTCAGGTACTCCACGCCGTCCGCGAGGGTGTACGCCAGCTCCAAGTCGGCCGTCGCGCCCGCCTCCTGGATGTGGTACCCGGAGATGGAGATGGAGTTGTAGCGCGGCATCTTCTGCGAGGTGTACGCGAAGATGTCGGAGATGATCCGCATCGAGGGGCGCGGCGGATAGATGTAGGTGTTGCGGACCATGAACTCCTTGAGGATGTCGTTCTGGATGGTCCCGGCCAGCTTCTCCGGTGGTACGCCCTGCTCCTCGGCGGCCACGATGTAGAGCGCGAGGACGGGCAGCACCGCGCCGTTCATCGTCATCGACACCGTCATCTTGTCCAGCGGGATGCCGGAGAACAGCTGCCGCATGTCGTAGATGGAGTCGATGGCCACGCCCGCCATGCCGACGTCACCGGTCACCCGCGGGTGGTCGCTGTCGTAGCCGCGGTGGGTCGGCAGGTCGAAGGCGACCGACAGGCCCTTCTGGCCGGCCGCCAGGTTGCGCCGGTAGAAGGCGTTGGACTCCTCGGCGGTGGAGAAGCCCGCGTACTGCCGGATGGTCCACGGCTGGTTGACGTACATGGTCGGGTACGGGCCGCGCAGGTACGGCGTGATCCCCGGGTACGTACGCAGGAAGTCCAGCCCGGCCAGGTCCTCGCCGGTGTACAGCGGCTTGACGTCGATGCCCTCGGGCGTCTCCCACACGAGGTCGTCGACGCTCTTGCCGGTGGCCTCCTGGACGGCGGCCGCCCACTGTGCCGCGTCGCCCTCCGGAACCTGCGGCTCGCCCAGTTCGACCGTGCTGAAGTCCGGGATGGCGCCCGCCTGCCCTGTCGCGTGCTCCATCACGCCACCTCCATGACATCCAGGGCCGAGGTCAGCACCCCGACCGCGTCGCAGCCCGCGAAGACGAACGCGTCCACTCCGGCTCGTTCATATGCTTCCCGCCGCTCGCCCGGTTTCCCGGCCAGCAGCACCTGCCGTGCGCCCGCCGCCTTGAGGGACGCCGCGACGTCCTCCGCCTGTTCGGCGTACAGCGCGTCGCTCGAACACAGGCAGGCGATACCCGCGCCGCTGGCCCGGAACGCCTCCGCCGCCGACTCCGCGTCCACCGACACCGGGTCGTGCACCGGCTCGATGCCGCCCGCCTGGAGGAGGTTCGAGGCGAAGGTGGCGCGCGCGGTGTGCACGGCGGCCGGGCCGAGCGCCGCGAGGAACGCCTTCGGGCGGCTGCCGGTGGCCGCCAGCCGCGCGTCCGAGCGGGCGCGCAGCGCCTCGTACGCCTCGTCCCTGCGCACCCGCGGCAGCCCGCCGCCCGCCGGCACGGGCGCGGGCTCGCGCTCCACCGGCGGCTCGGCCAGGAACGGGAACTCGCTGACGCCGGTGACCGGTTCGCGGCGGTGCGCGAGGTCCGCCGACCGCTTGCGCCAGGTCGAGGCCAGCCGCTCGCCGACCATCCCGGAGGCGAGCGCCGCGGCCTGTCCGCCCGCGGCCTCGATCTCCTGGAACCAGCCCCAGGCCGCGCGGGCCAGCTCGTCGGTGAGCCGTTCCACGTACCAGGAGCCGCCCGCCGGGTCGATCACCTTCGACAGGTGCGACTCCTCCAGCAGGATCGACTGGGTGTTGCGCGCGATACGGCGGGCGAACGCGTCCGGCAGCCCGAGCGCGTCGTCGAACGGCAGGACGGTGACGGCGTCCGCGCCGCCCACCCCCGCCGAGAGGCCCGCCACGGTGGTGCGCAGCATGTTCACCCACGGGTCCCGACGGGTCATCATGACCGTCGAGGTCACCGCGTGTTGCCGCTGCGCACGCGCGGCGCCGCACGCCTCGGCGACCCGCGACCACAGCCGCCGGGCGGCCCGCAGCTTGGCGATGGTCAGGAACTGGTCGGCGGTCGCCGCGTACCGGAACTCCAACTGCCCGCAGGCGGCCTCCATGCCGAGGCCGGCCGCGGTCAGCTCGCGCAGGTAGGCCACGCCGGTGGCCAGTGAGCAGCCCAGTTCCTCGGCGGCCGAGCCGCCCGCCTCGTGGTACGGCAGCGCGTCCACGGCCAGCGCGCGCAGCCGGGGCGCCTCGCCGGCGCAGCGGCGGGCCAGTCCGGCGGCCGCCTCCAGGTGCCCGGCCAGGTCGTCCGCGCGGCCGGTCCTGGCCACCAGGCCCAGCGGGTCGGCGCCCAGGCCGCCCGCCGTCTCGGAAGGGGCCACGCCCTTGCCTTCGCAGACCCCGAAGAACGCCTCGGCCGCCGCGGCGAAGTCCGCGCCGGCGTCCAGGGCGACGGCCGCCAGGTCGAGATAGACGCCGTCGAGCGCCGTGGCCAGGTCCGCCACGGGCACCCCGCCGTCGCCGACGGCCAGCCACAGCGACGTGACGCCGTTCTCCAGGTCGGCGAGGACCGCCTCGTTGGCGCGCCGCGGGTCGGCCAGGGCGTGGCGCTGCCGTACGTCCCAGCCCGCGACGGTGCTGCCCTGGGCGCGGCCGGCCCGTACGAACGGCGGGAAGCCGGGGCGGCCGGTGGCGGCGGCAGCGGCGGGCGCGTCGTCGGCGGTGTAGAGCGGACGGATCCGGATGCCGTCCTGGAGGGCGGTGGCGAGCGCGTCTTCGGCGGCGGCGCCGGTCGCCTCCGCGGCGCCCGATTTGCGCAGGACGCCTTCGACCAGGCGCTGCCACTGCTCGCGGTCCGCGTCGGCGAACGCGGCGGCCAGAGGGAGTTCGGGGGACTGGGCGGTCATGGCAGCAGGCTAGGCGAACGGTCGTTAGCCAGAGCAGGGCATCGGGCTGTGACCTTGCACTCGTTGACCTGGGATTGCTCCATTGGGAAGCTCTACGATCGCCTTCCCGGCCGTCTCGCTACCCGCGAGTAGCCACTTTCGGCACCCAAATCGCCGCATTCTTGGCACTTCCCGGTGTTCCGCGATCGCCGCACGACCGCTTCTGTACGGTGGGCGCCCCGCCACCGGAGCGAGGAGGGACCCGCCCATGCGCGTGCCGCCGATGGGGCGAACCGCCGTCGTGGCGGCGGTGCTCGCCCTGGTCGCCGGCGCGGTCGTCCTGCTCGCGCTCCCGGACCGCGGGGCGCCGGCGTGCACCGGGCGGAAGATCACCTCGTGGGCGGCCGAGTCCCGCTTCACCGGCGAATTCACCCGGTACGGCAACGACAACACCCGCGTGGACGACTGGACCGGCGGCGACGGCACGCATTCGGTACGGCTGCCCGACGGGCGGACGCTCTGGCTCTTCTCCGACACCTTCCTCGACCGGGTACAGCCACCGCCCAACCCGCTGGGCCAGGCCCGCCCCTGGCGCTCCGCCGACACCGGCCGCGCCCCCGGACTGACGCACAACTCGCTGGTGGTCATGGACCCTTCGGGCCGACTGGAGCGGACGCTGACCGGCGGCACCGGCGCCGGCCCCGCGCCGTTCTTCCCCGACCTGCCGGACGGCTGGCGCTGGCCGGTGCGGGCCCACGTGGAGCCGCGGGCACCCGGGTCCGCCGAGCAGGTGGTGCGCGTCCTGCTGTGGAACCGCACACCGGGCCGGGACCCGTGGGTCTTCGGCGTCCCCCGCGCGACCGAGGTCGCCACCCTCTCCCTGCCGGACCTGCGGCTGGAGGACATCACCCAGGTCGTCGCCCAGAACCACGTACCGGACCCCTCGCACCGGGTGCTGTACGGCACCGCGTCCGTGACGGACGGCAGGTGGACGTACGTCTACGGCGGCGACGACGGCCCCGTGCGCGCGAGTTCCAACGCCTACCTGGCCCGCGTGCCGACCGGGCGGCTCGGGGAGGCGGCGGCCTGGGAGTTCTGGGACGGGCGGGACTGGCGGCCGGAGGCGGACCGGGCGGCCCCGGTGATCCGCGAGGGCCCGGGGCGCGGCGTGGGCAGCTCCTTCACCGTCGTACGGGACGGCACCACGTGGGTCCTGCTGTCGATGGACACCCCGGGCGCGGACGGCGACGGGCTGTCGGCCGTCACCACGTACTGGTCGTGCTCGGCCCAGGGCCCGTGGCACGGGCCGGCCGGGCGCGTCACCCCGCCCCGGCCGGCCGACCCCACCGGACAGCACCGCGTCGCCGCCTACAACCCGCAGGCCCACCCCGAGTTCACCGGCCCCGGCGGCCTGCTGCTCAGTTACGACGTGAACTGGCTCGGCCCGCCCGGCGCCCCCTCCGTCGCCCAGGTCAACGGCGACGTCGAGCTGTACCGGCCGCGCTTCCTGCGGCTGCGCCTGGGGCGGGGGTGAGGCGCGCCGCGGGTCAGTCGGTCTTCGGCCCCGAGTTCAACGAGCAGCGCAGGGAGAACGGGTGCCCGGCCGGGTCCGCGTACAGCCGTACCTCGTGCGGGCCGGTGTCGTCCTTGGTGTCCAGCGGGCGCGCGCCCAGGCCCACCACCTTGCGTTCGGCGGCGTCCATGTCCTCCTCGTCGACCAGCAGGTCCAGGTGGGCCTGGAGCGAGCTGTCGGGGCGCGGCCAGGTCGGCGGCGTCATGTTCAGGTCGCGGCGGAAGGACAGGTGGGTGCGGTTGACGGCGATCACCTCGACCCGGTCGGGCAGGTGCTCGGTGCGGATCTCGCCTTCCAGGATCTTGGAGTAGAAGTCGGCCAGCTTCTCCGGCTCGGAGCAGTCGAGCACGATCACGGCCGCCTTGACCAGTCCCATGTCTTCTCCTCGGCCCTCTGGGCCCTCGGCAGGGCACCGTCGCCGGTGCCGGCCGCGCGGCGCGCGGACCGGGGCGACGAGTACCGCGCTCACGCCGGTTCAGTCCCCGCGGTCATCAGGGGCAGGACCAGGGCGGAGGGGCGGCCCGGCGTGTGGAAGACCTCGAACCGTACCGGGCGGCAGGCGACGGCCGAAGCGACCGGCTCGCCGGTCCCGTGGTGGCGCGCGAACCGCGGGAAGGCGCCGCCCGCCACCTGTACGCGCAGGCTGTGCCCGCGCAGGAACCGGTAGCCGGTGGGGTGCAGTTCCACCCGGGCGGCCACCACGCCGTCGGCGTCCGCCGCGGGCGAGCCGGGGCGCAGCCGCAGGATGCCGTCGGTGACGTTGCGGGAGACGCCGGCCCGGTCCACGTCACACAGCCGTACGAAGACGTCGCCGTGGCCGGAGTCCGTGCGGACGTGGACCACCGCCGACACCGGGCCGATCAGGTCGAGGTCGCGGGGCAGCGGGCTGCCGGTGAAGAGCAGTACGTCCGGCCGCCGTTCGACCGCCGTGTTGTCCTGCTGCCGTATCTCGCCCGGCAGGAGCAGCGGGCCGCCCGTGGACGGGGTCGGGTCGGCGCCGTGGTACGTGAAGCGGTCGGGCGGGCTGTCCGGCGGCACGGCCCAGTCGAGGCCGCCGTCCGGCTGGAGGTGCAGCGGAGTCGGTACGGACTGCGGCGGCGGCCACCGGTCGAAGTCCAGCCAGCGGCCCGCCCGCTGGAGGTAGAGCCGGACCGGCGACTGGTGCAGCTGCGTGCTGTCGCCGGCCAGCCGGGCGCTGAGCCAGGACACGTGGTCGGTGAGCGTGGCCTTGAGCGCGTTCCGGTCGTGGGCCCACGGCCCGATCGTGATCCGCGAGCGGTGCCCGGCGGCGGTGAGCGCCGTGAAGTCCCGCAGCTGGTACGGCAGGAACAGGTCCCACCAGCCGGCCACCATGCTGGTCGGCGTGGTCATCCGCAGCGCCGCCGCGCTGTGGTCGATCGGCGCCCAGAAGTCGTCCCCCGGCTCCGCGTGCGCGCTGACCTCGCGCAGGAAACGCTCGGGCCGCCCTATCGCGGCGAGATCGGTCTCGCCGACCGGCAGCCGGCGCATCGCGCGCTGGACCCGGCGGTCGTGCAGCGGGTTGGGCAGCAGACCGCCGAGCGGCGCCTCCTCCTGGGTGCCGGTCGCCGAGGACCACACCAGCATGTTGTGCAGCGCCAGTACCCCGCCGGGGTAGAAGGCGGCGGGGAAGTCGGAGGTGGTGATGCCCAGGCACATCGCCTCCAGGGGCGGGTCGAGGTACGGGCCGATCGCCCACTCCGCGTGCCCGAGGTAGCTGGCGCCCGCGGTGGCCAGCCGCCCGTCGCACCAGGACCGTTCGCGCAGCCACTTCGCGGTCGCCAGGCCGTCGTCCTTCTCGTGCACGAAGGCACGGAACTCGCCGCCCGAGCCGAAGACGCCGCGTACGTTCTGCGCCACGACCTGGAAGCCGCGGCGGGCCAGCACGCCGGCGAACAGCTTGATGTCGGGCTTGTGCTTGCCGTACGGGGTGCGCAGCAGCACCACGGGCAGCGGCCCGGCGCCTCGCGGGCGGTAGCGGTCGGCGAGCAGGACCGTGCCGTCCGGCATCGGTACGCGCAGGTCGCGGACGCACTCGGTGTCGGGCGTGACGGGCTCGGGCATGTCCAGGTACCGGTCGACCAGCCGGCCGAACGCCCGCCCCGTCCTCTCCCGCAGCGCGGATTCCGTCATCGCGGCCTCCCGTTGTCCGTTCCGGCCCGCGGTACCGGCGGGTGCGTCACGCACGGTCCACGGGCGTCACTTCCTGTGCTGTTCCGGGGCGTGCCCCGGGTGGTCCAGTGTCCGGCCTTCCGGGCGGATGCGCACACAGACACCCGCCCCCGGGCTCGCCCGTCAGCCGCGTAGCAGGTCGGCGGCCCGCTCCGCGATCATGACCGTGGGGGCGTGGGTGTGCCCCCGCGTGATGGCGGGCATGACCGAGGCGTCCACGACGCGGAGGCCCGCGACACCGCGTACGCGCAGACGGGGGTCGGTCACGGTGTCCTCGCCGGTGCCCATCCGGCAGGTGCCGACCGGGTGGTACAGGGTTTCCGCGATGGCGCGCACCGTCTCCTCCGCCGCGGCGTCGTCCTGCCCGCCGGGCCACGGCTCCAGGGGCTTGGTGACGTGCGGGGCCAGCGCCCGCGTCGCGTACAGCCGCTCGGCGAGGCGCACCCCGGCCAGCAGGCGCCGCAGGTCCGCTCCGGCCGTCAGATAGCCGGGGTCGACGAGCGGCGGCTCGTCCGGACCGCCGCCGAGGGTGATCCGGCCCCGGCTCTCCGGGCGGAGCAGGATCACCCCGATCGTGACGCCGTGTTCGGTCGGCGCCTCCAGTCCGTGTTCGACGAACGGCACCGGCGCGAAGATCAGCTCCAGATCCGGTGCCGCGGGGCCGGGCCCGCTGCGGCAGAACGCGACGGCCTCGCCGATGTTGGAGGTCAGCGGGCCGCGCCGGGCCAGGAGGTAGCGCGCGATGTTCGCGGGGGTGTCGGCGCCGGTGAGCGTGCGGGGCAGCGCGGTCCGCATCAGGACCGGTACCGACAGGTGGTCCTGGAGGTGGCGGCCCACGGCGGGGAGATCGGCCACCGGCTCGATGCCCGCCTCCGCCAGTTGGTCGGCGTCGCCGATGCCGGAGCGCAGCAGCAGGTGCGGGGAGCCGACCGCGCCCGCCGACAGGACGACCTCGCGGCGGGCCCTGATCCGGCCGCCGGGCACCTCGACGCCGTACGCCCGGCCGTCCGCGACCAGCACCCGCTTGACCTCCTGCCCCGTGACGACCCGCAGGTTGCGGCGGCGCAGGGCCGGGCGCAAATAGCCGTCCGCCGCGCTCCACCGGCGCCCGCGCCGCTGGGTGAGCGGGGTGGGCGCGCAGCCGCTGTTGTCCGGCCCGTTGGGTTCGGCCGACCGCGTCAGGCCGGTCTCCTCGCAGGCGTCGAGGAAGGCGCCGGTCAGCGGGTGCGCGGAGCGTGCCGGGGAGATCCACAGCGGGCCCGCCGTGCCGTGTGCCGTGCCGTCCCGCGGCCCGGTCCAGCGCTCGGCGCGCCGGAAGTAGCGGGCCACCTCGTTCCAGGACCACTCCTCGCCCGCCGTCTCGGCCCAGCCGTCGTAGTCGTCGCGGTGCCCGCGTACCCACATCATCGCGTTGAGCGACGAGGAGCCGCCGAGGGTCCGGCCGCGCGGCCAGTACAACTCGCGTCCGTGCAGGCCCGCCTGGGGCGTCGTGGTGAAGTTCCAGTCGTACGGCGTCCGGAAGAGCTTGGGGAAGGCCGCCGGGACGCGGACCTCCTGCCTGCGGTCGGGTCCGCCCGCCTCCACCAGCGCGACCCGTACCGTCGGGTCCTCGGACAGCCGGGCCGCGAGGACGCACCCCGCGGACCCGGCGCCGACGACGACGTAGTCGTATACCTGGTCGTACACCTCTGCGCCGGCCATCCGAGCGCCCTCCCGATGCCGCAACCGCCCGCCGAACCCCCGTGCCTGCCGGTGATCGTAGGGGAGCGGCGGGTGCCGCGTCAGCCGGCCGGTGCCGGGGAGGAGGTGGAGCCGGGCTGGATGAACGGGAAGGCGTTGCTGCCGCCGCACACCATCGGCCCGACCCTGATGTTGTCGCCCACCAGCGTCACCTGGACGTCCGAGGGGCGCCGGCCGCCGGGTACGGAGGCGTTGGCGGCGGTGCACACCAGCTGGCTCATGGAGGGGGTGTCGAGCCGCTTGGCGTTGGTGGGCAGGTGGACGGTGACCGCGCCGTCCCGCGTCTCGGCGGTGACCCGGCCGGGGAGCACGGGCAGCACGTTGGAGAGGCCGCGCTGCCGTTCGGCGTCGTTGGGGCCCGCCAGCAGCAGGTTGATCGCCTCTTCGGGGCCGACCGGCGCGGTCGCCGGGCGGCTCGCGGGGCGCAGCCCGGTCGGGCCGAGGAAGTACAGCTGGACGTCGGGCGCGGGTTTGCCCGGCGCCTTGAGGCCGTGGGCGGGCTCGCCCGCGTCGATGACGCCGGTCGGCGCGATGCCGCAGCCGGCCAGGGCGCCGATCAGCAGTCCGCCCAGCGCGACGCGCCGGGCCCGTACGGAGTTCGGGGTGCTCATGCCTCGTCCGCCTTCTTCGCCGGGCGGTCGCCGTCGCCGTCCGCCCCGTCCCGGCCGCCGTCCGCGCCGGCCGGACCGCTTTCCGTACGGCCGGCGGACTCCCGCGACGGCTCCCCGGCCGTCCCGGCGCCGCCGCCCGCCTCCTGCTCGTGCAGCGGCAGCTCCACCGTGAACACCGCGCCGCCCTCGGGGTCGTTGGCGGCGTGCATGGTGCCGCCGTGCAGCCGTACGTTCTCCATGGCGATCGCCAGGCCCAGCCCGCTGCCCTCGGAGCGGGCGCGCGCGGAGTCCGCCTTGTAGAAGCGGTCGAAGACGTGCGGGAGCACCTCGGGGTCGATGCCGGGGCCGCTGTCCGTGATCTGGATCACCAGCCGCCCGTCGCCCGGCTCCGGCGCCCGCAGCAGGACCCGTACCGGCTCCCCGCCGTGGTGCAGCGCGTTGCCGACGAGGTTGGCCACGACGACGTCCAGCCGCCGCGGGTCCAGCCGCGCCCGTACGCCGTCCGGCAGTTCGGTGCCCACCCGGCCCTGCCAGGCCCTGGCCTGGAGCGTCTTGCGGATCGTCTCGGCGACGTCCACCTCGTCCAGGTGCAGCGCCGCGGCCCCGGCGTCGAAGCGCGAGACCTCCATCAGGTCCTCGACCATCCGCGCCAGCTTCCCGGTCTCCTGGCTGATCAGCCGGACGGCGGAGGCGGTGTCCGGGTCGAGGGAGTCGGCGTCCTCGTCGAGCACGTCGGTGACGGCGGTCATCGCGGCGAGCGGGGTGCGCAGCTCGTGCGAGACGTCGGCCGCGAAGCGCCGGGAGTTGGCCTCCATGCGGCGCAGGTCCGCGACGCTCTCCTCCAGCTTGGCGGCCATGTCGTTGAACGTCCTCGACAGGTCGGCGAGTTCGTCGGCGCCCTTGACCTCCAGCCGGGTCTCCAGTTTGCCCTCGGCGATCCGCCCGGCGGCCTGCCGTAGCCCGCGCACCGGGCGCAGCACCCCGCGGGCCGCGAGCAGGGCCGGTACGACGGCCAGGCCGAGCACCGGCAGGGCGCCGCGCTGCGCCGCGCTCACCAGCGCCTCGACGTTGGCCTCCTCGGCGTACAGCGGGAGCTGGGCGTAGACGGAGAGCGGGGACGCCACGCGGTTCTCGGTCTGCGACTGCATCACCGGCATGCCGATCAGCAGCCACGGGGCGCCGTCCCTGTCCACCCGCTGGAACGCCGTCACATGCCGCTTCTCGACCGACTCGCGCAGCTCGCCGGGGACGACGACCGGGTTGCGCAGGGTGTCCCGGTCCTTCTCGGCGAGGCCCTTGTACTGGACGTAGACGTCCCAGTCCCTGGCCTTGCCGGAGCGGTCCAGCTGCCGGGTGAAGTCGTCCACGTCCGCGCGGGTCGGCGGCACCGCCAGGTCGGGGGCGAGCGAGTTGACCTGCCCCCTGAGGTCCTTGATCGCGGTGTCCTGGGAGCGCTGGAGGATGGCGTTGCGGGCCTCGCGGTAGGTCAGTGCCGCGGTGGTCAGCGCGCTGACCGCGGCGACCAGCAGGAACGCGACGACGAGCCGGGCCCGCAGGCCGCGCGGCAGCGAGCGGGGGAGTACGGAGAACCGCGGCCGGGCGGCGGGCCGTGGGCGCTTCACAGGGGGCCGAAGCGGTAGCCGAAGCCGCGTACGGTCTGCACGTACCGGGGGCTGCGCGGGGTGTCCTCGATCTTCGTGCGCAGCCGCATGACGCACGCGTCCACCAGCCGCGCGTCCCCGTGGTAGCTGTGCTCCCACACGTGCTCCAGGAGCTGCTGGCGGCTGAATACCTGCCCGGGCGTCGCGGACAGGAACAGCAGGAGCTTCATCTCCGAGGGGGCCAGCGGCAGGTCGGCGCCGGCCTTGGTGACGACCAGTCCGGCGCGGTCCACGGCCAGTTCCCCGTACGTCTCCACGGGGGCCGGGCCCGGCTCGGCGGGTCCGGCGTCCCCGTCGGCGGGCAGCGCGGTACGCCGTAGCACCGCGCGGATGCGCGCCTCCAGTACTTCGCCCCGCGCGGGTTTGACGATGTAGTCGTCGGCCCCGGCCTCCAGTCCGAGCACCACGTCCAGGTCGTCGCCGCGGGCGGTGAGCATGATGATCGGGAGCTGGCGGTCGGCGCGGATGCGCCGGCACACCTCGAAGCCGTCCTTGCCCGGGAGCATCAGGTCCAGCAGCACGATGTCGGGGCGGAAGGACGGCAGGACGTCGAGGCCGTCCTCGCCGCTGGCGGCGGCCGCCACCTCGTGGCCGCGCCGGCGGAGCGCGAGGGTGACTCCGTCGCGTACGGCGGCGTCGTCCTCGATCAGAAGTACTCGGGGCATGGCACCAGTATCAATAAGTTTCATGATGGATCGGTAACAGGCGGATCCTGCCAGCAATTCTTCGCATCTGTCCTGATGCAAGGCAGTAGACGCGCGAGTGCACCGCAGGGGGAATCGTACGGCGCCGACGGTGGCGCCCGTACGCGTGTCCGCGGTGGCGCGCACGGCAGTAGGGACGGGATACGCATGGCACGGCACGGCAGGCGGAGCGGGATCATCGGAGTGACCGCGGTGGCGGCGGCCTCGCTGGGGATCGCGGGCTATCTGACCTTCGGGCAGTCCGGCGCCACCTCCGAGGCGCACGCCGGCACCGGCGAACAGACCGCGCCCGTCATCGATCCGAGCATCGAGCACGCCTCCGACCGCCCCGGCAAGAGCCTGAACATCACCATCGACGACGGGCCCGACCCGGTCTGGACGCCGAAGGTCCTCAACGTACTGGAGAAGAACGGCGTCAAGGCCACCTTCTGCATGATCGGCCCGCAGGCGAAGGCCCACCCGGACCTGGTCAAGAAGGTGGCGGCGGCGGGCCACAAGCTCTGCGACCACACCATCAGCCACAACACCGGCATGGACCACCGGCCGGAGACCTACCAGTCGAAGCAGATACTCGACGCGCAGCAGATGATCGAGAAGGCGGCGGACGGCCCGAAGGTCGAGTACTACCGGGCGCCGGGCGGCGCCTTCACGCCGTACAGCAGGAAGACGGCGGCGGACCACGGCATGCGCCCGCTGGGCTGGAACGTGGACAGCAAGGACTTCGAGCGGCCGGGCACCGAGGCCATCGTCAAGACCGTGCGCCGCGAACTGCACAACGGCCCGACCGTCCTGTTCCACGACGGCGGCGGGAACCGCGCCCAGACGGTCGAGGCGCTGGACCGGCTGCTGCCGTGGATGAAGCAGCAGGGCTACGGGTTCGGGTTCCCGAAGCGCTGAGCGCCGGCGTCACCACCGCGGCCGGCGCGCGGGCCGGTGCCGGGCCCCCGGGAGGCCGGGGCCGGTACCGGCCTCACGCGCCGCCGAGCAGCTCCGCGAGACCGCGGTCCACGTCGAGGTGCTGCTGCTCGCGCCCGGCGGGCACGGCCTGGTACGTACGGTCGAGGAACCGGCGCAGGTCCGCGGTGACCACCTGGACCATGGCCACGCCGTCCTCCACGTGGAACTCCAGCACCGTCCGGTCCCGGCCGAGCGGGCGCACCCGTA
Source organism: Streptomyces sp. NPDC017056 (assembly GCF_044332485.1). Taxonomy (NCBI): domain Bacteria; kingdom Bacillati; phylum Actinomycetota; class Actinomycetes; order Kitasatosporales; family Streptomycetaceae; genus Streptomyces; species Streptomyces sp. NPDC017056. The sequence goes on along the minus strand of NZ_JBIRPD010000004.1, from coordinate 188,147 downwards.
CGTCCCCGGTGCCCGTCGGGGACTGGAGGCCGTCGGCGAGCAGTTCGCGGGCGAAGGCCCAGTCGACCGCGGCCCCGTCCAGGGAGATCTCCGGAGGGAAGGAGATCCGCACCGCGAGCGGGTCGGCTGGGTGGTAGTGCAGGACCGCGGGCACGGCATGCGAGCCGGGCGCGGTCGCGATGAGACGTACCTGTACGGCTTGGTCGATGGCACTGGGCACCGCGGCTGCTCCCTTACGGCTGTCGGATCGAGGACACCTGGCTTACGCCATGTAGGACGGTGTGCCCGCACTCGCCGTGCACGTGACAGGGGTGTGATCTATGTCATGTCCAGGTCGTCCTGGTTCACGTGCAACGCGTGGGTTGACAGGTTTCCGCGATGGCGCCCGTGACGCGATTTCCTCCGGCCGCCCACCGGGCCGTGGCCCAGGAACTCTTCCAGGATTCCGGGCGCCGCGGCAGCCGCCAGCGCCGGTGCGCCGGCCGCCGGCAGATCGCGGACGTGATAGCCGTCCTCGCCGGCGGCGACCGCCGCGGTGAGGGTGACCAGTCCGCTTCGCCGGCTGAACGGCGTGCTGGAGAACGTCCAGGCCGCCACCGCCTCGCGCTGGAGCACGACGGTCTCCCGGCTGAACGTGCCGGAGCGCATGACGAGGTACCGCCCGTGGACCCCGTGCCCCAGGCTGCGGTACGCGTCCCCGGCCAGCCACAGCACGACCGGCATCGACACCAGCGCGAACGCCCAGGCGCAGTGGAGCAGTACGGGAGTCAGGAGGACGCCGAGGACCGCGAGGACCAGGGTGCCGGGGAGCGTGACGAAGAGCAGGCCGCGCGTACGGCGCCGGCGCAGGGCCGCCTTCGGGTGGGCGCGCAGCCCGGCGGTGGGGAAGTCCGCGCGGAGCGTCCCGGACGCCGTGCGTACCGCCTCCGTACGCGGCGCGGGCGGCAGCAGGACGCTGCGCTTGCGGTTCTCCTCCCGGTTGCCCAGGCCGCCCGCCACCGCGCGGACCGTGGCACCACCGCCCGCCCGCAGCAGCAGTGGCTCCCGCAGCGTCACGCCGCGCAGCCGCCCTCGCTCGATGGTCACCGACCGGGTGGTGAACAGGCCGCGGCGCACCCGCAGCGTACGCGCGTCGGTCCATTCGAGACGGAAGTTCCACCACCCCTCGACGTAGAGCGCCAGGGCGCCGACCGTGCCGAGGGCGATGACGGCCAGCAGTGCGAGCGGGACCGTCACCCAGAGCGCACTGGCCCCGAACTCGTCGAACGCGTCGCGGACGATGCCCAGTTTCCACGGCTCGATACCGGCGCCGTCCAGCACGCGGTAGACGCCCCCGGCGGCGGCGAAGACACCGCCGATCACCCAGAAGGTGAGCGGCGCGTACCGCAGCCAGCGCCAGTTGATGCGGGAGACGACCGGGTCCTCGTCCGCCGCCCGGGCGCCGGCGCGGGCGAGCAGCGCGCTCCGCAGCCGCTCCGCGTCGGCCGTCGCCAGCGCCTCCAGCGAGAGTTCACCGCCGCCTTGCGACGAGCCCGCGGTACCGGCCCGCAGCACGGTGACGCCGAGCAGCCGGTGCAGCGGCGAGGCCGTCAGGTCCACCGTGCGGATGCGGTGCAGCGGTACGGACCGCAGCCGCCGGGTCAGCACCCCGCTGCGCACCTCGAACGCGTCGTCGGTGAGGCGGTAGTCCGTACGGGCCCAGCGGACCAGGCCGATCACGGTGAGGACCGCGAAGCTGCCCGCGATGGCGGCCAGCGTGATCCAGGCGCCGGCCTCGATCCGGCCGCCGGTGGCCAGCGCGGTGAGCGCGAACGAGCCGAGGGGGGCGGCCAGCCAGCCGCAGTGCACCAGCAGGGTGCGCCGGTCGAGCCTGCGCCAGTGCCGCGCGGTGCCCGGTGCGAGCGGTGCGGTGGTCACGCGGCATCACCCGGCACCGCCTGCGCGGCCTCGCCGATCCGCCGCGACAGTTCTTCGGCGTCCGCGTCGGACAGCCCGGCTATCTTCACGTCGCCCGCGGTGGAGGCGGTGGTGACGGTGACGGTCGCCAGCCCGAAGCGCTGCTGGAGCGGGCCGCGCACGGTGTCCACGGTCTGTACGCGCGACAGCGGCGCGATCCGCCGCGTCTGCCGGAACCAGCCGCCCGCCGCGTACACCGCGCGGTCGCCCAGCTCCCAGGCGTGCACGGAGTACCGCCACCGCGGCATCACCAGCAGGTAGCCGAGCGCCGGCAGGACGAGCACGACCAGCAGGAGCGGGCCGAGCCAGGGGAGGGCGCCGGGGAAGAAGAGCACCGAGCAGACGGCCAGCGCGAGCGCGGTGAGCAGCATCGGCCCGCTCAGGGTCAGCAGGGCCTGCACGGTCCACCAGCGGCGGGCGCGCGGATCGACCCGGTTGCGCGGTGGCCGCAGGATGGGTGCGGCGGGTGCGGACATGGGGAGCCCCGTTCTTTTGCAAGTCATTCGTATTGAGTAGCGGTACGTTATAACGGTACGAGCGACTTGTAAAAAGAGAAGGCGAGGCTACGGTCACGTGCCGAAGAAGGTGGACCACGAGGCGCGACGCCGGGAGATCTCCGAAGCGCTGTGGCGTATCGCCAGGGACCGGGGCCTGGAAGGCGCGAGCCTGCGCGACGTCGCCGCCGAGGCCGGCATCTCCCTGGGCCGGCTCCAGCACTACTTCCGCACCAAGGACGAGATGCTCGCCTTCGCGCTGCGCTACATCGAGTCCCTGGCCCAGCAACGCATCCGCGAACGCATCGAGGCGCTGGACGAGGAACCCACGCCCCGCATCGTGCTCCGCGCGTGCCTGACGGGCATGCTGCCCCTGGACGAGCAGAGCCGCACCGGCTTCCTGGTGGGCGTGGCCCACTTCCACCGGGCCGTGCACGACGCGTCACTGCGCACCGGCGCCCGCGACGGCATCCCCAAGCTGCGGGACTTCTTCGCCGACCAGCTGCGGCAGGCGGCGGAACGGGGCGAGGTGCGGCCCGGACGGGACCCGGGCGGCGAGGCGATGGTGCTGATCAGCCTCGTCGACGGGCTCTCGACGTACATCCTGCTGGACGTCCTCACCCCCGAGAAGGCCGTCCGGCTCCTGGACATGCACCTGTCGCAGCTGTTCGACGGGACGGGCTGAACCCGCCCGGTCAGCGGTGGCCGGCCCGGAGCCTGAACGTCATGGCGGTGGCGGCGTCACCGGCGGCGTTGCCGTCCGCGTCCGTGACCGACACCGTGCTCAGCCCGGCCGCGGCGGCGAGCTCCTCGAACCCGGAGCGGGTGTACCAGTGCAGCAGCCACGGCCGCTCCTCCACGGTGCTCCCGCCGTCGCCGTGTCGTTCGTAGCGCAGCAAGGAGGTCCGGGTCCGCAGTGTCTCGTCGCGTTCCTCGGACACCAGGGAGAACCGCAGCTCGGCGCCGTCGTCGGCGGTGGCCGTACGGACCCGGCCGATCTGGTCCGCCGGGCTGGGCGCCGGCACGTGCAACGGCACCAACGCGCAGCCGCCGTCGAGCAGATGGCCGCGGATGCTCCGCAGGGCGGCGACGGCGGTGCCGTCGTCCGGCAGCAGGTTGAAGGTCGGCCCGGCCAGGAAGACCGCCCGGTACCGGCGCGGCAGGCTGAGCGCTTCCATCCGCTGGTGGTGGACCGTCACGTCGATGCCCGCCGCTTCGGCCCGGCGGCGGCAGCGCTCCAGCATGTCCGCCGAGGAGTCGACGCCTTCGACGTCCAGGCCCTGCCGGCGCAAGGCGAGCAGCGGGTCGCCGTCCCCGCAGCCCAGTTCCAGCGCCGGGCCGCCCGCCTCGCGCACGAACTCCGCGTACGGCCCGGGATCGAAGGAGAAGGATTTCAGCGGGGCGAAGGACTCCGCGACGATGCCGGTGTAGAAATCGGCCGCGTCCATGTGTGCCCGCCCTTTCGCCGTCCGATGATCCCGGCGCAGGCTAGTGCCCGGGTGACCGGCGCCACCAGCGAATAAAAGCAGCCCGCCGGATCAGTAGCGGCCGCCCTCGGCCGCGGGCAGGGCGTCGAGTTCGGCCAGTGCGGCGGGCGGCAGGGCGAGGTCCGCCGCGCCGGTGTTGTCCACCAGGTACTTGGGGGTCTTGGTGCCCGGGATCGGAATCACGTACTGCCCCTGGGCGAGTACCCAGGCGAGGGCGACCTGCGCGGGCGAGGCGCCGTACTGTTCCGCGATGGCGCGGACCTTGCCCACCAGCGCCAGGTTGGCCTTCAAGGCGTCCTGCTGGAAGCGCGGCAGCCGGCGGCGGAAGTCGTCGTCCGACAGCTCGTCGAAGGAGGCGATGCTGCCGGTCAGGAAGCCGCGGCCGAGCGGCGAGAACGGCAGGAAGGCGATGCCCTGTTCCTCGCAGTACGGCAGTACGCCGTCGAGCGCCTCGCGGGTCCACAGCGACAGTTCGGACTGTACGGAGGCGACCGGGTGCACGGCCTGCGCGCGCCGGATCTCCTCGACGGTCGGCTCCGACAGGCCGATCTGGCGCGCCTTGCCCGCCTGTACGGCCTCGGCCAGCGCGCCCCAGCTCTCCTCGACCGGCACTTCGGGGTCCACCCGGTGCAGCTGGTAGAGGTCCACGTGGTCGGTGCCCAGGCGCCGCAGGCTCGCGTCGATGGAGCGGCGGATGTGCTCGGGGCGGCCGTTGTGCACCAGCCCGCTCGTGTTGTCCGGCGTGATCTCCCCGGTCTCCAGCCCCACCTTCGTCGCCAGCACCACCCGCTCCCGGTGGCCGCCCGCCAGCGCGCGGCCCACCAACTCCTCGTTGGTGTAGGGGCCGTAGACGTCGGCCGTGTCGATCAGCGTCGCGCCGAGGTCGACCGCCTGCCGGATCACCGCCACGGAGGTGGCGTCGTCCCTGCCTTCCGGGTCGTAGGCGTGGGTCATGCCCATGCAGCCCAGGCCGATGACGCCGACCTCGGGGCCCTGGCTGCCGAGCGTGGTGGTGCGCATGCTGATGCTCCTCGAAGAGAGTGCCGTGTTCGGGTACGGCGTTCACTCTTCCTGCTGGAGCGCACTCGAAGTCAAGCGTCGTCCCACGCAGCCGTACGCGGGCGTACGCGCCGGAAAGCCGCCGGTGCCACGCCCCGGCCGAGGCGGACCGGCCGCCTACGCCTCCCGCAGCAGGTCCGCGAGGTCGGCCTCGAAGTCCAGGTGGCGGGCCTCGTGGCCCAGTGCGACCACGCCGTACGACCGCATCAGGAACCTGCGCAGGTCACGGGCCTCGAACTGCACCATGGCCAGGCCGTCGGCGGTGTGGAACTCCAGCATCGTGCTGTCCGGGCCGCACGGCCAGATGCGCACGTCGCCTTTGCCGGACGGCTCCCGCAGGCCCGCCGCCAGCAGGTCGCGGGCGAACGTCCAGACCACCTCCGCCCCGTCCAGCGACGCGGCCGGCGGGAAGACGACCCGCACGGCGAGCGGGTCGCCGCTGTCGTAGCGCAGCCGCGCGGGGACCTCCCGGGACCGGGGTGCGGTCCCGATGAGACGTGCCTGGACGGCTTGGTCGATGACGTGGGGCATCGCCGGCTCCCTCTGTGCTCGTGTGCGGGTCTCTGTCTCTACGACCCCTAAGACGCGTGGTGCATTACGGCAGTGCACCGAATTGCCGCGTGAGGTGTGTCACGAACTTTTGATTGCGGGGATATGTGCTCCTTACGCTTACGGATTCCACCCGATGCGGTCAGGGGTTGTTCGTTCATGTCCGATGCATCCGCGGTATCCGAGGCGTCGGCGGCGGACGCGTACACCAGGCTGTACGAGCACGAGCACCCCCGGCTGGTCCGGTACGCGCGCTCCCTGACCACGAACTCCTGGCTCGCGGAGGACCTCGTCGCCGAGGCGCACTTCCGCGTCTGGCGCCGCATCCAGGCCGGCCACCGCATCGACAACGTCCCCGCCTACCTGCGCACCACCATCCGGCACCTGGCCTCGGCCGTCGGCGCGGACGCCGCCCGCGAGACACCGCGGGACCCGGGGGACGGCCAGGCGTGGCCGGAGGCCGGCCCGGCGGCCGGGAACACGGACCCGGCGCAGCGTGTCGCCTACACCGATCTTCTGGCCCGCATCATGGGGCAGCTCCCGCAGCGCTGGGTCACGGCCCTGTGGCTGGCGGAGGTCGAGGACCAGCCGCTGGACGCGGTCGGCAAGGCCATCGGGGCGGGCAAGGGCGCGACGGCCGTCCTGCTGCACCGCGCCAGGGAAGGCATGCGGCAGGCGTTCCTGAGCGCGGTGCCTGGCACGCCGGACAACCCGGCCTGCGAGCGGCACTGGAACCGGATGCCCGCTTTCGTACGGGGCGAGGCCACCGCGAAGCAGGCCGACGGGGTCACTGACCACGCCGCGGGCTGCGCCGACTGCCGCGCCCGGATGGCCCTGCTGACCCGGGCCAACCACCGGCTGCCCGCGCTCACCGGGCCCGCGCTGCTGGTGCTCCTCGCGGGCGGCTCGGCGAAGTTCCTGCTGCCGTTGGCGGGCGCCGGAGCCGCCGCGGCGGCCGGCGGGCACCCGGCGGGGGCCGGGGCGCTCACCTCCGTACAGAAGGCCCTCGCGTCCGTGCAGAAATCCGTGGGGCACCTGCTGCGGGGGCAGTTCGGCCAGGCCGGGCCGGTGGCGGCCACCGTCGCGGGGGTCGGCGTGGCGGTGGTCGCCGGCGCGGCGGTGGCCGCGGGCATCGCGCTGACCGGCCACGACGCACCGCCGGCGGCGGGGCACCGAGCCGTCGCCGGGCCGGCGGAGCCGTCCGGTGGCGGTGCCGCGAAGCCGGAGCGCGGGGCCGGGCGGGCGGCGCCGAGTGCCACGGCGGAGCGCACGCCGACCTCCTCGCCCGCCCTGCCGTCCCGCTTCCCGGACGCGTCGCCCGCGTCTCCGCAGGGTCCGGGGGCACCGGCCGCGACGCCGTCGGTCCCGGGGGCGCCCGTGCCGTCCGCGACCGGACGGCCCGGGCTGGCCGGCAGCCCGGCACCGACGCAATCCGGGCCGACCGCCGCACCGACACGGCCCACCGCCGCACCGACGCCCGCGCCGACCCGCAGTCCCACGCAGCGGCCCACGCCGACCCGCGTCCCCACGCCCACGCCGACCACCTCGCCGTCCCCGTCCGCGCACTGCCGCTGGGCCTGGTGGGGGCCGGTCCCGGTCCGGATCTGCCACCACGGTGATGCGCGGGCCGATCCGCGGGCCGGGGCGCGCCCTGTCAGCCCGTGACCTGCCTCAGTCCCTGGCCTGCCTCAGTCCGTGACCTGGCTGCGGTTCTCGTAGACGAGGTCCCGGTACTCGGGGTGCCGGTCCATCCAGCCCGCGACGAACGGGCACACGGCCAGCACCCGCAGCCCCTCCGCCCGTGCCGCGTCCAGCGCGTGCCGGGTCAGCGCCGAACCGACGCCGTTGCCCTCGTACACCGGGTCGACCTCGGTGTGGACGAGGGCGATGAGCCCGGCCGCGCGCAGATAGGCCGCCACGCCCGCCAGCTCCCCGCCGAGCCGGGCCTCGTAGCGGTGGGCGTCGCGGTCGTCGGTCACCGTCACCGGAGCCGGCGCGTTCATGAGGGTTTCTCCTGCCGGTCCATCGCGGCCTCCTCGTACGTCGCCCGCGGGCGTTCCGCACCCCCTGTGCAGAACAGTAGGAGGGCCGGGCGGAGCACGCGAGGCGAGAGTTCGGGCAGCCGTTGCCCGGCGTCTCTGGACGAGGCGCCCGGGCTGGGTTAGCTTCCAGCCTCATGAGGGTCAAGGGGAAGTCGGGACAGCCAGGACGGCCGGGGCGGACGAGACACAAGCGCGTGCTGTGGGCGGTGGCCTGCGCCGTGGCGCTCGGTGCCGCGAGCACCGCTCCCGTCTCCGCACAGCCGCAGCGCACCGCGGCACAGGCGGCAGCCGCCGCGCAGGCCGCCGCGCGACCGGACGCGGTCGCCCGGTGGCGCGGCGGCTGGGATCTCAAGGACAGCGACTCGGACGCCCGTTTCCGCGGCCTGGCCGCCGTCAGCCGCAGCACGGCCTGGGTCGCGGGCACCGGCGGCACCGTGCTGCGCACCGTGGACGGCGGCGACCACTGGAGCGACGTCTCCCCGCCGGGCGCCGGGGCCCTGGAGTTCCGCGACGTCGAGGCGTTCGACGCGCGGCAGGCCGTGGTCCTGGCGGCCGGCGAGGGCGAGGCGTCCCGCGTCTTCCGTACGGACGACGGCGGCGCCACCTGGACCGAGAGCTTCCGCAACACCGACCCGCGCGCCTTCTACGACTGTATGACGTTCTTCGACGGCAGCCACGGCATCGCGCTCGCCGACCCGGTCGACGGCACCTACCGCATCCTGTCCACCGCCGACGGCGGCCGGAACTGGCGGGTGCTGCCCACGCGCGGCATGCCGGCGGCCCAGCCGGGCGAGGCGTCGTTCGCCGCCAGCGGCCAGTGCCTGGTCAGCTCCGGCGCGTACGACGCGTGGTTCGCCACCGGCGGCGCGGCGAAGAGCCGGGTCCTGTACTCCCCGGACCGCGGCCGCAGCTGGACCGTCTCCGAGACGCCGGTCCCGGCAGGCGACCCGGCGCGCGGGGTCTTCGGCCTGGCCTTCCGCGACCGCGAGCACGGCCTGGCGGTCGGCGGGGACTACCGCACCGGCAAGCCGTCCCCGAAGGCCGCGGCGGTGAGCGCCGACGGCGGCGCCAGCTGGCAGGGCTCCGCCAAGCCCCCGAAGCGCTACCGGTCGGGCGTGGCCTGGCTCCCGCGCAACACGCGCGTCGCCCTCGCCGTCGGCCCGACCGGCAGCGATGTCACCCTCGACGGCGGCCGCTCCTGGCACGGCTTCGACGACGGTTCGTACGACACCGTGGACTGCTCCGCGGACTTCGGCTGCTGGGCGGCGGGGGAGGACGGGCGTATCGCCAGGCTGGAGCCGTGATGCCGCGGGTTCCCTGGCCCGCTGCCCTGTCAGCGGGCCCGCGCGGACAGCGCCAGGGCGTGCGGCGCCGCCAGGTACCGCGCGAACAGTGACGCGCTGCCGTCGGCCGCGGTGCGCGGCGGCTGCCAGGAGACGTCGGTGAACCCGGCCTCCACGAGCGCGCGCTCGTACGCCTCGCGCGACCAGTAGTAGGCGGTCACCTGGAAGTTTTCCTCGCCTGCCCTGCTGTGCACGCCGACGGGGTCGCCGTCCCGCAGGTGCGGGTCCGCCACGGTGAGGTCGAAGCCGTAGGGCCGGTAGTAGTGGGGCACCGTCGCGAAGTCCGGGTTGAGCGTGGCGGCGACGAAGCGGCCGCCGGGGGCGAGGGTGTCGCGGGCGGCGGCGCACAGCCGGGTGAGCGCTTTCGGGGTGGCGGCGTACGACAGCGCGTACACGGCCACGGCCAGGTCGAACGCCCCGGAGAGGGCGGCCGCGGTGTCCGTGTCCTGGACGAGGTAGCGCACGCCGAGGGGCTCGACCTCCTCGCGGTGCCGGGCGTGCGCGATCATGCCGGGGGACCGGTCGACGCCGAGCACGCTGCCCGCGCCGCTGCGGGCGAAGAAGCGGGCGTAGTGCCCCGAGCCGCAGCCGAGGTCCAGGACCCGGCGGCGGTCGACGCCGTCCGCCGCGGCGAGGACGGACGGCATCTCGATGTGCCGTCTGAAGGGCAGCTCGTCGATGCTGCGCTCGTGCAGGGCGGCCAGTCCGTCGAATTGGGAAGTCATGAGGCTGCCTCGGGAGACGGGTCGCCGGGCGACGGGGGACGGTGGGCGGGCAGTGCGCGGGCGGCTGGTGCGGCCGTGCCCCGGCCGGCGGGCGCCAGCGGAGCCAGTTGCGGAACGCATCATTCCGCAGTCCGCGCGCGGTCTCCGAGAAGTGTCGGCCGAACGGCCGGTACGCCACTCGCCCTGCCCAGGCGCCACCGTCTCAGAGGGCGCTCGCGCGCGCCGGCTGCCGGGCCGGCGGCATCACCCGTCCGGCGTACGGGGCGGGCCGTTTCTCAGTCCAGCAGGCTCCCGAGCCGCCCCTCCAAGAGGACCAGCAACTCGCTCAGCCCATCGGCGAGTTCATCCTGGCGGCGCGCGTCGATGCCCTCCAGCAGGCCGGCTTCGTACCGCAGTTGCTCCGGCAGCAGCCGGTCGATGACCGCGAGGCCCTCGTCGGTGAGAGAGAGGTGCGAGACCCGCCGGTCCCGCTCGTCGGGGCGCCGTGCGACCAGCCCGCGCGTCTCCAACTGCCGTACCCGCTTGGTGACCGCGGCCCCCGAAGCGAAGGTCTCGCGGGCGATCCGGCCGGGCGTCAGCTCGCGGTCCATCCGCCGCAGCGTCCCGAGGATGTCGAATTCAGGGCGGGTCAGGCCCTCCCGGCGCAGCGGCGCGTCGGCGGCCTGCTGCAACAGCGCGGAACAGCGGTTGAGCCGTCCGATCACCGCCATCGGACCGGTGTCGAGCCCCGGGTTGACCCGCTGCCACTGGCGCAGCACCCCCGCGACGATGTCCTCGGTCACACGCACCTCTTCTTTCCGGGCTCTCCCGGCCCCCGTCGGCGTCGTCGTGTCGCGCACGGCGGTCCCCGGGCGGCCGTACGGGCCCCGCGCCGCGCCGCGCCCGACAATTCTGCCTGGTGCCGGGCACGGGAGCCGACCGGGGCGGTACGGGTACGGGCGGGGCGTGCCGGGCGGCGGGCGTCCGGCCGGGGCCGGGCACCGGCTCAAGCGGCCGGCGCGGGATCGGACAGCCGGCGCACGACCCGGGCCAGGGTGCGGTGCCCCTGCTGCTCGGCGGGCACGACGCGCTCTTCGGGCACGGCGCGCTGCCACCACTCGCCGGCCGACACCTCCACCGCCTCCCGCAGCTCCACCAGGCTCGCGGCGAGCCGGTCGCGGGCCCAGCCGGCCTCGTGCGCGTCGTCGGCGTCCAGCAGCCGCAGCACAGCGGCCTCGGCCGCGGCCACCCGGTCGAGCGCCGCCTCGATGCGGTCGGCGGCGCGGCGGTTGGTGACCAGGACGCAGCAGGCCAGGCCCACGGCCGCGCCCACGACGGTGTCCGTCCAGCGGTCGGCGACCAGCGTGTGCGCGGGCAGGTGGCTGCCGAACTCGGTGAGGAGCAGGGCCATCGGGGTGACCCATACCGACCCGAGCCAGTAGTTGCGGGTGATGCTCGCCTCCGCGCAGAACTGGAAGGTCAGTGCCAGCAGGATCATCGCCAGGTGGCCGGTGTGGATCAGCGGCAGCAGTGCCGTGAAGAGCAGCAGCCCGAGGAGATTGCCGATGGTGCGCTGGAGGGCCCGCTGCCACGACAGGGTGGTGTTCGCCTGGAAGATCGACGCAGCGGTCACCACGGCCCAGTACGGGTGGCCGACGCCGACCGCCATCGACGCCCAGCCCGCCAGCGTGCAGCCCGCGGCGACCCGCGCGCCGATGGGCAGCAGCGGTGAGCCGGGAGCGAGCCGGGAGAGGACGGTGCGCAGGCCGCGCGGACGGCCCGGCGCCGGCCGGCGCGCGGCTTGCGCGCCGGTCAGCGCGACGTCCGGCAGCGGCCTGCCCCGGCGCAAGTCACGAGCCCACACCGCGTGACGCTCGGCCTCCGCCGTGTCCGTCTCAGGGGCCGCGAGGGCCGACTCGGCGCGTACGAGCAGGCGCTCCAGCCCCGAGCGCGCGGCCATGGCGGCGGGTGTCCGGGCCGGGACCTGGAACAGTGTGTGCCAGGCGGCGTTCACCGCGGCCGCGGCGGCGTGCCGGGCGCCGGCGGCTTCGTCCACCCGGTCGCTGCGCAGCAGGGAGGCTGCCGCCTCCAGCGCGCGCGCCGTGGCGATCCGCTCCGGCCCGCGCGGCCGGACCAGCGCGGGCGCCATGCACACCAGCCAGGCCAGTGCGCCGGCGCCGAGCGCCAGGGACAGGTGGAAGGGCACCTGGCTCATCCGCTGCGGCACGAAGAACGCGGACGCCGAGATGAACGTGAAGATCAGGTTTCCCGGCGGGCCGATGCGCGTCGCGTCGCAGGCCGTCTTGTGCACGGCGGCGACCAGCGAGGCCAGGAGTACGAGCAGGGGCACCGAGGTGGTCAGGGACGCCGCGGTCAGGGCGACGCCCAGGCTCGCGACCATGCCGAGCACGACCCACGCCAGGGTGCGGGCGCGCGCGGCGTACGGCAGGCCGTGCGCGTACAAGGCGCACATCGCCCCGGCCGAGGTGTAGAGGACCAGGTCCAGGCGGCCCAGTGCGAGCAGCAGGAAATCGGGGATGCCGAGGGCGACGACCGCGCTCAGCGCGGGCTTGTGCCAGATGTCGACGGGGCGGCGCAGCAGCACCGTGCTCCGGACGGGCAGCGGGCGGGCGCGCACCGCGCCCGTGCTCCCGGCCGTGGCCGCCGCTCTCTTTCCCGTAGGTCTGGCGTGTTTCCCCATGCCCAAAACCTTAACAGGTGTTTTACTAGTAAAAGATTTGCGCTCGTGTGGTTCACCCGCCGTGTGGTTCACCCGCCCGCCGCGGGGGAGGGGAGCACCCGGGCCCGGCACTCCGCCGGGGTACCCCAGGCGCCGCGCAGAGCGCGCGCCTTGCGGATCCACAGGGAGAGGTCCAGCTCCTCGGTATAACCCAGTGCGCCGTGCAACTGGAGCGCGGCCCGCGCCGCCGCATAGGCGGCCTCGCCCGCTGCCGCCTTCGCCATCGCGATGCCGATCCCCGCCTCCCGGCCGCCCGCGAGGTCCACCGCGGCGCCGTACACCAGCGGCTCGGCGAACTCCAGCCCCAGCAGCACGTCCGCCAGCCGGTGCTTCACCGCCTGGAACGAGCCGATGGCGACACCGAACTGGGTGCGCTGCTTCACGTACGCCACGGTGTCGTCCAGCAGGCGGCGGCCGAGCCCGAGCGCCTGCGCCGCGGTCAGCAGCCGCGCGAGGTCCGCGGCGTACGCGGCGGCGGCCCGCACGGCCGGGCCGCTCGCCACGACGGTTCCTCCGTCATTCCCGCACCGCACCAGCCGCCGGGCCGGATCGACCGAGGGCTGGACCGGCCCGTACCCGCCGGGCCGCCGCAGCGTGCCGCCGTCGGCGACGAAAGTGACATCGGCGGCCGCCGCGTCGAGCGCGTACGGCCCGCGCGCCAGGTCCGCGTACGACACCACCGCGCCCCCGGCCGCGATGGCGGGCAGCCAGGCCCCGGCCGGGTCCGCGTCGCCGAGCCGGTCCAGCAGTACGGCCGCGGCCACGGTCTCCACCACCGGGCCCGGCACGGCGTGCCGCCCCGACTCCACCAGGCCCACGACCAGCTCGACCGGCAGGAACCCGGCGCCGCCGCACCCCTCCGGCACGGCCAGCCCGAACAGCCCGGCCTCCGCGAGCCGGCGCCACACCGCGCGCCCGGGGCCGCTGTCCCCGGTGCCCCAGGCCCGCACGGCGGCCGGGGTGTCCGCCGCTGCCAGCATCCGGCCGAGCGTCCGCCCGAACTCCGCCTGCTCCGCGTCCAGCAGGAACCGCATCCCTCGACTCCCTCACGGGTCCGTGCCGTCGCGGCGCCGGCCCTTCGGCAGGCCCAGCAGCCGCTCGGCGATGATGTCGCGCTGGATCTCGTTCGTGCCCGCGTAGACCGGGCCGGCCAGCGCGAAGACCCAGCCGTCGGCCCAGCTGCCGTGGGCCGGTGCCTCGCCGGCGCGGTCGGCGAGTTCGCCGCGCGGGCCGAGGAGGTCGAGTGCGGTCTCGTGCAGGGCGATGTCGAGCTCCGACCAGAAAACCTTGGTGAGGCTGGCCTCGGCACCCGGTGTGCCGCCCGCCGTGAGCCGCGCGGCCGCGGCGTAGGCGGACAGCCGGTAGGCGCGGGCGCCGATGAGCGCGTCGGCGACGCGGTCGCGCAGCGCGGTGTCCGCCGGGTCGGCGGTCTCCCGCCACAGGGCGGCGAGCCGGTCGGCGGCGGCCGTGAAGCGCCCGGGGGCGCGCAGCGTCAGCCCGCGCTCGTTGCCCGCCGTGCTCATGGCGACCCGCCAGCCCTGCCCCGGCTCGCCGATCACGTCCTCGTCCGGCACGAAGACGTCGTCGAGGACGAGTTCGGCGAAGGCCGGCTTGCCGTCGAGGCGGCCGACCGGCCGTACCGTCACCCCCGGCGCCGCCAGGTCGAACATCAGGTACGTCAGGCCGCGGTGCGGCCGGTCCGCGCCGGGGTGGCTGCGGAACAGCCCGAAGGCGCGGTCCGCGAAGGCCGCCCTGGAGGACCACGTCTTGTGCCCGCGCAGCAGCCAGCCGCCCTCGGCCCGCACGGCGGACGACCGCAGCGCGGCGAGGTCGGAACCGGCGCCGGGCTCGGACCACGCCTGCGCCCATACGGTGCGCCCGTCCGCCATCTCCGGCAATACGCAAGCCAGTTGGCCGGCCGTGCCGTGCTCGAAGAGCGTGGGGGCGAGCAGGCTGATGCCGTTCTGCGAGACGCGGCCGGGGGCCTGCGCCGCGTGGTACTCCTCCTCGAAGAGGAGCCGGCGGACCGGCGACGCGCCGCGCCCGCCGTACGCCTCCGGCCAGGACACCACCGACCAGCGTCCTGCGCGGAGTTCGCGCTCCCACTCCCGGTGGGCGGCGAAGCCCTCCGCCGTCTCCAGGGAGGGCAGCGGTACGGCGGGCACGTGGGCGGCCAGCCAGTCCCGCGCTTCCCGCCGGAACTCCTCGTCCTCCACGGTGAGTTCGAGATCCATCGAGCGGCCTCCCTGCGGTGGCGGCGGGCTCCTCCGGGGCCGTTCCCTAACAAGTGTTTGGTAGGTTAGCGTACGGGCATGACGCCCGAGAAGCCTCCGGCGACGCTCTCGCCACCCCCGTACGTCCCCGGGCACGGCCTGCTCGCCGGCCGGACGGCCGTGGTCACCGCCGCCGCGGGCACGGGCATCGGCGGCGCCACCGCCCGCCGGCTCCTGGAGGAGGGCGCGGACGTGGTCCTCTCCGACGCGCACGCCCGGCGCCTGAAAGAGACCGAGACGGCGCTCGCCGCGGAGTTCGGCGCCCGGCGGGTCGCCGCACAGCCCTGCGACGTCACGGACGAGGTACAGGTCACCGCCCTCTTCGACTACGTCGAACGGCGGCACCGGCGGCTGGACGTCGTCGTCAACAACGCCGGACTCGGCGGCACCGCCGACCTGGTGGAGATGACCGACGAGCAGTGGGCCGCCGTCCTGGACGTCACCCTGAACGGGACCTTCCGCTGCACCCGCGCCGCCCTGCGCCGGATGCGGGCCGCCGGCACGGGCGGCGCCGTCGTCAACAACGCCTCGGTCGTCGGCTGGCGGGCCCAGCGCGGCCAGGCGCACTACGCCGCCGCCAAGGCCGGCGTGATGGCGCTGACCCGCTGCGCCGCCGTCGAGGCCGCCGCGTACGGGGTCCGCGTCAACGCCGTCTCGCCCAGCCTCGCCGTGCACCCGCACCTGGCGAAGGTGGCGAGCGAGGAACTGCTGGCCGCGCTGACCGCACGGGAGGCGTTCGGACGCTCCGCCGAGCCCTGGGAGGTCGCCAACGTCATCGTCTTCCTGGCCAGCGACTACGCCTCGTACATGACCGGCGAGGTGGTGCCGGTCAGCAGCCAGCACGCGTGAGCGGGGAGGCGACAATGGGCCGGTGCCCACCGCAAAGAAGCCCGGGAAACCGGCCGCCGTGAACCCGCCGTCGCCCGCCCGCCGCCGTGAACTCCTCGCCACCGCCGCCGAGGTGTTCGCCGAGCACGGCTACAACGCCACGACCGTACGCCGGATCGCCGACGAGGCCGGCCTGCTCGCGGGCAGCCTCTACTACCACTTCGACTCCAAAGAATCGATGCTGGACGAGATCCTGCGCACCTTCCTGGACGAGCTGTGGGCCGGCTACGACGCCGTGCTCGCGGCCGGACTCGGCCCCAGGCAGACCATCGAGGCCCTGGTCACCGAGTCCTTCCGGGAGATCGACCGGCACCGCGCCGCCGTCGCCATCTACCAGAACGAGTCCAAACAGCTCGCCGGCCGCCCCCGCTTCGGCTACCTCGCCGACTCCCAGCGCAAGTTCGAGAAGGCGTGGCTCGGCACGCTGGAACGCGGCGTCGCCGACGGCGTCTTCCGCACCGACCTCGACGTCCGGCTCACCTACCGGTTCGTTCGCGACACCGTCTGGGTTGCCGCGAGCTGGTACCGGCCGGGCGGCCACCACGGCCCGGAGGAGATCGCCCGCCAGTACCTCTCGATGGTGCTGGACGGCATCGCCGTACGGGACTGACCGCACAGCGCCCCCGCACAGAGCACCGCGCACGCCCCTGCGACCGAGGAGCCGGCATGGCCGAGGCCTACATCATCGACGCGCTGCGCACCCCCGTCGGCAAACGCGGCGGCGGACTCGCCGCCGCGCACCCGGCCGACCTCGGCGCGCACGTCCTCAAGGCGCTGATGGAACGCACGGACGTGGACCCGGCCGCCGTCGACGACGTGGTCTTCGGCTGTCTGGACGCCGTCGGCCCGCAGGCCGGCGACATCGCCCGCACCAGCTGGCTGGCGGCCGGGCTGCCCGAAGAGGTGCCGGGCGTCACCGTCGACCGGCAGTGCGGCTCCTCCCAGCAGGCCGTCCACTTCGCCGCGCAGGCCGTGCTCTCCGGCACCCAGGACCTGGTCGTCGCGGGCGGCACCCAGAACATGTCGATGATCCCCATCGCCTTCGCGAGCCGCCGCGCCGCCGAGCCGCTCGGGCTCGCCGAAGGCCCGTTCGCCGGCAGCGCGGGCTGGCGCGCCCGCTACGGCGACCGGCCGGTCGACCAGTTCCACGGCGCCGAACTGATCGCGGACAAGTGGGGCATCTCGCGCGCGGACATGGAGGCGTACGCGCTGCGCTCGCACCGGAGGGCCGTACGCGCCGCCGACGAGGGGCGCTTCGCGCGCGAGCTGGTCCCGTACGGGGACGTGACGGCCGACGAGGGCCCGCGGCGCGACACCTCGGCGGCGAAGATGGCGGCCCTGCCGCCCGTGGTGCCCGGCGGCCGGCTCACGGCCGCCGTCTCCTCCCAGGTCTCCGACGGCGCCGCGGCCCTGCTGCTGGCGAGCGGGCAGGCCGTACGGGACCACGGGCTGACGCCGCGCGCCCGCGTCCACCACCTGTCCGTACGCGGCGAGGACCCGATCCGGATGCTGTCCGCGCCGATCCCGGCCACCGCGCACGCGTTGAAGAAGACCGGGCTGGGCATCGGCGCCGTCGACCTGGTGGAGATCAACGAGGCGTTCGCGCCGGTGGTGCTGGCCTGGCTGGAGGAGACCGGCGCCGACCCCGCCCGGGTCAACGTCAACGGCGGTGCCATCGCCCTCGGCCACCCGCTCGGCGCGACCGGCTGCCGGCTCATGGTGACGCTGCTGCACGAGCTGGAGCGCACCGGCGGGCGCTACGGCCTCCAGACGATGTGCGAGGGCGGCGGCCAGGCGAACGTGACCGTGATCGAACGGCTGTGACCGGCCGGGCGCGGCGCCGGGCCCGGGCTCGCGCGGGCCCGGCGGGTGTCAGCAGGCCCGGTTCTTCACGTACAGGGCGCGCGGGCCCCGGTCCGTGCCGTACCGGACGTCCTTCGTCGCGGCCTTGGGGAGGCGGCCGTTCACGGCGGGCCTGGCCGGGACGACGATCGTGTAGCAGGCCGGGCGCTGCGCGCACAGGTTTTTCAGGCGGACGAACCGCTGGTGGTCCTTGGTGAAGTACTTCATGACCTTGGCGCACTGCGGTGCCCGCGGCGCGGCCGCGGCCTGCGACGCCGTCGCCAGCCCGAGCGTGGTGCCGAGCGTCGTCGCCACGACGGCCGTGGCGAGGAACTTGCGCATGTGATCTCCCCCGAGAGAAACCTTCGCCCGCGGCAGGTCCACAGGCGGCCTTCAGTGGTCATTCTCCACCGTAGTCCGGCGAAATCCAGACCGGTGTTCGGGTCGGTTGCCCGGCCGGCCGGCCCGGTCAGCCCGGCCCTTGCGGCCCCAGCCGGTCCAGCGTCGCCGCCGCCTCGGCCATGATCCGGCCGACCAGTTCCGCACACGTCGGCAGGTCGTCGATGAGGCCGGCCACCTGCCCCGACGCCATCACCCCGGCGTCCGTACGGCCCTCCACCATGGCGGCCCGCAGCATCATCGGCGTGTTCGCGGCCAGCAGCACCTGGCTCCAGGTCAGGTCCCTACCGCGCTTGGCGGCCAGCCCGTCGCGCACCAGCCGGACCCAGCCCGTACCGGTCTGCCTGCGGAACGCCGCCGCGTGCCGCACGGCCCGTACCAGCGCCGCCGGGCGCCCGGACCGTTCGAGCGCGTCGACCAGATCCGTGCGCAGCATCCGGTGCGGCAGCCCGTCCACCGCCCGCGTCACGGTGACGTCCCGGACCGACGCCGCCAGGTAGCGCGCCTTGACCGCGGCGGGCACCGTGCTGTCGGACGTGAGCAGGAAGCGGGTGCCCATGGCCACGCCCGCCGCGCCGTACGCGAGGGCCGCGACCAGGCCGCGCCCGTCGCAGAAGCCGCCGGCCGCGACGACCGGGATGTCCACCGCGTCCACGACCTGCGGCAGCAGGACGGTGGTGGCCACGTCGCCGGTGTGCCCGCCGCCCTCGCCGCCCTGGACGACCACCGCGTCGGCGCCCCACGCGGCGACCTTCTCCGCGTGCCGCCGCGCGCCCACCGTCGGCATGACGACCACCCCGGCGTCCTTGAGCCGGCCGATCAGCTCCCGCGAGGGCGCCAGCGCGAACGAGGCGACCCGTACGCCCTCCTCGACGATGATCCGCACGCGTTCCGCGGCGTCCCCGGCGTCCGCGCGCAGGTTGACGCCGAAGGGCCGGTCCGTACGGGCGGCGACCTCGCGGACCGCGGCGCGCAGCCGACCGGGGGACATGGTGGCCGACGCCAGGATGCCCAGCGCGCCCGCCTCGGCGGTGGCGGAGACCAGGCGCGGTCCCGCCACCCATCCCATGCCCGTCTGGACGACCGGGTACCGGACGCCGACGAGGCCGGTGAGCGCGGTGGTCAGGGGCGGCACGGCGGCACCTCGCGGTCGCGCAGCCCGTCCGGGTCCACGGTCTCGCGGATCAGCCGCAGCTCGGCGGCGGTGGGTTCGCGGGTGTACGGCACGCCGCCGGCCGGCTCGCGCAGCGCGAAGCCGGTGGCCGCCCGCACGTCGCCGATCCCGACGCCGGGGTGCAGCGACCGGACGCGCATGGTGCGGTCCGGCGTCTCGAAGTCGAACACGCCGAGGTCGCTGACGACCTCCGCGATGCGGTGGTAGCGGGTGGCGGACGGGCCGGCCGCGGCGGCCCGGTCGTACCCGACGCCGCACACCATGTCGACCCGCGCGACGAACGTCCGCTTCGAGTGCTTCGGCACCCAGTAACCGACCGGGTTGTTGAGCGTGTTGACGGGCGCGCCCCGCACGCCCAGCAACTGCCGGTCGGGGCGTGCCCAGTCCCCGATGCAGGAGATGTTCTGGTTGCCGTACCGGTCGATCTGGCTCGCGCCCATCATGACGTGCCGGCGCCCGGTGGCGACCAGCGCCAGATGCCGCCGGTAGGGCAGCCAGCCCTCCGTCACCGCCGATCGCGCGCCGGCCGCCGGCACGTCGCCGACGAGCAGCGCCTCGCCGTCGGTCAGCAGGAGGCCGGGGGAGAAGGTGAGCTTGGCCAGCCGCGCGCCGATGGCCGGGACGGTGCCCATGGGCGCGGCGAGGACCTCACCGGCGCCGCGCCACGCCTCGGCGCACGCGAGCACGCAGTATTCGGCGCGGGTGACGGCCCCCGGCCCGGTGCCGGCGCTCATGAGTGCTCCTCCGCGGTCTCGCCGGCGAAGGCCGCGACCGCGGCCCGGTAGTCGTCCTCGTCACCGGACAGGAAACGCTTGGCGAACGCGGCCCAGCTGTCCGCGTCCGCTGCCGCCCGGACGTACGCCCGCTGGAACGCCTCGTCCCTGCCGTAGTCCGGCGCGCACGAGGTGAAGTGCGCGCCGCCCGGCGCCTCGACGACGCCGCTGACGAACATCCGGCTGACCAGCAGCGTCTGCGGGCCGC
The DNA here is from genome assembly GCF_044332485.1 of Streptomyces sp. NPDC017056. Lineage (NCBI taxonomy): Bacteria > Bacillati > Actinomycetota > Actinomycetes > Kitasatosporales > Streptomycetaceae > Streptomyces > Streptomyces sp. NPDC017056. Next base: position 168,216 of record NZ_JBIRPD010000004.1, on the reverse strand, counting down.
CCGCCCGGGGCAGCTCCCCGTCCGCCACGACGCGCTCGCACGACACGTACGCCGCGTCCGCCGCCTCGCAGAACAGGTCGTCGAAGTACGGGTCGGGCCCCAGGTACTGCCCGTTGCCCCGCGCGTCCGCGCGGTTGAGGTGCACCAGCGCCGCGTCCAGGCGCAGCGCCGGTACGGCGGTCAGCTCCTCCCCGTCCGCGTACGGCGACGTGACCGTGCGGAGGTGCGGGTTGACCCGCAGCACGTCGGACCCCAGCCCGGCCCGTACCGGCATGAACGGCAGCCGCTGGCCCGCCGCCACCAGCCCCCACATGAACATCGCCTCGTCCAGTTCGGTCAGTGCGAAGGCGGCGCGCTGCCGTGCGGCGCGGTAGTGGGGCTCCAGGGGGACCGAGTCCAGCGTGACGAAGGGCGTGACCAGGCGGCGGATCTTCCCGGCGGCCGCCAGCAGGCCCACGTCGGGGCCGCCGCACGAGACGACCGTGAGGTCGGTCAGGCCGGAGCGGAGCAGGGCCCGCACCAGGGCCATCGGCTTGCGGCGCGAGCCCCAGCCGCCGATGCCGACCGTCATGCCGCTCGCCAGCCGGGCCGCCACGTCGTCGGCGGTCATCGTCTTGTCGCTCAACCGGGTCCACCTCCGGACGTGAAGGCGTCGCGGTGCCGGTCGGCGACGCCGCTGAGGTTGGCCTCGAAGGTGAAGCCCTGCTCGAAGCGGTAGCTGCGGCGTACGTCGACCGGGTCGATGCCGTTGAGTGCGGCCTTGGCCAGCCGCAGCAGGTAGCCGTCCTTCGCGGCGATCTCGCCGGCCAGCGCGAGCGCCGCGGCCAGGACCTCGCCGCGCGGCACCACGTCCCACACCGCGCCGTGCCGCCGGAGCTCGGCGGCGGTCACGGTGCGCGAGGTGAAGTAGAGGGTGCGCATCAGGTGCGGCGGGACGAGACGGGCGAGGTGGGTGGCCGCGCCGAGCGCGCCGCGGTCCAGCTCGGGCAGCCCGAACGTCGCGTCCTCGCTCGCCACGATCGCGTCCGCGTTGCCGACCAGCCCGATCCCGCCGCCCAGGCAGTACCCCTGAACGGCGGCGACGACCGGGACCTCGCAGTCGTAGACGGCCGCGAACGCCTCGTAGCAGCCGCGGTTGGCGCCGATCAGCGCGGTGTGGCCCGGCGTCCGCTGCATCTCCTTGAGGTCCACGCCCGCGTTGAACCCGCGGCCGGCGGCGGCGAGCACCACACACCGGGTGCCGGGGTCGCGGCCGGCCGCCCGCAGCGCGTCGGCGAGGTCGAACCACTCCTGTACGGGCAGGGCGTTGACCGGCGGCCGGTCGACGGTGACGAGTGCGATGCCGTCTTCGGGGCGTGCGGTGGAGACACCCATGGGCGGATCAGCTACCTTTCCACCAAACGTTTGTTAGGTGCCGGCTGCCTGAGAAGGTAGCAGCGCGGCGCGCCCAGCGGGAGTCCGGAGGTGCCGATTGGCGCTCAGCATCGACCTGTCGGGGCGCGTCGCCGTCGTCACCGGCGGCACCCGGGGCGTCGGCGCGGGCATCACCCGGGCCCTGCTCACGGCCGGCGCGCGGGTCGTCGCCTGCGCACGCCGCCCGCCGGAACGGCCGGTCGCGGCGGCGGACGGGCGCACCGCCGCCTTCGAACCGGTGGACGTGCGCGACCCGGACGCGGTCACCGCCTGCCTCGACCGCGTACGGGCCCGCCACGGACGCCTCGACGTCCTCGTCAACAACGCGGGCGGCACGCCGTACCGCCTGCTCGGCGACTCGTCGCCCCAACAGGCCGCCAGAGTCCTGGAACTCAACCTGACCGCGCCGCTGACCGTGTCCCTCGCGGCGCGCGCCGTCATGGCGCGGCAGGAGACCGGCGGTTCGATCATCATGATCGGCAGCGTCAGCGGCACCCGCCCCTCACCCGGCACCGCCGCCTACGGAGCCGCCAAGGCGGGCCTGGAGAACCTCGCCCGCACCATGGCCGTCGAATGGGCCCCGCACATCCGCGTCAACACCCTCGTCCTCGGCATGGTCCGCACCGAACTCTCCCACCTGCACTACGGCGACGCGGACGGACTCGCCGCCGTCGGCCGCACCGTCCCGCTCGGCCGGCTCGCGACGCCCGGCGAAGTCGGCGAACTGTGCGCCTTCCTGGCGAGCGACCGGTGCGCGTACGTGAGCGGCGCGAGCCTCACCGTGCACGGCGGCGGCGAACGCCCGGCCTTCCTGGAAGCGGCCGGGCGACCTCCCGACACCCCGGCCCCACCCCGAACAGCCGACCCGGAGGACGCAGATGAACGATGACCACCCGACCCCCGGCCCCTCCGCCGGCCTCTGCGCAGGGCGCGTGGTGGCCGTCACCGGCGCCGGCCGCGGCCTGGGCCGGGCCCACGCCCTGGCCTTCGCCGCCGAGGGCGCCCGCGTCGTCGTCAACGACCTCGGCGTGCGGCCGGACGGCACCGCGGGCGAACGAGCGGGCGGCCCCGCCGACGAGGTCGTCGCGGAGATCCGCGCGGCGGGCGGCGAGGCGGTCGCCCACGGCGGGGACATCGCCACGGCACACGGCGCCGCCTCGCTCGTCGCCACCGCCCTCGACACCTACGGACGCCTGGACACCCTGGTCAACAACGCGGGCTTCGTCCGCGACCGGATGCTGGTGAACCTGACCGAGGACGAGTGGGACGCCGTCGTACGCGTCCACCTCAAAGGCCACTTCCTGCCGCTCCGGCACGCCGCGGCGCACTGGCGCGCGGAGGCGAAGGCAGGCCGCCCGCCGCGCGCCCGCGTCGTCAACACCACTTCGGGGGCGGGCCTGCTGGGCAGCGTCGGCCAGGGCAACTACTCCGCCGCCAAGGCGGGCGTCCTCGGCCTGACCCTCGTGGCCGCCGCCGAACTGGGCCGCTACGGAATCCAGGTCAACGCCGTCGCACCGGCCGCCCGCACCCGCATGACCGAGCGGGCCTTCGCCGAGAGCATGGCGGCGCCGGCGGACGGCGCCTTCGACGCGATGGCACCGGACAACGTCTCCCCGCTCGTCGTCTGGCTCGGATCCACCGCCTCACAGGGCGTCACCGGCCGCGTCTTCGAAGCCGAAGGGGGACGCATCACCGTCATGGAAGGCTGGCGCCGGGGCCCCACCGACGACAAGCGCACCCGCCGGACTCCGGCCGAAGCAGGCCAAACCGCCCGCGAACTCCTCTCGGCGGCCACTCCACCCGAACCGGTGTACGGGGCACAGAGGTAGGTTGACGAGGCCCGCGCCCCGTACCGGACGAGTCCTGCGTCCGTACCGGCCGACCTGTTCGACCCCGCCCCCGAGGAGCCGACCATGCCCCGTACCTGCCTCGTCACCGGAGCGGCCTCCGGCATAGGCCGGGCCACCGCCGACCGCCTCCGCTCGGCAGGGCACACCGTGCTCGGCGCCGACCTGCAGGACGCCGACATCCGCGCGGACCTCGCCACCGCCGAGGGCCGCGCCGAACTGGTCGCACGCGCCGGGGAGCTGACGGGCGGCCGGCTCGACGCGGTGATCGCCTGCGCCGGAATCGCCGCCTTCGACCCGCTCACCGTCAAGGTCAACCACTTCGGCGCGGTGGCCACCCTAGAGGGACTGCGCCCGCTGCTCGCCGCGGGCACCGACCCGCGCGCGGTCGTCGTCTCCTCGGTGGCCTCCGTGCACCCGTGCGACCCCGCCATCGTCGACGCCGCGCTGGCCGGGGACGAGCCGGCGGCGGTCGCCGCGGCGCAGGCCGCCGTCGACCGCGGCGAGGGGTACCTCGTCTACGGCTCCTCGAAGGCCGCCCTCGCGCGGTGGGTCCGCCGCGCCGCGCCCACCGACGGCTGGGCGGGCGCCGGCATCCCGCTCAACGGCGTCGCGCCTGGCACCGTCGTCACCCCCATGACCGCACCCATGCTCGCCGACCCCGACACACGCCGCGTCGTCGACGCCAGTGTGCCGATGCCGCTGCACGGCCACGCACGCCCCGAACAGGCCGCCCCGCTGCTGACATGGCTGGCGTCGCCCGAGAACTCGCACGTCACCGGCCAGATCGTCTTCATCGACGGCGGCGCCGACGCCGTCCTGCGCGGCGACGGCACCTGGTAGCCGCGCGGCCGCTACCGGCATTCGGACGGCTCCCACACCGAACAGTCGTGGGCGAACAGCACCCGGCGCGGACCGAAGGCGGCCAGCCGCTCCAGCCACGGCCGGCAGGAGGGGAGCGGGGCGGCCACGCCGTCCAGGGCGGCCCGGCGGGCCAGGTGCTCCGCCGCGAAGTCCGAGGCCCGGTCGTGGGCCTGCCCGGCGAGGACGACGGTGCCGCCGGGCCGCTCGACGACGAGCGACTGGTGCCCCTCGGTGTGCCCCGGTGTCGGTACGACGCGGACGCCGGGCCACACCTCGGCCTCGCCGTGGAGTTCCTCGTAGACGACACCGGGGAAGTCGACGAGCGCGTCGACGGTGTAGCCGTCCTGGCGGGCCAGGGCCAGTTCCGTCGCCTGCACCAGAATGGTCCGGCCGCTCAGCAGCGGATTGCCGCCGCAGTGGTCGAAGTGGAGGTGGCAGTTGACCACCAGGGTGACGTCCGCGAGCCGGTGCCCGGCCGCGGCCAGCGCCGCCTCCAGGGACCTGCGCCGCGGCCGGTAGTGCGCCTCGGTACCGGGGTCGGCGGCGCCGATCCCCGTGTCGAAGAGCAGCAACCCGGCGTCGTGCCGCACCAGATAGGCGAGCACCGGCTCCACCCGGGGCTCCGGACCGCCCGTCTCGGACGGAGGACGTACGAAGTAGCCGAGATCAAGCCTGCGAATCCCCCGCACCGGAGCGTTCGCGGCGGATTTTCCCCGTGCTGCGTTCCCGATAGCCATCCGCCCATCGTGAGCCGACGCCCCACGCCACGCGGGGGTGTCCGCCGAGAGCGGACGGGGCGAGCGGGAGGGGGTGGGGCGGGTGGGAGTGGAGGGGGCGCGCAGGCGTGGAGGGGGCGGGCGGGCGTGGAGGGGCGGGTGGGAGCGGACGGGGCGCGCAGGCGTGGAGGGGGCGGGCGGGGGCGGGCGTTCGGGGGCGCGTACCGCGGTTCTTCGCCTCCCGCGCCTCCCGCGCCTCCCGCCCCCGCTCAGTCGTGCGCTGCCGTTCTGGCGGCTACCACCCGCAGGCCCCGTTCGCCGAACTCCCGCCGTACGGCTTCCTTCGCGCCGCTGTCGGTAATGAGGGTGTCGAACACGTCGGCGTCACCGACCCGCGCGAAACAGCGCTCGCCGATCTTCGAGGAGTCGGCGACGACCACCGCGCGCTGCGCCCGCTCGGCCATCAGCCGGTTGACCCGGGCCTCCGCCTCGTCGTGCACGGTGGCGCCCAGCACCGGGTCTATCCCGTTGGCGCCGATGAAGGCGATGTCCACGGAGATCTGCTGGAGCACCAGCTCGCTGAACGGGCCGACCAGTTCGAAGGACCTGGAGTGCGCCACCCCGCCGGTCAGCACGATCTTGATCTGCGGCCGCACCGCGAGCTCGTTGGCGATGTTCAGGGAGTTGGTGACGATGGTCAGATGCGGCTGCGGGCCCGCCTCGGCGAAGTCCGGGCGAGTGGCCAGCACCCGCGCGATCTCCGTGGTCGTGGTGCCGCCGCTCAGGCCGACCACGTCCCCGCGCTCGACCAGCTTCGCGGCGGCCTGCGCCACCGCCTCCTTCTCGTCGGCGCGGTGCGCCCGCTTGTAACGGATGGGCAGGTCGTACGCCACCGAGCTGAGCACGGCGCCGCCCCGGGTGCGGGTCAGCAGCTGCTGGTCGGCGAGGGCGTCCATGTCGCGCCGCATCGTCGCGGCCGATACCTCCAGCTTGGTCGCGGCCTCCTCGACCTCCACCCGGCCGCGTTCGCCGAGCAGCTCAAGGAGGGCGTTCATCCGTTCATGGCGGTTCATGGCGCGAGCCTAAGTCCTTTCCGGCGGCCTACGTGATATCCGGTGGGCCCCGTGCCCGAGGGTGGCGCGCAAACGCTTACGCGTTGAGTGCCGCGCCGAGGCAACCTCGTACGGCGCCCGTGCATCCTCCTCCCCGACGGTGCGGAACGCCGACACCGCGTACCCACCGCGCACGGGGCCGTCCACGCCCTGGCCGGGACCGGCAGGGCCCCGGGCCCCGCCCCGGCCCCTGCCCGCACCGAGCCCGATACCCCCGATACCGAGGAACCGCGCATGCACGACGCCCGTGACGCCCATGTCGCCCGTGACGCTCACGACAACCACGATGCCCGCGACGTCCGCGACGGACTGCGGACCGAGTTCGAGGCCGGCCCCGACGCCGCCGACCGGCTCTCCGACGAACTGCTCGCTCTCCTCGGAGTCACCGGCACGGAAGAGGCAGAAGAGGCAAAAGAGGTAGGAGGGACAGAAGAGGCAGAAGGGGCGGAGGAGTCGAAAGCGGTTGAGCGGGGCGCGGCGCCGGAGGCGGCCGGGGCGGGCGACGAGGACGGGGAGGACAAGGAGGACAAGGAGGACGGGGAGTGGCCGAAGTCGGTCGGCGCGGTGGCCGTCCGGCGGGACGGCGTACTGGTCGGCCTGGGCAACCTCGTACAGCCCGTCGACGACGAGCCGATCGCCTGCCTGGACGCCACCTTCGTGGAGCTGGAACGCCACCGGCTGGCCACCGGACGCTACCCGGCCGACCTCACCGGCCCCGGCTCCCCGGAGGACGCCGCGCTGATGGAGCGGCTGCTGTCCGCCGCCGCCCCGCAGGCCCGCGCGCTCGGCTTCACCTCGCTGGAGTGGAGCGGGCTGGACACCGGCACGGGGGGCCGTGCCGCGGCCGCCGTGGGCGCTGAGGTGGTCGCCGTACTCGGCCGGTACTGGACCGTGCCGCTCGACTCCTGGCAGCCCCCGCGCGACCTGCCGCCGCTGGACGTACGCCGCGCTCCGCACCCGCTGCCGGCCGACGTCGTGGAGCGGTACCTCGGCCTCTACACCGCGGCCAACCCGGAGGCGTACTGGGTCGCCGACGAGCTGGCGGACTACCTCGCGGGCAGCGGGGACGACACCCTGCTCGTCCACGCGCAGACCGCGGACGGCACGGTGACCGCCCAGCTCGGCGCGGTGGTCGAAGGGCACCTGGCGTACGCCGACGAACCCGTCCACCTCGACTCCGGCCCGCGGTACCTCCTCGCCCTCCTCGACCACCTGGTCACCTGCCTGCGGGCCGAGCACCCCGCCGTGACCGGCCTGGTCGTCCAGGAGCTGGACGACCAGGCGACCGCCGAAGCCCTCGCCGGCGCCGGCGCCGAGGTCACCACGCAGTGGCAGGCGTACAAGCTCCCCCTCTGACCCGCCGCCGTCCGCGGCCCTCATCCCTCACCCCTCATCCCTCACCACCTCACCCCTGCACGGTCGTCTCCGCGGCCGCCTGCTGGCCGGGGACCGTCGTCGGTGCGCCCAGCACGCCGAGGAGCCGCGCGGCTTCCCGGGCCACCGCCTCCCGCGCCGGCTTCACATACTTGCGGGAGTCGACGAGGGCGGGGTCCGCGCCGAGGGTGTCGCGGACGGTGCGGGTGAAGACGGAGACCAGGTGGGTGGAGATATTGATCTTCGTCATGCCGGCGGCGATGGCCCGGCGCAGCTCGTCGTCGGGCACCCCCGAGGAGCCGTGCAGCACCAGCGGCACCGGCAGCTTCTCGTACAGGGCCGCGATCAGCCGCTTGTCCAGCACGGCCGTGCGCTCGTGCATCGCGTGGGACGAGCCGACGGCGACGGCCAGCGCGTCCACCTTGGTCGCCCGGACGAACGCCAGCGCCTCGTCGGGGTCGGTACGGGCGCCCGGCGCGTGCACGCCGTCCTTCCCGCCGACCTCGCCGAGCTCGGCCTCCACGTAGGCCCCGCGCTCGTGGCACCAGGCGGTCAGCTCCGCCGTCGCCGCGACGTTCTCCTCGTAGGGGAGGGCCGAGGCGTCCACCATCACCGACTTCACCCCGGCGCCGACGCCCTCGCGCACCAGCGCCGCGTCGGTGATGTGGTCCAGGTGCACGGCGACCCGGGCGGTGGACGCCTCGGCGAGCGCGAGGGTGGCGCGGACGATGGGCAGCAGGCTGCCGTGGTAGCGGACGCAGTTCTCGCTGATGCCCAGGATGACCGGGGAGCCGGTGCGCTCGGCGGCCGTGACGAGCGCTTCGGCGGTCTCCAGGTGGATGACGTTGAACGCCGCGGCGCCGGCCCGCGCCTCACGGGCGGCGGTGACGATCGACGAGGTGGGAACGAGGGGCATGGGGTCCTGACTCCCTTGCGGGCCGTGGTGATTGCCAGCAGCCGGATGGTCGCCGGCAGCTGAGTGAACGTCGGCGGGTGGACGAATGTCGGTAGGTGGTGGTCGCCGGCGGGTGGACGAATGTCGGTAGGTGGTGGTTGCCGGCGGGTGGACGAATGTCGGTAGGTGGTGGTTGCCGGCGGGTGGGCGAATGTCGGTAGGTGGGTGGTCGCCGGCACGTGGGCGAACGCCGGCAGGTGGGGGACGGGACGGCGGGCCGGCGCGCCAGCCCGCCGCAGGCTCCGCCGCCGCGGGCTATCGCGCCGCGGGCCCCGCCACCCCCAGCTATCCCGCCGTGGGCACCGCCGCCGCGGGCTATCCCGCCGTGGGCTCCGCCCCCGTGAGTTATCCCGCCGTGGCCCCGCCGCCCCCGGATACCCGGCTGCCCCCGGCTACCCCGCCGCGGGCTCTGCCGCCGTGAGCATGACCGAGCGGGTCAGGCTGCGCGGGTTGTCGGGGTCCAGGCCGCGGGCGCGGGCCCGCTCCAGGGCGATGCGCTGCACCAGCACCAGATCGGCCAGCGGGTCGCGGTCGTGGTGCACGAACTGCGCGCCGGTCCGCGCGACATCCGCCTCCAGCCCCTCCGGCACCGGGCCGAACACCCAGGTGACGCGGCCGGGGGCCGCTATCGAGATCGGGCCGTGGCGGTACTCCATCGCCGGGTAGGACTCCGTCCAGCTCTGCGACGCCTCCCGCATCTTCAGCGCCGCCTCGTTGGCCAGCCCGAACGTCCAGCCCGTGCCGAGGAACGAGAACTGCTCGGCGTCCACCCACTCCTTGTCCACCGGCGCGGCCAGCGCCTCCTCCGCGTCGCGCACCGCGCCGGACAGGTCCTCGCCGAGGTGGGCCCGCAGCAGGGCCAGCGCCGTCGTCGCGAACCGCGTCTGGACCACGGACTTCTCGTCGGCGAACGGCAGCGTGACGGTCGCGTCCGACAGGCCGGTGGCCGGGGTGCCGGGGTCGCCGAGCACCGTCACGGTCGGGATGCGCCCCTTGACCTGCTCCAGGAGGCGCAGCACCTCGGTCGTGGTCCCGGAGCGGGTGATCGCCACGACGGCGTCGTACGCGCGGCCGGCGCCGAGGAACGCCTCGGAGGCCGCGAAGGCGTCCGTCACGCCTTGCCCGGCGCCCTCGCGCAGCGCCGCGTACGCCTGCGCCATGAACCACGAGGTGCCGCAGCCGACCACGGCGACCCGCTGTCCGGCACGGGGCAGCGGCCCGTCGGCGCCGCCGCCGATCCGTGCCGCCTCCCGCCAGGTGTCCGGCTGGCTGCGCAGCTCCTGCTCCATGTACGAGGTCTCGCTCACGACGCCTCCAGAGTTCCTGCGTGAACTTGCAACAAGTTGCTCGCTTGCAAGCAACTCTACGCACGCCCTGCGGCGTAATCCATCCTTCGTACGAGTGGGACTGCCTCTTGTGCGGGAAGGGATGGGGCGCCAACACGCGTTCTTCGCAGGAGGTATGCAGGGGTTATGCAGGAGGTATGGAGGAGGTGCGGTCACCTAGGGCGACTGTTGACACATGCGTGAAAGGAGTCGAATACTCGCAGGATCACTCAAGCAGCCGCAACGAGGCGGCGGCCGACGGACAGCGCGTCCAGCACGACAAGGCCGTTCCGCCGCCAGTCGTCACAAAGGACTGCCCATGTCCATTGCAACGCGCTCCAAGCAGCCATCACTGCCCGCCCGGGCCCCCCGCCGCACCGGCCGGCTCTTCGCCCTCACCGGTGCCGTCGTCGGCGTCATCTACGGCTACGACACCGGTAGCATCTCCGGCGCCCTGGTGTTCCTGAGCAAGGACTTCCACCTCAGTGACACCGAGAAGGGCCTGGTCAACAGCATCCTGGTGTTCGGCTCGATCCTGGGCGCGCTGATCGGCGGGAAACTCGCCGACGCGCTCGGCCGCAAGGCCGCCATGCTGATCGTCGCGGGCTCGTACACGGTGTTCGTCGTGCTCTCCGCCCTCGCACCGAACGTCGTCGTCCTGGACGCGGTCCGCTTCCTGCTCGGCGTCGCCATCGGTATTTCCATCGTCGCGGCCCCGCTCTACATCGCCGAGTCGACCCCGGCGCGCATCCGCGGCGCGTCCGTGGCCGCCTACCAGGTCGCCACGGTCGCGGGCATCGCCCTCACCTACTTCGTGAACTGGGGGCTCTCCGCGGGCGGCCACTGGCGGCTGATGCTCGGCCTGTCCGCGATCCCGGCCGCGCTCGTGCTGATCCCGCTGTTCCGGCTCCCGGACACGCCCCGCTGGTACGTCCTCAAGGGCCGGATCGAGAAGGCCGTCGAGGTCATGGAGCTGACCGACCCCGACGTCGACCCCCGCGCGGAGACCGAAGCGGTGCGGGCCGCCCTCGCGGCCGAGAGCGGCGGCTCGCTGCGCTCGCTGCTGCGCAAGCCGTACGCCCGCGCCGCGCTCTTCGTCGTCGGGCTCGGCTTCTTCTGCCAGATCACCGGCATCAACGCCGTGACGTACTACAGCCCGCAGATCTTCGAGGAGCTGGGCTTCACCGGCGACGGGCAGAACTTCCTGCTGCCGTCCTTCGTCCAGCTGGCCTCACTGGCCGCGACGGTCCTCGCCATCCTCATCATCGACCGGCTCGGCCGCCGTGTCGTGCTGCTCTCGGGCATCACCACGATGGTGGTCATGCTCGCCGTCCTGTCCGCCGTGTTCGGCTTCGGCGACCCGGAAGGCGCCGCCCTCTGGATCGGCTTCGGCGCCATCCTGCTCTTCACCGCCGCGTTCAACTTCGGCTTCGGCTCCCTGATCTGGGTGTACGCCAGCGAGGCGTTCCCCGCCCAGCTGCGCTCCACCGGCGCGTCGGCGATGCTGACGGCCGACCTGGTCGCGAACCTCCTGATCGCGCAGTTCTTCCCGTCCCTGATGTCCTGGGCGGGCGCCGCCACGACCTTCGCGTGCCTCGGCCTCCTCGCGCTCGGCGCACTCGCCTTCGCCGCGGCCACGGCCCCCGAGACCAAGGGCCGGCACCTCGAAGAGATCCAGGGGTACTGGCTCAACGGCGGCAGCTGGCCGACCCCTGCTCCGTAAGGCCCCTGTTCCCTAGGGCCGGGCCGGTCGCGTACGCTGCCGCCCATGGGCGTTTCCTGATCGGACGGACGAGGTTCGCGGGTGCCGCCCGGCGTGTTGCCGCCGGGCCCGGTGCCTTCTGTCCGTATGCCTTTCCCCGTTCAGGAGATTCCGCCCATGCAGCGCTCCACCGCTTCGCATTCCCCCGCCCTCGACCGCCGTATCGCCCGCCTGCGCGAGCTGGCCGAGGCCGAACCCCGGCTGGAGGGCGTGCTGCTCTACGGCTCGTGGACCCTCGGCGAGGCCGACGCCCACTCGGACATCGAGGCGTACCTGTATATACGGGACGCGCACGCCGAGGACTTCGACGGCCGGGAATTCCTCGGCCGGCTGGCCCCGCTGAAGCTGGCGTACACGAACATGTACGGCATCCTGGCCGTCGTCTTCGACGATCTGATGCGCGGCGAATTCCACCTGGTGGCCGCCGGGCCCGGCATCGAGGAGGTCCCGGCCTGGCGCGGGATGGTGCACCTGCCCGACCCCGGCGCCGCCGTCCTGCTCGACCGCAGTGGCCGGCTGACCGCCGCGGCCGCCCGGCTCGCCGACCCGTGCCCGCCCGAGCCGGGCCCGACGGCCCAGCAGCTCGCCGACGAACTCGCCAACTGGACGCTGATGCTCGCCCATGTCCTAAACCGCGGCGAGACGGCCCGCGCACACGCACTGCTGCACACGGTCGTCGCCCCGCAGCAGCTCCAGCTGTGCCGGTTGCTGCGCGGCTCCACCACACACTGGCTGACCCCCAGCCGCGCTCTGGAACAGGACCTGCCGGCCGTCGACCGCGACCGCTACACCGCGACCACCGCTCCCGCCGTCCTCCCTGCCGTACGGACCGCGGCGCGGCGCAGCTGGCAGTGGAGCCGCGAACTGGCCGGCGAGGCGGCGGCACGCTGGGACACCCGGCTGCCGGCCGTGCTGCACGAGGAGATCGGAGCGCTCCTGGACCGCGGCTGAGCGGCCCGGCACCGCCTCAGGAAGGCAGCTGCTCCTTGTACGCCTCCAGCGCGGGTGCCGTGGTCGTCGCCACGAACTCGGTGATCCGGTAGTCGCACACGCCCGCGAGGGCGAACGGGTCCTCCGCGACGATCGCCTCCGCGGCCGCCCGGTCCGCGACGGACGCGATGATGAGGCCGCCGTCGCGCGGCACCTTGCGCCCGGCGGCGAGGAAGTGCCCGGCGGCGTAGTTCCGCTCCAGCCACTCCACATGGCCGGGCAGGGCGGCGTCGACGCGTTCCAGTGGGGCGGTGTAGGTCAGCTCAAGTACGAACATGCGTGCCATGCTATGCGGCGTCCGCGACGCCGCCCGGCGGCGGCCGCCGCTCCCTGACCGGTCCGGGAGGTGGGGGTCCGGCGGGGCGCGGCGGCCCGTGGCGTCGTCGTATGTGCGGCCGCCGGGCTGTCAGGACTGGTCGTTCTGGCGGCGGCGCAGGAAGTAGGTGCCGCCGATCGCAGCCGTGGCCAGTACCGCGGCGCCCGCGACGATCTCCGTCGTGTTGGAGTCCTCGCTGGTGCCGCCGGCGCCCGTGCGCACCTTGCCGTGCGGCAGCTTGGCGTCGGTCTTGAAGCTGGTGTGCCATGCCGTGCCGTCGGGGCACTTGCCGTCCACGCCCCACGTCGTGTAGCGGCCGACGTGGTTGGGGCCGCCGGAGACCTGGGACGCCACCCGGGCGGTGCCCCGGAACGTGGAGCGTGTCCCCGGGTGCCGGTCCGCGACCCGCTTGAGGTGGATCGTCCCGCTGGCGAAGCCCTGCGAGGTGGCGGCGATGCTCCGGCCCTTGCACGGGTCGCAGGTGACGGTGATCGTGACGGCGCCGCCCGGGCCCACCAGGTGCGGGCTGGCCGAGGCGACGGGCTTGGCGAACGCGGCGCCGGCCGAGAGGCCCAGGGTGGCGACGGTGAGGCCGGAAGCGGCGATGACGCGAGTGGAGCGCATGGTTGATCCTCCGGCAGCGCGGAGGCGGCGCGGGTGCGCCGCGGCAGGATCGGATGGATCCGCGCTGACGCATCCGAGATAAGCCTCGGCGCGCCGCCCCCGCCCGGTGAGGCCGCGTCAGGTAAGGTGCCGCCCCCCGGCGTGTCGCCCCCTGCCGGGCGGCGTCGCGGCAGGTCACTGCGCCGTCCCGCGGCCGGCGAGCTGTCCGTGTGCGGCGGGGGCAGACGGGTGAGGGCGGCCGCGCCGGGTAGGCCGTTCGGTGCCGGGCACGCGCCGCACGGCACGGGAGCCGCCGCCCGGCCCCGTACCGCACTTCTAGGGGCGCGGTCCGACGACCGTGTCGCCGTCCCGGACGAGGATCGCCGCGGCCGGGCAGGAGTCGGCCGCGTCCAGGGCGCGCTCGTCCTCGGGGATCTCCTCGCTCAGCGGCCGGGCGTGCGGCCCGTCCAGGACGAAGAGGTCGGGGGCGATGGCGGCGCACATGCCGGACGCCATGCACTGCTGCCCGTCGATGCCGGCCTTCCAGGTCATCCGGCTCACCACCCCACCGGCATCACGCGCGGGCCGCGGACCAGCATCTGGTCCTTCCACACCACGTCGCCCGCCACGTGCAGCCCGGGGAAGCGGGTGATCAGGGCGATCAGCGCCTCCTGGAGCTCCAGCCGGGCCAACGGCGCCCCGAGGCAGTGGTGCACGCCGTGGCCGAAGCCGAGGTGCTGGTTGCCGTCGCGGGCGATGTTCAGGGTGCCCGGCGCGTCGAAGCGGAGCGCGTCGCGGTTGGCCGCGCCCACGGCGACCAGTACGGGTTCACCCGCGCGTACCAGCGTGCCGCCCACCTCGATGTCCTCGGTGGCGTAGCGGGGGAAGCCGGCGCCGCTGCCCAGCGGGACGAAGCGCAGCAGTTCCTCGACGGCGCCCTTCACGAGCGCGGGGTCCGCGCGCAACCGCTCCAGCTCGCCGGGGTGGTCCAGCAGGGACAGCACGAAGTTGGGGATCTGGGTGGCCGTCGTCTCGTGGCCGGCGACCAGGATGCCGACGCACAGGTCGGTCAGCTCCAGCTCGGACAGCCGGTCGTTCACGTCCCGGGCCTCGATGAGCGCGGTCATGATGTCGTCCCGGGGCTCCGCCCGGTGTTCCGCGATCAACTTCGCCATGTAGGCGCGCAGTTCCTCGCGGTTGGCCTCGAACTCCTCGGCCGTCAGCGAGCTGGTGGACAGCGCCGCGTCGCTCCACTCGCGGAACTTGGGCCGGTCCTCCTCGGGCACGCCGAGCATGCGGCAGATGACGGCGACCGGGATGGGCAGGGCGTAGCGGTCCACGAGGTCGACGGGGGGCCCGGCGGCCTCCAGCTCGTCGACCAGACCGTGCGTCAGCTCGCGTACCCACGGCCGGAGTTTCTCCACCTGGTGGACGGTGAAGGCCTTGGCGACGAGCGTGCGCAGCCGGGTGTGGTCCGGCGGGTCCATGCTCAGGATGCCGCTGTCCCGCTGCCCCTCGGACTGCCGCGGCTCGTCGCGGTTGAGGCCCTCGGCGCGGCTGAAGCGCCGGTCGCCGAGGACCAGCCGGGCGTCGGCGTAGCGGGTGGCGAGCCAGGCCGGTTCGCCGTACGTCATCTGCACCCGGAGTAACCCCGGCTGGTTGCGGACCTGTTCGTAGGTGTCGGACAGGGACAGTCCGTCGGGTTCGTTGAAGGGGTAGGAAAGGGGCGTCGTGCCGGCTGTGGTCACCAGGGCCTCCCACGTGTAAGCAGCTGCTTACAAAGTAGAGGGATCTTCTTGGTACGGTCAACGGTCCTGCACCAGCGCTGGAGAGGAGTACGCGCATGGCCGGGTACGAGCCGGAGGCCGGGCCGGCGAACGCGCCGATAACCGGGTGCGGAACGCGCCGCCGCGGTGCGCAGGGCACCCGGCTGCTGCTCCTGGAGGCGGCGGCCGCGCTGTTCGCCGAGCGCGGCTACGAGCGGGCGACCGTACGCGACATCGCCGAGCGGGCCGGGGTGAACCAGGCCCTGCTCTTCCGCTACTTCGGCTCCAAGAAGGCGCTCTTCGGCGAGGTGGTGGCGCTCGGCGGCCGGGAACAGCTGCACAGCACGCCGCCCGCGGGGCTGTTCGAAGCGGCCCTGCGCGGCATGCTCGGCCACCGCGGGGAGGAGCCGGGGGACCGGGCCCTGGAAACGTTTCTGCGGTCCATCGGCGACAGCGACGAGATCACCACCGCGGTACGCGAGATGGGCGACGACTACGCGCGGGTGCTCGCCACGCTGAGCACCGCCGACGACCGCGGGCTGCGCGCGGACCTCGCCCTCTCCTGGATGCTCGGGATCGGCCTGATGCGGGTGGTCGTCGGCAAGCAGCCGCTGGCCGACGCCGACCCGGACACCGTGTGCGCGCTGGTCACCGGCGCACTCGGCACCCTCCTGGAGGACCTGCCGCCGTCCGCGCCGCCGCCCACCGCGTGAAAAGGCTCAGCGCGCCCGCAGTTCGCGCCACTCCGGGGCGAGCACCGACCAGACCTCCAGGTCGTGGCGTACCCCGCCGCGCGCGTAGCTCTGCCGCAGGATTCCGTCGCGCACCAGGCCCAGCCGCTCGGCCAGCTTGGTGCTCGCGGTGTTGCCCGAGGCCGCCACCCACTCCACGCGGTGGATGCCGCGCTCCTCGACCGCCCAGTCGACGATCACCCGGATCGCGCGGGTGACCAGCCCGCGTCCGACGGCGGTCTCCTCCAGCCAGCAGCCGACCTCGCAGGTGCCGGCGGCGGCGTCGAAGGTGCGGAACAGCACGCCGCCGACCAGCTTGCCGTGCACCCAAATGCCGTACAGCCGGCCGCTGTCGGCCGCCGCCTTGTCCGCGTAGGTCTGCAGGAACGCCCGCGCCGAGCCGAGGTCGGAGCAGACGTCCGCCAGGCCGATGAAGCGGCCGATGTACTCCCGGCCGCGGTCCATGTGCGCGAGGTACTCCTCGGCGTGGTACGGCTCCAGGGGCCGCAGCTCGGCACCGTCGTCGCCCAGCGATATCGCGAACATTCCCGCTCCCCGTTTTTCCGCGCGCTCCGTGATCCGTGATCCGTGCCGCATCGTCGCACATGTGTACCTCGGGCGCCCGGCCATTACCGCCCGTTCGGTACCGTGATCCCACCATGACGAACGACGGCACGATCTCCCTCGAAGACGAGCTGGCCCACTGGCCCACCGGCGAGGCCGAGGCCCTCGCCGTACAGGACCGGCTGCGCACGCACGTACGCCGCGAGCACTCCGGCCCGGAACCCGGCTTCGCGGGCACGCTCGTCGGCGTGGACGTCGCCTACGACGACGAACGCGACCTGGTGGCCGCGGCGGCCGTCGCCCTGGACGCGGTCACGCTCGAAGTCGTCGAGGAGGCCACCGCCGTCGGCCGGGTCGCCTTCCCGTACGTGCCGGGGCTGCTGGCCTTCCGGGAGATCCCCACCGTGCTGGACGCCCTCGGCCGTCTCCGCCGCACGCCGGACCTGGTGGTCTGCGACGGGTACGGGCTCGCGCACCCGCGCCGCTTCGGCCTGGCCAGCCACCTCGGCGTGCTCACCGGCCTGCCCGCCATCGGCGTCGCCAAGAACCCCTTCACGTCCCGGTACGAGCTGCCCGGCGTGGAGCGGGGCGCGTCCTCGCCGCTCCTGGACGGCCGCGGGCCCGGCGGCGGTGCCGGCAGCCCCGGCGAGGCGGAAGAGGAGGAAGTGGTCGGGCGGGTGCTGCGGACGCAGAAGGGCGTGAAGCCGGTGTTCGTGTCCGTGGGCCATCGCGTCGACCTCGACCGGGCCTGCGCCCACACCCTCCACCTCACGCCCAAGTACCGCATCCCGGAGACGACCAGGGCCGCCGACGCGCTGTGCCGCCGCGCCCTGTTGCAGGCGCGCGCAGACTGACGTACCGCCGGCGGCCGCCCGCTCGGACTGCTCGGTCAGGCCGCCCGCTCAATCCGCCCGGGACGGCGCCTTGGCGGCCACCCGGAACGTCATGCCCGCCCGCCGGAGCCGACCGGTCAGCGCTTCCCCCATCGCCACCGCCGGGGTGACCTGCCCGCACGTCTCCGGCAGGTCGTCGAAGGCCAGGCTCAGCGCCGACTCGGCGAGCATCTTCGCCGTCTCGTCGTAGCCCGGGTCGCCGCCCGAGACCTCCGTCAGGACGCGCCGCCCGCCGCCCTCGCCGACGAAGCGCACGCTGAACGTGCTGCGGGCCCGCCGCTCGTCGCTCGGCCCGGTGCCCGGCGCCAGGCGTGCGGACAGCCAGCGGCGCGCGGGCGGCACCTGCGCCACCGCGCACGCGGCGCCCGCGCCCAGCGCGCCGCCCACCGCGACCGGCAGCTGTTTCACGGCGGCGAAGTGGCGGTAGCGGAAGTCGGGTCCGTACTGCTCCAGTCCGGCCGCCGAGCGCGCGACCATCTGCGGGTCGAGCGTCGGCAGCGGCAGGGCCCACGCCCGCACGGCGCCGTTGCGGTAGGGGCGGCCGAGAGGGGCCCGCACCGTACGGTCCGCCGGCTGCGGTTCCAGGCGCTGCCGGTCGCGGGCGGCGCGCAGCATGCCCAGCGGACGCGAGGCCGCCGCCAGCGCGGAGGCCAGCGTGCCGCCCGATATGGCCCCGGTGGTGTGGACGAAGCCGTCGACGCGCAGCGGCACACCGGACGGCAGCTGCCCGACCGTGAACCGCGCGCCGAGGTCCGCCGGTACGCAGTCGAAGCCGCAGGCGTGCACGAGCCGGGCACCCGAGTCGCGCGCCGCCGCGTCGTACCGCACATACGTCCGGTCGACGAACTCGGCCTCGCCGGTCAGGTCGGCGTAGTCCGTACCGGCCTCCGCGCAGGCGGCGACCAGCGGGTCCCCGTAGGCGAGGTACGGCCCGACGGTCGTGGCGAGCACACGGGTGCCCGCCGCGAGCGCGCGTAGCGACCCGGGGTGGTCGGCGTCGGCGCACAGCAGCGGCAGTTCCGCGCAGGCCGGGTCGATGCCGGCCAGCTCCTCCCGCAGCCGCTCCAGCTTCGCGCGGTCGCGGCCGGCCAGCGCCCAGCGGCAGCCGGCGGGCGCGTGCCGGGCCAGATAGGCGGCGGTCAGCCGCCCCACGAAGCCGGTGGCGCCGAACAGCACCAGGTCGTGGGGTCGTGCTGCGGTGTCCTGCCGTCGCGCCATGCTCGCCTCCGCCTCGGATCACGGCCGTACCGGCCGGTAGGGCGCAACGCTAGGCAGGGGCCGGTCCGCCGTCAACGAACGCCCGTCCGGGACGGCGGAGTGCGCGGTATTGACACGCCTGGGCGGCTGGACCAGATTCACCCGCAGGTCCGCCAACATGGGACGTCCGACGTCCGGAATGCGAGTGTGCGCAGAAAGCTGGTCACCGATGTCCCTCCCCGCGCCGCTCACCGGTGTCGTCCCCCCGCTGTGCACCCCGCTCACCCCCGACGGGCGGGTCGACACCCGTTCGCTGGCCACGCTCGCCGCCCGGCTCGCGGGCGCCGGGGTGAGCGGGCTGTTCGTCCTCGGCTCCAGCGGGGAGGCCGCCTACCTGACCGACGCGCAGCGCCGCACCGTCGTCGAGACGGTGGTCGAGGCGGCCGCCGGCCGGCTGCCCGTGCTGGCCGGGGCCATCGACATGACGACCGCCCGGGTCCTCGAACACGCCCGTACGGCCCGGAGCCTGGGCGCCGACGCGGTCGTGGCCACCGCCCCCTTCTACACCCGCACCCACCCCGCCGAGATCGCCGGCCACTTCACCCGCGTACGCGAAGGGGCGGACCTCCCGCTGTTCGCTTACGACATCCCGGCGGCCGTGCACACCAAGCTGCCCCTCGGCACGGTGCGCACGCTCGCCGCCGACGGCGTGCTGGCCGGCTTGAAGGACAGCAGCGGCGAGGACGGCGCGCTGCGCCGCCTGCTCGTCGGCATGCCCGCCCGCAACCCGGGCTTCTCCGTGCTCACCGGGTCGGAACTCACCGTGGACGGCGCCCTGCTGGCGGGCGCGCACGGCGTCGTCCCCGGCCTGGGCAACGTCGACCCGGACGGCTACGTACGCCTCTACGCGCACGCGGCGGCGGGCCGCTGGCGCGAGGCCGCCGCCGAGCAGGACCGGCTCGCCGCGCTCTTCGCGCTGACCGACGCGGGCGACCCGGCGGTGATGGGCCGCAGCTCCTCAGCACTGGGCGCCTTCAAGGCGGCCCTGCACCTCCTGGGCGTCATCGACTGCCCGGCCACCGCGCCGCCGCAGCTGCCGCTGGACGAGGCGGCCGTGGGCCGGGTCCGGCGCTGCCTGGAGGAAGCCGGGCTGCTGTGAGGACGCGCTCCTCGAAGGGGGGCGGGCGGGCGCCCTGGTACCGGCAGGTGACGCCCCGCCAGTGGAAGGCGATGGCCGCCGCCTGGGTCGGCTACCTCCTGGACGGCTTCGACTTCGTCCTGATCACCCTCGTCCTGACCGAGATCGCCGGCACGTTCGGCCTGAGCACGGCCGGCGCGGCCTCCCTGGTCTCCGGCGCGTTCGTCACCCGCTGGCTCGGCGGGGCGCTCCTGGGCGCGCTGGGCGACCGGTACGGGCGCAGGCCCGCGATGATCGCCAGCATCCTCCTCTACTCGCTGGGCACCTTCGCCTGCGGCTTCGCCTGGGACTACACCAGCCTGTTCGCCGCCAGGCTGGTCATCGGCCTGGGCATGGCGGGGGAGTACAGCGCCAGCGCCACGTACGTCCTGGAGACCTGGCCGGCCCCCCTGCGCAACCGGGCCTCCGGCTTCCTCATATCCGGCTACGCGGGCGGCACGATCCTCGCGGCCCAGCTGTACCAGTGGGTGGTGCCCAACTGGGGCTGGCGGTGGATGTTCTGGATCGGGGTGCTGCCGGTGCTGGTCGCGCTCTGGGTACGCAGGTCCCTGCCGGAGGCCGACGACTGGAGTACCGAGGTGGGGGCCGCCGCAGAGCGCCCCAATCCCTTCCGGCCGCTGTTCGCCGGGCGCGCGCGGCGCCGACTCAACTGCGCGCTGGCAGTCGTCGCGTTCGCCGCGCTCTACTGCGTTTTCACCCCGGCAGGGACGGGCTACGTGCCGTGGCTGGCGGCGCTCGCCGCGCTCTGCCTGACGGCGTTCGCCGTACAGCTCGGCGGCCGGCGCGGCTGGGTGCTGTACGTGGCCCTGACGGTCACCGTCTTCTGCGCGTTCCTCTACAGCTGGCCCGTCCAGGCGCTGCTGCCCACCTACCTCAAGACCGAGCTGGGGTACGCGCCCGCCGAGGTCGCCGACGTGATGTTCTACGCCGGGTTCGGCACCATGGCGGGCTGCTGGCTGGCCGGGTTCGCGGGCGACCGGTTCGGCACCCGCCGCGCTTACGCGGGCACCCTGCTGGCCTCCCTGGCGTTCGTCTTCCCGGTGTTCGCCGTCCGGGACAGCCTGGTCGCGCTGGGCATGCTGCTCTTCGTCCTGCTCGCCCTCGGCCAGGGCATCTCGGGCATTCTGCCGAAGTACCTCGCCGGGCACTTCCCGACCGCGACCCGCGCGGCGTCGCTGGGCTTCGTCTACAACGTCGGCGCACTCGGCGGCGCCGTCGCCCCGGTGCTCGGCGCCCGGCTCGCCGAGAGCATGCCGCTGGGCCGGGCGCTGGCCCTGCTCACCTTCGGGCTGACGCTGCTGGTCGTCGTCCTGGTCGGCGGCGACGTCCCGCTGCGGCTCGCCCGCCTGCTGGACCGCGGGGCCGCCGGCGACCACTTGGCACCCGCGGAGCCGGACCGCCCGGCCCGTCAGCGCCCGAAGCGCCGTACGTAGCGCCGCTGCCAGGGTGTTTCGACGGCCCGGCGGTCGTAGCCGCGGCGTACGAAGTCCACCGCCCCGGCGGCCGGCACGCCGTCCAGGACCGCGAGGCAGGCCAGGGCCGTGCCGGTCCGGCCGCGGCCGCCGCCGCAGGCCACTTCTACGCGTTCGGCCGCGGCGCGTTCCCACGCCTCACCGAGGACGTCGCGGGCCCGCGCGTGATCGGCGGGCAGCCGGAAGTCGGGCCAGCGCAGCCAGCGGGCCTCCCAGGGCACCTCGGGCGGCTCCTTGCCCAGCAGGTACACCGCGAAGTCGGGCGCCGGCCCCTGCGGCATCGGGTGGCGGAGCCCGCGTCCCCTGACCAGCCGCCCGGACGGCAGCCGCAGCACGCCCGTGCCGGTGTCCTGCCACGGCGAAGTCGTCATCCCGCTCCCCTCCGTCACTCCGTACGGTCCGATTCCTGCCCCATCGACACCCCGCGCACCCCGTCCAGCTCGGACAGCCGCTCCACGAGCGGGTGCGCCGAGGCCGTGCCCTCCAGGCGCAGCAGTACCTCGGCCGGCACCCGGTCGTCCGAGCCCGTCTCCACCTGGACGTCGGTCACCAGGAAACCGCTGCTGGTGCACATCTCCAGCATCCGCCCCAGCAGGCCGTGCTGGGCACGGTAGCTCAGGCGCAGTTCGAAGCGTTCGACGGACGGCGAACTCTTCCGGCCGGAGAACAGCTTGGGAAAGCCGCGTACGACGAGGAAGTGGACCAGGGTCGCGCCGACGGCCAGCAGCGGCAGGCCGCCGCCGCAGGCCATGCCGATGGCGCAGGTGAGCCAGATCGTCGCGGCGGTCGTCAGCCCCCGTACGGCGTCCTTCTTCACGAAGATCAGACCGCCGCCGATGAAGCCGATGCCCGAGACGATCTGCGCGGCCACCCGGGACGGGTCCAGCGCGACGCCGTCCGTGCCCAGCAGCGCGTAGAAGCCGTGGACCGAGACCTCCATGAACAGCGCGCTGCCCACGCCGACAAGGGTGTGGGTGCGCAGCCCCGCGCTCTTCTGCTGCACCTGTCGTTCCAGCCCGATGAGGGAGGAGAGGAGCAGCGCCAGGGCCAGTTCGGCGAACTGGCGGAGGCCCTGGCCGTGGCTGATGTCGAACAGCTGGGATGCGAGGTGCGTATGAGGCATCCGGCCATTGTCCCTCCGCGACCGCCGCGCGGGCCGTTGCCCGCGGCCGGAGCGCGCCGTCGGCGGAGTGGCGGGTGAAGGCCCCTGGCGGCGGTGGGAGTTGAGCGCCGCCGCCACGGGGTTTTTCCCGGCGGGCCCGCGCCGTGGGGGCTTGTGGAAAGTGGAACACGTTCTTAACATCGCGAGTGTTACATCAGAAGTGTCACAGTGCTGCGGAGCTCAGGGGGCCCGATGGCAGGGACAGGAAACGGCCCGCTGAGCGGGGTGCGCGTGGTGGAGCTGGCCGGGATCGGCCCCGGCCCGTTCGCCGCGATGCTCCTGGCCGACCTCGGCGCCGACGTCGTACGCGTCGACCGGCCGGGCGGGGCCGGCCTCGGCATCGACCCGGCGTACGACGTCACCAACCGCAACAAGCGCTCCGTGCTCGTGGACCTGAAGTCCCCCGAAGGGCCGGGGCAGGTGCTGGACCTGGCCGAGCGCGCCGACATCCTGATCGAGGGGTACCGCCCCGGCGTCGCCGAGCGCCTCGGCGTCGGCCCGGACGCCTGCCTGGCCCGCAACTCCCGGTTGGTGTACGGGCGGATGACCGGCTGGGGCCAGCAGGGGCCGCTGGCCGGCACCGCGGGCCACGACATCGGCTATATCGCCGTCACCGGCGCGCTCGGCATGATCGGGACGCCCGGCGGGCCGCCCGCCGTCCCCGCCAACCTCCTCGGCGACTACGCGGGCGGCTCCCTCTACCTGGTCGTCGGCGTCCTGGCCGCGCTCCAGCACGCCCGTAGCGAGCACGGCCGGGGCCAGGTCGTGGACGCGGCCATCGTCGACGGCACCGCCCACCTCACCGCGATGATCCACGGCATGCTGGCCGCCGGCGGCTGGCAGGACCGGCGCGGCGCCAACCTCCTGGACGGCGGGGCGCCGTTCTACGGCACGTACGAGACCGCCGACGGCCGCCACATGGCCGTCGGCGCGCTGGAGCCGCGTTTCTACGCGGAATTCGTCCGGCTGCTCGGCATCGAGGACGACGTGCCGGCGCGCGACGACCCGGCCGCCTGGGAGGAGCTGCGGACCGCCATCGCCGCCCGGTTCAGGACCCGCACACGCGAGGAGTGGACCGCCGTCTTCGCGGCGTCCGACGCCTGCGTGGCGCCCGTGCTCTCCCTGCGCGAGGCGCCGGACCACCCGCACCTCGCCGCCCGCGGCACCTTCGTCGACCACGGCGGCATCACCCAGCCCGCCCCCGCGCCGCGCTTCTCCGCCACCCCCGGCGCGGTCCGCAGACCGCCGGCCCGGCCCGGCGCCGACACGGCGGACGTCGCCCGCGACTGGGGCGTCCCGGCACTGGCCGACCGCAGGGAACCGGCCGGCGGCGCGTCCGCAGGACCGGCCTGGCGCGACGGCACCCGCGCGACGGACGGCCGCGCCGGACCGGGGCGCACGGCCGGCTGACGGCCACCGACCCGCCGCTGACCCACCGCCGGCCCCGAGGAGGCCCGTCACGATGACCGCGCAGCTCAAGCGCCAGATCTTCACCGAGGACCACGAAGCGTTCCGCCGGACCGTACGGACCTTCCTCGAACGGGAGGTGACCCCGCACTACGAGCAGTGGGAGAAGGACGGCATCGTCAGCCGCGACGCCTGGCGCGCGGCGGGCAAGCAGGGCCTGCTGGGCCTGGCCGTGCCCGAGGAGTACGGAGGCGGCGGCAACACCGACTTCCGGTACGCCGCCGTGCTGGCCGAGGAGTTCACCCGGGCCGGCGCCGCCGGGCTCGCCGTCGGCCTGCACAACGACATCGTCGGCCCGTACCTCACCCAGCTCGCCACCGACGAGCAGAAGCGCCGCTGGCTGCCCGGGTTCTGCAGCGGCGAGACCGTCACGGCCATCGCCATGACCGAGCCCGGCGCGGGCTCCGACCTCCAGGGCATCCGCACCACGGCGGAGGACCGCGGCGACCACTGGGTCCTGCACGGCTCCAAGACCTTCATCTCCAACGGCATCCTCGCCGACCTGGTGATCGTCGTCGCCAAGACCACCCCCGAGGGCGGCGCCCACGGACTGAGCCTGCTGGTCGTCGAGCGCGGCATGCCGGGCTTCGAGCGCGGCCGCAACCTGGACAAGATCGGCCAGAAGGCGCAGGACACCGCCGAGCTGTTCTTCGACGGCGTACGGGTGCCCAAGGAGAACCTGCTCGGCGAGCCGAACGGCGCGTTCGTCCACCTGATGACCAACCTCGCGCAGGAGCGGATGGGCATCGCGGTCGCAGGCATCGCCGCCGCCGAACACCTCCTGGAGATCACCACGCGGTACGTGAAGGAGCGCGAGGCCTTCGGGAGGCCGCTCGCCAAGCTCCAGCACATCCGCTTCGAGATAGCCGAGATGGCCACCGAGTGTGCCGTGACGCGGGAGTTCCTCGACCGCTGCATCGTGGACCACTCGGACGGGCAGCTGGCCGCCGTGCATGCTTCGATGGCCAAGTGGTGGGCCACCGAACTGCAAAAGCGGGTCGCCGACCGCTGTCTGCAACTGCACGGCGGCTACGGCTACATGAGCGAGTACCCGGTCGCCAGGGCCTTCACCGACGGACGCATCCAGACCATCTACGGAGGCACCACCGAGATCATGAAGGAGATCATCGGCCGCTCCCTCCTCGGCTGACCTGCCGGCCCACGGGCCCGTGGCGCCCCGTACTCCCACTCCCGCCGCACCGAACCAAAAGCTGGAAAGGCTGCTCCCCTTGACTTCCGAAGCGTACGTATACGACGCGATCCGCACCCCGCGCGGCCGCGGCAAGGCCAACGGCGCGCTGCACGGCACCAAGCCGATCGACCTCGTCGTCGGCCTCATCCACGAGATCCGCGCCCGCTTCCCCAGCCTCGACCCGGCCGCCATCGACGACATCGTGCTCGGCGTCGTCGGACCGGTCGGCGACCAGGGCTCGGACATCGCCCGCATCGCGGCCATCGCCGCCGGGCTGCCGGACACCGTCGCGGGCGTCCAGGAGAACCGCTTCTGCGCCTCGGGGCTCGAAGCGGTCAACATGGCCGCCGCCAAGATCCGTTCCGGCTGGGAGGACCTGGTGCTCGCGGGCGGCGTCGAATCGATGTCGCGGGTCCCGATGGCCTCCGACGGCGGCGCCTGGTTCGCCGACCCGATGACCAACCACGACACCGGCTTCGTCCCGCAGGGCATCGGCGCCGACCTCATCGCCACCATCGAGGGCTACTCCCGCCGCGACGTGGACGAGTACGCCGCGCTGTCCCAGGAGCGCGCCGCCGCCGCGTGGAAGGACGGCCGCTTCGCGCACTCCGTCGTCCCCGTCACCGACCGCAACGGCCTGGTCGTCCTCGACCACGACGAGCACCTGCGGCCCGGCACCACCGCCGACTCGCTGGCCGGCCTCAAGCCCTCCTTCGCCGCCATCGGCGACATGGGCGGCTTCGACGCGGTGGCCCTGCAGAAGTACCACTGGATCGAGAAGATCGACCACGTCCACCACGCGGGCAACGCCTCCGGCATCGTGGACGGCGCGGCGCTGGTCGCCATCGGCTCCCGCGAGGTGGGCGAGCGCTACGGCCTCACCCCGCGCGCCCGCATCGTCTCCGCCGCGGTCTCCGGCTCGGAGCCCACGATCATGCTCACCGGCCCCGCGCCCGCCTCCCGCAAGGCGCTGGCCAAGGCCGGGCTCACCATCGACGACATCGACCTGGTCGAGATCAACGAGGCGTTCGCCGCGGTGGTGCTGCGCTTCGTGAAGGACATGGGCCTGAGCCTGGACAAGGTCAACGTCAACGGCGGGGCCATCGCCCTGGGCCACCCCCTCGGCGCCACCGGCGCGATGATCCTGGGCACCCTCGTCGACGAACTGGAGCGCCGGGACAAGCGCTACGGCCTGGCCACCCTCTGCGTCGGCGGCGGCATGGGCATCGCCACCGTCGTCGAGCGCGTCTGACCCTCGTCCGCACCCACTACGGAGTACGCACCATGAGTGAACCCACCACCATCCGCTGGGAACAGGACGAGACCGGCGTCGTCACCCTCGTCCTCGACGACCCGGACCAGTCGGCCAACACGATGAACGCGGCCTTCAAGGCGTCGCTGACCGCCGTCGCCGACCGCCTGGAGGCCGAGCGGGACACCGTACGCGGCGTCATCTTCACCTCCGCCAAGAAGACCTTCTTCGCCGGCGGCGACCTGCGCGACCTGATCGCCGTCACCCCCGAGCACGCCGAGCGTGCGTTCGAGACGGGGCAGGGCATCAAGCGCGACCTGCGCCGCATCGAGACCCTCGGCAAGCCCGTGGTCGCGGCCATCAACGGCGCGGCCCTCGGCGGCGGTTACGAGATCGCGCTCGCCTGCCACCACCGCGTCGCCCTGGACACCCGCGCCACCAAGATCGGCCTGCCCGAGGTGACCCTCGGACTGCTCCCGGCGGCCGGCGGCGTCGTCCGTACGGTCCGGCTGCTGGGCATCGCCGACGCGCTCCTCAAGGTGCTGCTCCAGGGCACCCAGTACAACGCCGCCCGCGCCCTGGAGAACGGCCTGATCCACGACGTGGCGGCCACCCCGGAGGAACTGATCGAGAAGGCGCGGGCGTTCATCGACGCGCACCCGGAGTCCCGGCAGCCCTGGGACGCCAAGGGCTACAAGATCCCCGGCGGCACCCCGGCGCACCCGAAGTTCGCCGCCAACCTCCCCGCCTTCCCGGCCAACCTGAAGAAGCAGCTGAACGGCGCCCCGTACCCGGCACCGCGCAACATCCTCGCGGCGGCCGTCGAGGGCTCCCAGGTCGACTTCGAGACCGCGCAGACCATCGAGGCGCGCTACTTCGTGGAGCTGGTCACCGGCCAGACCTCCAAGAACATGATCCAGGCGTTCTTCTTCGACCTCCAGGCGGTCAACTCCGGCGCCAGCCGCCCCAAGGACGTCGCGCCGCGTACCGTCGGGAAGGTCGCGGTGCTCGGCGCCGGCATGATGGGCGCGGGCATCGCGTACGCCTGCGCCAAGGCCGGCATCGAGGTCGTCCTCAAGGACGTCTCCCAGGAGGCGGCCGAGAAGGGCAAGGCGTACTCGGAGGGTCTGCTCGCCAAGGCGCTGAGCCGTGGCCGTACGACCGAGGCCAAGCGGGACGAACTGCTCGCCCGCATCACCCCGACCGCCGACCCGCAGGACCTGGCCGGCTGCGACGCCGTCATCGAGGCGGTCTTCGAGGACACCTCCCTCAAGCACAAGGTGTTCCAGGAGATCCAGCACATCGTCGCCCCCGACGCGCTGCTGTGCTCCAACACCTCCACCCTGCCCATCACCGGCCTCGCCGAAGGCGTCGAGCGCGACGCCGACTTCATCGGCCTGCACTTCTTCTCGCCCGTCGACAAGATGCCGCTGGTCGAGATCATCAAGGGCGAGCGGACCGGCGACGAGGCGCTGGCGCGCGCCTTCGACCTGGTGCGCCAGATCCGCAAGACGCCCATCGTCGTCAACGACTCGCGCGGCTTCTTCACCTCCCGCGTCATCGGCCACTTCATCAACGAGGGCGTGGCGATGGTCGGCGAGGGCATCGAGCCGGCCTCCGTCGAACAGGCCGCGGCCCAGGCCGGCTACCCGGCCAAGGTCCTCTCCCTGATGGACGAGCTGACCCTCACCCTCCCGCGCAAGATCCGCGACGAGACCCGGCGGGCCGTCGAGGCGGCCGGCGGCACCTGGCAGCGGCACCCGGCCGACACCGTCATCGACCGCATGGTGGACGAGTTCGGGCGTCCTGGCCGCAGCGGCGGCGGGGGCTTCTACGAGTACGGCGAGGACGGGAAGCGGGGCGGCCTGTGGCCTGGCCTGCGCGAGCACTTCACGAAGGCCGGCGCCGCGATCCCGTTCCGGGACATGCAGGAGCGGATGCTGTTCGCCGAGGCCCTGGACACCGTCCGCTGCTTCGAGGAAGGCGTGCTGACCTCCGTCGCGGACGCCAACATCGGCTCCATCCTGGGCATCGGCTTCCCCGGCTGGACCGGTGGCGTCATCCAGTACATCAACGGCTACGAGGGCGGGCTGCCCGGCTTCGTGGCCCGCGCCCGCGAACTCCAGGCCGCGTACGGGGACCGGTTCGCGCCCCCGGCGCTGCTGGTGGAGACGGCGGAACAGGGCAAGACGTTCGGCGACGCGTGACGCACGGGTGACGCGGACCGGCCCGCCGCGGCCGGTCCGCACACCGCAGGCGACTCCTGCCGCACCCGGGCCGTGCCCGCCGGGCGCGCGCTCACTCCTCGGCGTACGTCGCCCGCAACTCTTCCCGCATCGACCGCTGGAAGGCCGTCACCAGCGCCTGCACCACCATCGGCTGCATGTGGGCGGAGAGCGACTTCATCGACTCCACCTGCTCCGGGTCCGACTCGCGGGCCCGGTAAGGGCCCCACACCTCGTCGTGGAAGAGCCGGGTCAGCTCGCGCGCCGCCGACCGCGTGTGGTCCAGGACGACATCGCGGGCGGCGAGCAGCGTCTCCAGCGAGATCGGTACGTCCAGCAGCCGGACGCCCAGGTGGAGGACGGCCGGATCGACCCGGAACGCGCCGGGGACACCGGTGCGCTCCAGGACGTCCATCGCGGCCAGCCGGTCGATGTCGTCCTCGCTCAGCGCCCGGCCCGCGCGGCGCTCCAGCTGGGCCAGGGTCGCCTCCTGGGAGGAGTCCGGCGACCAGGAGGCGACCAGCGCCCGGTGCAGGGCCAGGTCGTGTTCGCTGAGGTCGGCGGGGAGCTGGGCGAGGTAGCGCTCGATGGCGGCCAGCGTCATGCCGTGGTGCTGGAGCTCCTCGATCAGCGCGAGCCGGGAGAGGTGGGCGGCGCCGTACCGGCCGACGCGGCGCGGGCCGATCGCGGGCGGGGGCAGCAGGCCGCGGGTGCTGTAGAAGCGGACGGTGCGCACGGTCACGCCCGCGCGGGCGGCCAACTCGTCGACGGTGAGCGTCTCTTCCCCGGTCTCGGTGGCCATGCCGCGCCTCACTTCCCTCGCTGCGTCCGCGCGTCCGCCGCGCCCCGGTGCCCGCCGCGCTCCCGTGGCGCGCGGTCCGTGTTCAACAGTATTGCTGTCTCACCATCCCTGTGAAACCTCCCGGCAGGTCACCCGCGCTTCACCGTTCCGTCGGTTTCCGGCCATGCCCGGCCGGAATGCTCTCCCTCCTTCGCTCTCCTGAGTGAGCGGTGATGACCGGAGCGTGGCGAATTGCAAGCCCTTCGCGCATCCCGTCGACAGGTCATTCGGGACATATGCGGACCGATTATTGATGGCTCATACACGCTGTGATCCAGGACACAGACGAGGGGGCGGCTCTGGGGGAAGGTGTGCCGTCGGCCGGACTCGCGTGACCCGTGGGGCCGGTGACGGCTCCATCGCCTGCCCGAAAGCGAGATGAACCAGCTGTGAGCACGGAAACCGTCCAGGAAGAAGCCAACAGGCCACCGGGCGGGGGGAAGGCGCCGACCGCCCAGGACGCGGGGGACGCCGGGTACAGCAAGGGCCTCAAGGGCCGGCACGTCAACATGATCGCGATCGGCGGGGCGATCGGCACCGGCCTGTTCCTGGGCGCCGGCGGCCGGCTGGCCTCCGCCGGACCCGCGCTCGCCGTCGCGTACGCGGTCTGCGGCCTCTTCGCGTTCTTCGTCGTACGGGCCCTGGGCGAACTGGTGCTGCACCGCCCGTCGTCGGGGTCCTTCGTCTCCTACGCGCGGGAGTTCCTGGGGGAGAAGGGCGCGTACGTCGCGGGCTGGATGTACGTCGTCAACTGGTCGACGACCGGCATCGCCGACATCACCGCCATCGCGCTCTACACCCACTACTGGAGCCTGTTCACCGCCATCCCGCAGTGGGTGATGGCGCTGATCGCGCTCGCGGTGGTGCTGGCGATCAACCTCATCTCGGTGAAGATCTTCGGTGAGATGGAGTTCTGGTTCGCGATCATCAAGGTCGCGGCGCTGGTCGTCTTCATGTTCATCGGGATCTTCCTGCTGGCCACCCGGCACCCGGTGGGCGGCGACACCCCTGGCCTGAGCCTGATCACCGACCACGGCGGCTTCTTCCCGAGCGGCCTGCTGCCCGTGGTGATCGTGCTCCAGGGCGTCGTCTTCGCCTACTCGGCCGTCGAGCTGGTCGGCGTCACGGCCGGCGAGACCAGCGAGCCGCAGAAGGTCGTCCCCAAGGCCGTCAACTCGATCATGTGGCGGGTGGGCATCTTCTACGTCGGCTCGGTCGTCCTCCTCGCGCTGCTGATGCCGTGGAACAAGTACACCGGCTCCGAGAGCCCCTTCGTGACCGTGCTCTCCAACGTCGGCGTGCCGGCCGCCGGCGACGTGATGAACCTCGTCGTGCTCACCGCCGCCATGTCCAGCCTCAACTCCGGCCTCTACTCGACCGGCCGCATCCTGCGCTCGATGTCGATGGCCGGCTCGGCGCCGAAGTTCGCCGGCCTGATGAACCGCAACCAGGTGCCGTACGGCGGCATCATGCTCACCTCGGCGGTGTGCGTACTGGGCGTGGGGCTCAACTTCCTGCTGCCCGAGGACGCGTTCGAGATCGTGCTGAACATCGCGGCGCTAGGCATCATCAGCACCTGGTGCACGATCATGGTCTGTCACATGGTGTTCGTCCGGCGCTCCAAGGCGGGCCTGGTCGAACGCCCCCGCTTCCGGCTGCCGGGCACGCCCGTCACCGACATCGCGACTATCGTCTTCCTGGTCGGCGTCATCGTCCTGATGGCCTTCGACAGCGAGGGCGTCGGACGGCAGACCGTCATGCTGGTGCCGGTCATCGCCGCCGCGCTGTGCGTCGGCTGGTTCGCGGTACGCGGCCGGGTGAACCGGATCGCGGCCGAACGCGAGCAGGGCACGGCGGCCGTTCCCGGGCCGCGCGACGGCCGGCAGTCGTAACGGCCGCCGCCCGAGGCGCGCCCCCGCCGGGGGTGCGCCTCAGGCGCCCGCCCCTGCCCTGTCCGCACGTGCCGCGCGGTCGGCCGCGCGCCGGATGACCGTGGTCAGGATCGTGACGACGCAGGTCAGCGCCACCGAGATGAGGGTGGTCCACATCGCGGCACGGGCGTGGCCCGCGGCGCTCGGCGCCGCGCCGGCCAGGGCGAAGAAGGCCGCCCCGATGACCGCCACACCGGCGGCCCCGCCGAACTGCTGCGCGGTGGTCAGCACCCCGGCCCCGGTGCCGGCCCGCTTCGGCGGTACGCGGACCAGCGAGGCCCCGATCAGCTGCGGGAGCGTCAGGCCGTTGCCCAGCCCGGCCACCGCCATCGTGGCGACGACCCACGGCAGCACCCCGCGGTCCGGCTGTACGTACAGGACGAGGCTGAGCGCGGCCAGGCCGGTCACCGTCACGACGCTGCCCAGCTGCAAGATGCGCAGGCCGAAGCGCTGGACCAGCGCCCGGCTCAGCAGCGCGCTGCCGGCGAAGCACACACCGGTCGGCGCGAAGGCCAGCCCGGCCTGGAACGGGCCCAGCCCGAAACCGCCCTGGAGCAGCAGCGTCAGGGTGAACATCACGCTCGCCCAGTACGCCATGAAGGCCGCGCCCGTCACCACACCGGCGAGGTAGGAGCCCTCGCGGAAGAGCGTGAGGTCGAGCACGGGATCGCCGCCCCTGGCGGCCAGGGCCCGCTGCCACAGCACGGTGGCCAGGCCCACGGGCACGGCGGCGGCCAGGCAGATCCACGTCCAGACCGGCCAGCCGGCGGTCCGCCCCATGGCCAGCGGAACGAGCACCAGGCCCAGCGCCAGCGCCACGCCGCCCGCGCCGGGCAGGTCGAGCCGGGCCCTGCGGGCGGGGCGCACCGACGGCAGGTACCGCAGGGCCAGCAGGGCGGCGACGGCGCCGATCGGCACGTTGATCAGGAACAGCACGCGCCAGCCCAGCCCGAGGATGTCGGCGTCCAGCATCAGGCCGCCGAGCACCTGGCCGGCGACCGAGGCCGTACCGCCGGCGACGCCGTACCACGCCATCGCCCGGCCCCGCGCGTGCACCGGGAACGAGGCGGTGACCGTGGCGAGCACCTGCGGCACCATCACGGCCCCCGCGAAGCCCTGGAGCAGCCGGAAGCCGATCAACTGCCCCGGGCTCGTGGCGATGCCGCACAGCAGGGAGGTCACCGCGAAGGCGACCAGGCCCGCGACGAACGCGCGCCGGTACCCGAACAGGTCGCCGAGCCGACCGCCGGTGATCATGCCGCTGGCGTACGCGAAGGCGTAGCCGCCGACGATCAGTTCCAGCGCCGCCGGTCCGGCGTGCAGGTCTCTCTCGAACGACGGCGCCGCCACGTTGACCACGAAGAAGTCGAACTGGGCCATGAACCAGGCGGACAACAGGACGGCGAGCAGCGGTCCTGGGCGCGGGGCGGAGACGGACGTGGGGGAGGGCCGCGCGGACGTGGCCACGGGATCAGCGGAGGTCTCGGTCACTCCAGCATCCTGGACCCACTGTATCCAGGAATGCAAGTGGTGCCTGCCGCATGTGCCCCTTACACACCCCTACCGCCGCACACCCCTCCCACCCGGTCCCCGTGCGGACGGTTCAGCCCGCGGCCAGCGGATAGTGATCGGAAAGGTTGCTGTAGGCGTACTCCTTGCCCCAACTCGACACCGTCCAGGGCGCGGAAGTCTCCTTGACCACCTCGTTGCGCCAGGCGGCGGGCCGCGCGTGCCCGCGACGGTGCAGGACGTAGTCCAGGTCCTCG
This sequence comes from Streptomyces sp. NPDC017056, assembly GCF_044332485.1. NCBI lineage: Bacteria > Bacillati > Actinomycetota > Actinomycetes > Kitasatosporales > Streptomycetaceae > Streptomyces > Streptomyces sp. NPDC017056. The sequence goes on along the minus strand of NZ_JBIRPD010000004.1, from coordinate 135,282 downwards.
CGCGGGTCGTCCGGATAGCGGAACTTCGCCACGGAGTTCTCCCGGGTGTCGAAGGAGTACGGGTGCCCCGTACGCGCGTCGGCCGCCACGAGCCCGGCGTCGGCGAGCATCGAACCGTATTCGGGCCCGTGCGCGTCCACATTCAAGTCGCCCGCGACCATGACCTGTTCGTCCGCCGGAATGTTCTTGGCATCCAGAAAAGCGTCCAGCTCCTTGAACTGCTTACCCCGTACGGTGGCCGCTTCCCCCGCCTTGCACCCCGGATCGGTCGACTGGGCGTGCGTACCGACCACATGCACCTTGGCGCCCCGGACATTCAAAACGGCATACGCGAAACCCTTGTTGGACCAGTAATCCGCCCCACAAGCATCCTTGTACACATACTGCTCCTTGTGCAGCACCGGCCACTTGCTCAGGAGCATGACGCCGCCGTCCTCCGGAGTGGTGGCGGAATAGGCGCCACCAGTGGCGTCCCAGCCGCTCTTCCCGCGCCCGACCACCGGCGTCCGGTACGGATACTGCTTCGCCGCATACGACGCGAGCGCCTCCGAAGAGGAATTGTCGAAGGCTTCCTGGAGCGCGACGACATCCTGCCCCTGGAAGAAGTCGGCGGACGCGATCGCCTTGGCCCGGTGGTCCTGTCCCCAATTGGGGTAAAGGTTCTTGCTCATCAGGAAGACGTTGTAGGAAAGCACCTTCAACGCGGGTGCCGAGGCCACGGCTTGGCCTCCGGTCACCGGAGCGGCCGACGCCGCGGGGATCGTGGCGAGAAGCGCCGTCGCGGCCAGCGCTGTGCAAACAACGGCCCGGCGGTGGCGGCCCGGCGTAAAGTGCTGCATGGAAACTCCCGGTCATGGGGGTGGGGCGTGATCCGCCGGACATCAAATCAGCTGCGTTTACTTCTGCATGACCGGCAGATGGTGCCGAGGTGGACAGACCGTGGCGCATGGGGGAGCGATGCCGGGAACGTTCTGCTACGCCGACGCCGTCAAGCTGCTCGGAGGCGCGGACAGCCGCGTGGTGACCGCGCTCGACCGGCTGACCGGCGGCGCGCTCCTCGTGGCGACCGGCGGCGGCAGCGCGCTGGCGCTGAGCCTCTTCGACGCCCGCGGCGAACTGGCGCGGCTCAGCGGCCAACTGGTCAGCGGACTGGCGGACCGGCTCGGCGGACTCGGCCGCTTCGACCGCGCCGAGCGGCTGACCGCGGCACACAAAGTCATCGTCCTCACCGCCTACTTCGAAGCGCTGAGCGGCACGGCACTGCCCTTCGACGCGGACGAACTGCGGTGGGACAGGGCTTCCCAGGCGGCCGTCGCGACGGGGGAGCCGGCGGGCTCCGGACGGCTTCGCGCGCTCGTCGGCATGCTCAACGAGAGTGACGTACCCGGCGATTCGGTGCCGGTCAACGGGGAGGAACCGGCGGACACGCTACGGCGCTTCTACGGCCGCCTGGCGGAACGGCTGACGGACTACGTCGAGAGCCTGGACGTCTGGGCGCGCCTCGGCCGCGCGCCCCGTGAGTCCTTCGTGCGTACCGTGCGCGACGATGTCACCGCGGCGGCGCTGCGCGGATACGAGACCCATCTGCGCCGCCTGGCCGCGGACTGCCCCGAGGTCGCCTTCTGGGCCAACCGCCTGGACCACGGCGCGACCCGGGCCGGGGTGCGGGACCTGCACACCGGCCTGGCCGGCCTGGAGCGGGTGCTCGCCCGGCTCGCCTCCGGCACCCCGCCCGGCGACCGCCGGGACGCGCTGGCCAGGCGCTACCGCAGACACCTCACACGCCCCATCGTCGCGACCGGCGACGCGCCGGAAGGGCTCACGATCCCCTCGCTGGCCGCCGCGTACCTCACCCCCCGCTACCGGGTCGCCTCCGTCACCCGGGCCGCCCGGCTGGACCAGGAGTCCTGGTGGGCGTCGCTCCCGCCGCGCGAGGACCTCGAAGACTTCCTGGTCGGCCACCTGGCCTCCGTACGGGCCGTCGAGTGCCCGCTGATCGTGCTGGGCCAGCCGGGCTCGGGAAAGTCCGTGCTCACCAAGGTGCTGGCGGCCCGGCTGCCGGCCGGCGACTACCTCACGGTCCGGGTGGCCCTGCGCGACGTGCCGGCCGACACCGACGTGCAGTCCCAGATCGAGTACGCGGTGCGGGACGCCACCGGCGAGGAACTGTCCTGGCCCGGCCTCGCCAGGTCGGCCGGCCGCGCGCTGCCGGTCGTCCTGCTCGACGGCTTCGACGAACTGCTCCAGGCGACCGGCATCGGCCAGACCGACTACCTGGAGCACGTCGCGCGCTTCCAGGAGCGCGAGGCCGACCAGGGGCGGCCGGTCGCGGTGATCGTCACCAGCCGTACGGCCGTCGCGGACCGGGCCAGGATCCCGCGGCCGGGCGCCGTCGCCCTGCGGCTGGAGGAGTTCGCCGACGACCAGATCCGGCAGTGGCTGGCGGTGTGGAACACCCACAACGCCGGCCGCCTCGCGGAACGCGGCCTGTCCCCGCTGCCGCCGGAGGCGGTGCTGCGGCAGCGGGACCTGGCGGCCCAGCCGCTGCTTCTGCTGATGCTCGCCCTCTACGACGCGACGGACAACGCCTTCCAGCGGCACGGCGCCGAACTGGACGAGGCGGACCTCTACGAGCGGATCGTGCAGGGCTTCGCGGAGCGCGAGATCCACAAGACACGCCCGGAGCTGGACGCGGGCCCGCTGCGCACGGCCGTCGAGGGCGAACTGCTCAAGCTGTCCGTCGCCGCCTTCACCATGTTCAACCGGGGACGGCAGTGGGCCACGGAGGAGGAGCTGTCCACGGACCTGGTCGCGCTGCTCGGCGACACCCTCCCCGCCCGCCCCGGCACGGATTTCCGGGCCCCGCCGACACCGGGCCAGACGGTCGTCAGCCGGTTCTTCTTCATCCACCAGGCACAGGCGGTGCGCGCCGGAATCCGGCTCACCACCTGCGAGTTCCTGCACGCCACCTTCGGGGAGTTCCTCGTCGCCCGCGTCATCGTGCGGGAGCTGGAAGACCTCGCCCTGGTCGCCGCGACCCGCAGCCGGCTCGCGGCCGACGACGGGTTCCTGCGCGCCGTGCTGTCCTTCGCGCCCCTGACGATGCGCCGCAAGGTCGTCGAATTCCTGGACCGGCTGCTCGGACGGCTGCCCGGGGACCGCAGGCACCTGCTGCGCGGACTGCTGCTCACCGCCTTCCACGGCGCCCTCGCCCCGGCGAGGGACACCGGCCGCGACGGTTACGGGCCGGAACACGTGACCGTACCGGCGCGCCACGCCGCGTACTCCGCCAACCTGCTGCTGCTCATCGCGCTGGTAGGCGCCCCCGAGCCGGTCACCGGCCGCGAACTCTTCCCGCGCGCCCCCTTCCCCGTGCCGGAGTGGCGCGCACACGCGCTGCTGTGGCGGTCCCAGTTCACCAGCGAGGGGTGGCACAGCCTCGCCGTGAGCCTGCGCCTCGAACGGGAGTGGCGCGAGGGCGACCGGGAGGTGTCCGTCAGCCTGGGGCCGTGGATCCCGAGCGACCCGGACGGCTTCTGGATCGCCGTCTTCCCGCCCGGTGACGAGCGGCGCAGGCTGCTCGGCTGGCGCCGGATACGGATGGCGGACCTGCGCCTGGAGAGCTACTTCACCTGCGACTCGGCCGAGGACATCATCTGGCACGGCCTCGCGCCGCTCACGCAGACCCTGGACGGGGCGGACCTGGCGTGGCCCGACGACGTGGAGGCCACCAGTGCCTTCGGGGTGCTCTCCGAGGAGCAGGCCGTATCGGCCACGCACGCCATGCTCCGGCTGTGGCTCACTTCCAGCAGTGCCTGTGACGGCGCCGAACTCCAGCGCGCTTACGGGGACTGCCTGCGGGTGATCGCGGGCAGCCGCCCGGAGGAGGAAACGACGTCCCGGAGTGCCCTGCTGGCCCGGGTGCTGCGGCAGCTCGCGGCCGATCGCGAGCGGCTCGCCACCGCTTTCCTGGAGCTGTTGCGGGAGGAATTCACCTCGGGGCTTTTCGCCATCGACGGCACGTACCGTGCCGGGCACCCCGAGGTGCGGCAATGGGAGGCCGAAGCGTTCGGAGACGCCGGTGACGGTGGTACGCAGCCCCGGTCGGTACCGGCGCCGGACTGACGCGCGCAGGGCCCCGGCGTGGTGCGCCGGGGCCCTGTTTCACGTCACCGTGCGGGTCAGTGGTCGTGCTCGTGGTCGTGGATGTTGTTCGTCGCCTGGATGGACTTCCAGGACTTGGGCTGGGCCGGGGACTTGGCGGGGGCCAGGGCGCGGGCGCCGAGGGTGGCCTTCGCCGAGGCGGCCGCGGGCTTGGCCGGCTGGTAGAGCCAGGTGTCGAACAGCTCGGCGAGCGGCTGGCCGGTCTTGCGCTCCGCGTACGTCACGAAGTCCCGCACCGAGGCGTTGCCGTACTGCTTGTCGGTGGGCCAGGACTTCAGGAGCCCGAAGAAGGCCCGGTCGCCGACCTTGTTGCGGAGCGCCTGGAGCGCGAGCGCGCCCCGGTCGTACACCGCGCCGTGGAACTGGTTGTCCGGGCCCGGGTCGCCCGGCTTGACCGTCCAGAACGGGTCGTCGGCCGGGTGCTGGGCGTAGACGTAGTCGGCCAGCTCCTGGCCGGTGCCCTCGCCCTCCTTCTCCGACCAGAGCCACTGGCTGTAGCGGGCGAAGCCCTCGTTGACCCAGATGTCCTTCCAGTCCTTGAGGGAGACGCTGTCGCCGTACCACTGGTGGGCGATCTCGTGCACCACGACGGAGACGTTGGTGCCGTTGGCGAACGCCTCCTTGCCGTAGAACGGGCGGGTCTGCGTCTCCAGCGCGTACCCGGCCTTGACGTTCGGCACGTACCCGCCGACGGAGTTGAACGGGTAGGGGCCGAAGACCGACTCCAGCCACTCCGTGACCTCGGTGGTGCGCTCGATGCTCGCACGCGCCGAACCCTCGTAGGCGCCGAGGTCCTTGCTGACGGCGTTGATCACCGGCAGGCCGCTGGCCGTGGTGTCCTTGGTGACGTCGAACTTGCCGACCGCGAGCGTGGTCAGGTACGTGGCCTGCGGCTTGTCCGAACGCCAGTTGAAGCGCGTCCAGCCCAGCTTGGAGGACTGCGACAGCAGCACGCCGTTGCTCAGCGCCTGGTTGCCGTCCGGCACCGAGACCGAGATGTCGTACGTCGCCTTGTCGGTCGGGTGGTCGTTGCTCGGGAACCACCACACGGCGGAGGCCGGCTCCTGCGCGATCACGCCGCCGTCGGGCGTACGGTGCCAGGCGGAGAAGCCGTCGATCTTCAGCTCGGACGGCTTGCCCGCGTAGCGCACCACGACGCTGATCTGCTTGCCCTTCGGCAGCGGCGCGGACGGGGTGACCTCCAGCTCGTGCTTGCCGGAGGTGGCGTAGGCGGCCTTCTTGCCGTTGACGCGTATCTCGCTGACCTTGAGGCCGAAGTCCAGGTTGAAGCGGTTCAGGTCCTGGGTGGTGGTGGCGAGCAGCGTCGCCGTGCCCTCCAGGAGGTCTGTCTTCGGCTGGTACTTCAGGCGCAGGTCGTAGTGGGAGACGTCGTACCCGCCGTTGCCGCTCTCGGGGTAGTAGGAGTCGCCCACGCCCGGAGCGCCGGGTGTGTAACTGGCCGCGGAAGCCGGGATCGCCAGCAGCAGGCTGAGGGCGGCCGCACCCGGAACGATGAGTCTGTGACGCACAAAATCCTCCAACTGGTTGGGGAGGTGGAAGCCGTTGGGCTCGTCAGGTTGTCGGTAGTGCAGACCCTATGTACTCGGAACCTGCCCGTCATGTCCATGGCGCCATTTGACACATGACCGACATCGGGACGACACACGGCACTTCCGCAACGCCCCTCCCGGGACTTTCTTCACGTACTCCCGGCCCTCATGCGCACCCTTACGTACACGAGTTCCCCCGCGCTACCGTCCGCCCCGTGACCATTAGCGCGCGGATCACCCGCGTCCCCTGGAAAGCGCTCGTGGCGGCGGTCGCCGTCGCCCTGTTGACCACGCTCGCCGGACCGGCTACCGCCGCCCGGGCCGCCCCCGGCGAGTCCAGACCCGTGTACTCCTACGACCACGCCATACGCGAATCGGTCTGGGTGGACACCAGGATCGACGGCGACTCGGACGGACGGACCGACCGGGTCGCCGTGGACATCGTGCGGCCGCGCGAGCCCGCGCAGCAAGGCCGCAAGATTCCCGTGATCATGGATGCCAGTCCCTACTACTCCTGCTGCGGGCGCGGCAACGAAAGCCAGAAAAAGACCTACGACAGCACCGGGAAGCCGGTGCAGTTCCCGCTGTTCTACGACAACTACTTCGTACCGCGCGGCTATGCGACGGTCCTGGTCGACCTGGCCGGCACCAACCGCTCGGACGGCTGCGTGGACGTCGGCGGACGCTCCGACATCCAGTCCGCGCGCGCCGTCGTGGACTGGCTCAACGGCCGGGGCCGCGCCTACGACTCACGCACGGGCGGCAAACGCGTCACCGCGGGCTGGACCAACGGCGACACCGGCATGATCGGCAAGAGCTGGGACGGCACCATCGCCAACGGCGTCGCCGCCACCGGCGTCGAGGGCCTCAAGACCATCGTGCCCATCGCCGCCATCTCCTCCTGGTACGACTACTACTTCGCCAAGGGCGCCCCGCTGTACGACTCGGGGCCCGACGCGCTGGCCGACCGCGTCGACAGCCCCGAGGCGCGCCTGCGCTGCGCGGCCGTGCAGAAGAAGCTCGCCGAGGGCGCCCCGCGCACCGGCGACTGGACCCGGCTGTGGACCGAGCGCGACTACGTCAAGGACGCGGAGAACGTCACCGCCAGCGTCTTCGTCGTCCACGGCATGCAGGACCTCAACGTCCGCACCAAGCACTTCGGCCAGTGGTGGGACGCGCTCGCCGGCAACGGCGTCGAGCGCAAGATCTGGCTCTCCCAGACCGGCCACGTCGACCCCTTCGACTTCCGCCGGTCCGCCTGGGTGCCCACCCTGCACCGCTGGTTCGACCACTACCTGATGGGCTACGACAACGGCATCGACGACGAGCCGATGGCCGACGTCGAGCGCGCCCCCGACCGGTGGACCACCGACCGTGTCTGGCCCGCCGCCGGCACCTCGGCCACCACCGTACGGCCGCGCAACGGCAGCGCCCCCGGCGTCGGCGCACTCGGCACCCGGCGCGCACCGCACGGCGCCACCGAGACCTTCACCGACGACCCGCGCCTGAACGAGCAGGACTGGGCCGCGCAGATCGACACGTCCACCCCCGCCAAGGCCGGGTTCACCACCAAACCCCTGGCCAAGCCGCTGCGGCTGTCCGGCTCCGGCAAGGTGACCGTCACCGCCACCCCCAGCACCTCCACCGCCCACCTCTCCGCCGTCCTGGTGGACCTCGGCCCCGACACCATCCGCAACTACGGCGCCGCGGGCGAGGGCATCACCACGCTCGCCGACCGCACCTGCTGGGGCGCGAGCACCACCGGTGACAGCGCCTGCTACAAGGAGACGAAGGCCGACACGGTCAACGTCGGCCACACCGTCTTCAGCCGCGGCTGGGCCGACCTGGGCAACTGGGCGGACCCGGGCAAGGGCCGCCCGCTCACCCCCGGCAAGCCCTACACGATCACCCTCGACCTGGCCGCGAGCGACCACGTCGTCCCCGCAGGGCACCGGCTCGCGCTCATCATCGCCGGAACGGACGCCGACTTGATCGACCCGCCGCCCACGACCCCGCGCCTGACCCTGGACCTCGCCCGCACCGCCGCACGCCTGCCCGTCGTCGGCGGCGGCAAGGCGCTGGCCGCGGCCACGGCGGGAACCGGCGGCCCGGCTCGCGTCGCACCGGCGCCGCCGTACGGCGTGACGCCGCCGCTGCCGAGCCGCATACCGGACGTGCGCTGACGGCACGGGCGGGGCCTGGGCACCGCGCCCCGGCCCCGCCCGTACCCGCGACGCCCGCTCCCGCCACCCTCCGCCCCACCGTCCGACACCGGAGGCACCCCTCGTGACCACCCTCTCCCGCGGCCTCGCCCTCGGGGCGCTGGCCGCCGCGCTCACCGTGACCCTGCCGGCCTGGTCACCCGCCGGGGCCGCAGGGCCGCAGCCGCCCCGCACCGGCTTCGAGACCAGCAACGGCGCCCGCTGGACCACCCAGCCGGAGGAGCAGGACTTCCTCGCCGCCGTCGACCGGGCCAGCGACCGCGTCCGCACCGAACGGATCGGCACGACCGCGCAGGGCCGCCCGCTCCGGCTGGTACGCATCGGCGCGCCGGCACCCGCGGGCGCCGACCGCGTACGGCGCGGCAACGCGGTCCTGCTGATCTGCTCGCAGCACGGCGACGAGCCGTCCGGGCGCGAGGCGTGCCTGTCCACGGTCCGCGATCTCGCCTTCGCCCGGGACCGGGCCACCCGGCGCTTCCTGGAACACACGAGCGTGCTGGTCGTGCCGACCGCCAACCCCGACGGCCGGGCCGCCGACACCCGCGGCAACTCCGACGGCGTGGACGTCAACCGCGACCACCTCGCCCTGAAGACCGCAGAGGCGCGCGCGATGGCCGCCGTACAGCGCGACCACCGCCCCGACATCGTCTACGACCTGCACGAATACGGGCCCACCGCCCCGTACTACGTGAAGGACGTGCTGTCCCTGTGGCCGCGCAACCCGAACACGGCGCACGCGGTGCACCGGGAATCGGTCACGCTGTCCGAGAAGTACGTGCGGCCCGGCGCCGCGGCGGCCGGTTTCAGCACCGGCGTCTACGGCATCTGGACCGACCCGGAGACCGGCGAACCGGTCAAGCAGGTGGCCGGTGACGGCCAGGAACGCATCCTGCGCAACACCGCAGGGGTGAAGAACTCCGTCGGACTCCTCGTGGAGACCCGCGTCGACGCGCTGACCGACGCCGAGAAGGCCGACCCGGCGCTCAACAACCGCCGCCGGGTCACCTCGCAACTGGCGGGACTGAAGAGCCTGTTCGAATATGCGGGCGAGCGCAGGGCCCGTATCGAGTCCGCCACCACCCGGGCCCGGCTGGCCGGCTACGCCGACCGGGGACCGGTCTACCTCGGGGGCGCCGACAACGAACCGCCCGCGCCCGGAAAGGTCCTCGGCGACCCGCCCTGCGCGTACCGCCTCGACGCACGGCAGTACACCGACGTCAAGGACGAACTGGCGTTGCACGGCGTGTCCTTGCGGCGGGACGGGAAGGGCGGCGCCGTGGTGCCGCTGCGCCAGCCGATGCGCGCCCTGGTCCCGCTGCTGCTCGACGGCCGGGCCGAATATCACCTTACGGCCGCGACTCCGCTCAAGGGCTGCTGAACGCTTCCCACCGTGTGGTAGGGGGTAACGGGTAGGGAAAAACTGGCCAATTGAAAGGTCGACACGTGTCGGACACAGACAAGGACGCGGGCGACGGGGGAGGTGCGCCGGTGGTGGCCGACCTCCCCGGCGCGCCGCACCGCACCGGGCCCCCGCAGACCGACCGCGTGGTCTTCGGCGTCACCTCGCTGCTCACCCTCGCCTTCATCGTCTGGGGAGCCACCTCCACCGAGTCGCTCAAGAGCGCCTCGTCCGCGATGCTGGACTGGGTCATCGCGAACGGCGGCTGGGCCTTCGTGCTCTCCGCCTCCGGCTTCGTGGTCTTCGCCATCTGGCTGGCCGTCAGCAAGTACGGCCGGATCACGCTCGGGAAGGAGGGCGAGGAGCCCGAGTTCCGCACGGTGTCCTGGGTTGCGATGATGTTCAGCGCCGGCATGGGCATCGGCCTGATGTTCTACGGGGTCAGCGAGCCGCTGGGGCACTTCGGCACCCCGCCCCCGGGCACCGACCCCAAGGACGCGGCGCAGGCCATGGACACGGCGCTGGCCACCACGCTCTTCCACTGGACGCTGCACCCCTGGGCGATCTACGCGGTCGTGGGGCTGGCCATCGCGTACAGCTGCTTCCGGCGGGGGCGGCGGCAGACCATAAGCGCGGTGTTCACCCCGCTGATCGGCGAGCGGCGCGCCAACGGCTGGGGCGGGCAGGTCATCGACATCCTGGCCATCTTCGCCACGCTCTTCGGCTCCGCCGCCTCGCTGGGTCTCGGCGCGCTCCAGATCGGCAGCGGGATCAAGGTGCTCGGCTGGATGGACAAGGTCAGCACCACCCTGCTGGTGGCCGTCATCGCCGTGCTGACCGTCGCCTTCATCCTGTCGGCGGTCTCCGGCATCGCCCGGGGCGTCCAGATGCTGTCCAACATCAACATGGTGCTGGCGCTGATCCTGGCCGTCTTCGTCTTCGTCGTCGGGCCGACCATCCTCGTCCTGAACATGCTGCCGACCTCCATCGGCACTTTCATTGGCGAACTGCCGCAGCTCGCCGGCCGCACGGAGGCCAGCAGCGGCGACAAGGTCGGCGACTGGCTGCGCGGTTGGACGGTCTTCTACTGGGCGTGGTGGATCTCCTGGACGCCGTTCGTGGGCATGTTCATCGCCCGGATCAGCCGCGGGCGCACCATCCGGCAGTTCATCGGCGGGGTGATCCTGGTGCCGAGCGTGGTGAGCCTGCTGTGGTTCGCGGTGTTCGGCAGCTCGGCGATGCACCTCCAGGACGCGAAGCGGCTCTCCGGCGAGACCACGCCCGAGGGGCAGCTCTTCGACGTGCTGCACCAGTACCCGGCGGCCACCCTCACCAGCATCCTGGTCATGATCCTCGTCGGCATCTTCTTCGTCTCCGGCGCGGACGCCGCGTCCATCGTGATGGGCACGCTCTCCCAGAAGGGCTCCTTCGAACCGACCCGGCTCGTGGTGGTCTTCTGGGGTGTGGTCACCGGCGCGGTCGCCGCGATCATGCTGCTGATCGGCGGCGGTTCGGGCGACGCGCTCACCGGGTTGCAGAACCTGACGATCCTCGTCGCGGTGCCCTTCACCCTGGTGATGATCGCCATGTGCTGGGCGCTGATGAAGGACCTGCGCCGCGACCCGCTGATCGTCCGCGGGCAGAAGGGCGAGGAGGTCGTCGAACTGGCCGTCATCGCGGGCCACGAGCGCTACGACGGCGACTTCGAGATCCGCATCGGACCGGGCAACGGAGCCACCGGCCAGCCTTCACCGACCCCACCCGCCGAGGAGGGCAGGCCCTAGAACGCCGTACGGAGCGACTCGCCCGGGGAGGGCCGGCACGGTGGCCGGCCCTCCCCTCACACGTTTCCTGCCCTCCGTGCCGCGCGGCGCCGCCACAGCACGAAGCCCGTGCCGGCCGCCACCGCTGCCCCGCCGACCCCGGCGAGCAGTGCCGGACGCCCGGGGCCTTCCGTCTCCGGTGCCGCCTTGCGCTCGCCTGTGACGACGACCTGGCCGGTCCTCTTCACGCGTTGGTGGTGGCTGACGACGGTGACCGGGTAGCTGCCGGGGTCGAGATCCGGGCGGACGCGGGCGGTGGCGTAGTAGCGCGGATCGGACCCGTCGGCTGCCTTGCTGTCATCGCGCTTGAGCCGCACGGGGCGTTGGAAGGCGGGTGAGGTGGCGGTCAGCGCCGTCTCCTCGCCCGGGTCGGGGGACGCGTCCGTCCAGAGCACGTTGAACGTTCCGCCGGGCTTCGTGCGGTAGTGGTTCGCCGCATCCTCGGGGCTGCCGGAGAGGCCGAAGAAGAGCGGCCCGCGCGCCTTGCCGAGGTAGTCGGCATCGCCGGACCGCGCGGCGCGCACCGTGATCGGCCGTCGTTCGAGCACCTGCCCGGAAGGGCCGCTCAGCGTGACCGTGTAGACGCCGTCCTTCGCCTGCCGGGAGATTGCCGGAAGGGCGGAGAACAAGCGCGGGTTGTTCCAGTCCGACCCGTCGGGGTCGTGGGTGAGCGAGGCCGGTCCGTCGAACGCCTCGGAGCGCACGGTGAAGGTGTGACCGGTCTCGCCGGGGTAGAGGTCGTCGTAGGACACGGCGAGCGTTTCGCCGGGACGCTGGGCCCGGCCGGGTGACGCGGACACGGAGAATTCCGGCCGCTTGGCGGGCGCCACGCGTACGGTCGCCTTCGCCACCGTCCGCCCGCCCACCGCGACGAGGAGCGGGTGGCTGCCCGGCCGCGCGGACTCCGCGATGGCGGGCTTGGCCTGGAAGCTGTATTCCTTTTCGAGGTCCATCCAGTACGCGGTGAGCCGGACCGGCCCGGCGAAGGCCGGTGAGGAGGCGGTGGCCTCCTGCCGGGCATCCGGGCGGCCCAGGCCGCGCACGTTTACGGAGAACAACTCGCCCGGACGGCTGCCCGAGTCGGTGACGAACACGGTCACCCGCCGCTCGCCGCCGTCGGCCGCCGCGGGCGCGGCCGCCACCCCTCCGTACAGCACGGCTCCGGCCGCCACCGCCGCCATCACCCGTCCACCGCTCACAGCGCCCCCTTTCACCCGCAAGTTTCACCCGCAAGTTTCACCCGCAAGTTTCACCTGCAAGTTTCACCTGCAAGAGGGAGAAAACCTCCCCGGGGTTGTCCGCACCCGGGACGCGCTCACGGCGCTGTGTCCGCCGTCAGCCGCAGCACCTCGTCCGCGCAGCCCCACGCCACCGTGACGCCCGCGCCGCCGTGGCCGTAGTTGTGGACGCACAGGGCGCCGTCCGGCAGGCGTTCCGCTTCGAGGCGTACGGCGGCGCGGGCGGGGCGCAGGCCCACCCGGTGGGCCAGCACGCGGGCGTGTGCCAGTTTCGGGTGGACGAGCGCGCAGCGTTCGACGATCGCCCGGGCGGTCGCCGGGTCCGGTTCGCGCGACCAGGCGCCCTCCCGCGCCGTGCCGCCGAGCACCACTCCGTACGGCTGCGGCAGGATGTACGTCAGCGTCTCGGCGTGGCCGCCGGCGGCCACGAACCACTCCTCGACGCCGGGATTCTCCGCGATCACCACCTGCCCCTGGACCGGTCGCACCGCCACATCCGGGACCAGGTCGCGGGCGCCGAGGCCCGAGCAGTTCACGACCGTGCCGGCCTCGCGGGCGGCCTCCGCGAGCGAGGTGAACGGGCGGCGTTGCAGGGTCCCGCCGGCGGCCGCCAACCGCTGTTCCAGATACCGCAGATGGGTGGGCATGTCCACCAGCGGCATCCGGGCGCGCCACCCCTGGCCGAAGCCCCGCGGCAGCTCGTCCGGCGTGGCCCGCCGCAGCCCCGGCACCGCCGCGTGCCACCCGTCCGGGCCGTCGCCGGCCTCGGCCACCGTGCCCGGCACCATGCGTACGCCGGTCTCCGCCGGGCACGCCGCGAGTTCGGCGAGCACGTGCAGGGAGCGGACGGACCAGGCCACCGCCCGTTCTTCGGGCCGCACCCGGTAGGGCCAGCACAGGCCGCCCGCCACGGCGGAGGCGGTGTCCAGGGCCGGGTCCCGGCTGACGACCCGTACCGCGCGCCCGCTCTCCGCCAGCCCGACGGCGGCCGTCAGGCCGATCACTCCGCCGCCGATCACGATCACATCGCTCGTCGTCATATCCGGACGCTATCCGCTGCGTCCGCCGGGGGCGACGGGTCCGGCGGGGCGTGCGGAGGCGGATCCCGGAATGATCGCCTCCACCTGAATTGCCCGATGCCGGGCTCATATCGGCGGTTGCGTGGGGATACTCAGGACATGGTTGCGCACCACGCGACATTCGGACTGGCGCCCGCCACGCGCGCCGGAGCGGTCCTGTCCAACGGCGCGTACGAAGTCCACCGCGACTTCCTGGACTTCATCGTCGACGGCAGACCGCTCCTGCTGCGCCTGGCCGACCTCGACGCGGTCTCCCCGCTCGCCGCCGACCTGGGGCCGTCCATCTTCACCGCGCACGTCCGGCGGCTCCTCCTGGAAGAAGCGGCTCCGCTCGCCGGCGGCCGGTACGTCCTGTACGGGTGTCCGGAGTGCGAGGGGCTGGAGTGCGGGGCGGTCACCGCCGTCATCGAGCGCGACGGCGCCGACATCGTCTGGCGGGACTTCGCCTGGCAGACGGGAGAGGCCGCGGACCTGGCCCGCGACGGTTACCCGGGCATCGGCCCGTTCCGCTTCCACGGGGCGCAGTACCGGGCCGAACTGGAACGCCTGCTGGCCGGCGGCGGCCCCGCGCACGGCGCGGCGGCGGCCCGGCGCGTCCTGCTGGTCGGGCAGCGGGTCGCGCTGCCGGCCCGGCTGGCGGCCGCGCTGCGCGGCATCGGCATCGGCGCGGAGATCACCCGGGACGCGGCGGGCGCCTCGCCGGACGAACTGCGCTCGTACGGGGCGGTGGCCTTCGGGAGTGCGACGGGGGAGGCGGAGCGGGCGGCCGTGCGGGCCGCGTTCGCGGCGGCGGGCTCCTCCGCGGTGTTCGTGGACCTGCCGGTGCCGGTCGTCCCGCTGCTCGTCGCGCTCGTCGAGCAGGCGCTGGACCGCTGTCCGCAGGACCGGCGGCTGCTGCTGCGGCTGGCCGCCGTGCGCGGCGAGGTCACGGTCGCGGCGGCCGTGCCGTGCCGGGTCAGGCTCACCGCGTACCGCCTGGACCGCCTCTCGCGCACCAGGACGGCCGAGCTGTTCGAGGGGCAGGTGGCGGCGGGGACGCACCGCCTGGCGGTGGACGCGGGGGCGACCAAGGGGAGGGCGTACGTCGTCGCCAGGTCGGGCGGGAGCGTGCTGGTCGCGGCGGTGGCGGAGGCGTAGGCGCGGGGCGTACGGGTGCGGTGTGCCGGGGGCGCGTTCGATGCGGCCGAATGTGATCTTGACATTGCGGTAACCCGCCGGTCGTGATCCGTACGAATCCGGGCCTTAAGCTGGACATCGGCACCGTCGGCCGATGACGCCCCTCGGATCCCGCACACCCCCCGGTTCCCGTACGCCGTGTGCCGTCACTCCGTGAGGCGGAACGTACCGGTACAGAGGGGTACGTACAAGTAAGTTCGTTACGTCCCTCATCGGCCGTACCAAGGAGGCCCATGCCCCGCGCTCCGCGCGCCGTGCCCACCTGGCTCGCCCACCCGCTGCGCTGGCAGCGGCTGCCCGTCCCCTGGGTCGCCGTGGCCCGCGGCGCGCTGTGCGCCGGCCCGCTGCTCGGCGCGGGCGTCGCCACCGGCCACCCGGCGGCCGGCGTGCTGGCCGGGCTCGGCTCCATGCTCGCGGGCGTCAACGACCGCCCCGGCACCCGCCGCCGCGGCATCGTGCACATCGGCCTGCCCGCCCTGGCGTCGGCGCTCGGCATGCTGGTGGGCGCCACGCTGCAGGCGGCCGGCGCGGGCTGGTGGGTGGTCCCCGCGCTGTTCGCCGTCGGCTACGTCTCGGGAGCGGGCAGCGTCGCCGGCCCCGTGCGGTCCAACGCGGGCATGCAGATGCTGGCCAGCACCGTCCTCGGCGCGGGCATGCCGCTGTCCGGCGCCCCGTGGCTCAAGGCCCTCTACCTGCTCGCCGGCTGCCTCTGGCTGCTCCTGCTGCGCCTGGTCTTCCACCCGCCCCGCCCGGCCGGCGGGCCGCTCAGCGGGGAGCGGGCGGCCGTCGCCACCGTCTTCGACGCCCTCGCGGACGCGCTCGAAGCCGTCGGCGGGCCCGGCGCCGAAGCGGCCAGGCGCCGGCTCACCGCCGCCCTCGACCGCGCCGACGAGGCACTGCGGCTGCGCCGGCTGCTGCGCCGCCGCCCCCGCGCCGGCGAACGGCTGCTCGCCGAGCGGCTGGCCGCCGGCACCGCGCTGTGCGAGGCCAGCGTCGCGCTGCTGTGGGAGGCCAGACCGGTGCCGGCCAGGGTCGCCGAGAGCCCGCGCCGGTTCGCCGACGCGCTGCGCACCGGCCGCCCACCGGGCCGGCTCTCCGCGCCGGAGACCGGCTCCCCGGCCCGCGGCGCCTTCGACCGCGCCCTCCTGGAGGCCGCGGTCGTCTTCGCCCGTACGGAACCGCTGGACGCCGCCGGAGCCGACGGCGGTCCAGCGGCGATCTCGGGGGCCGTGCCCGCGCCGCCGCGCCGCCGGTTCGCCGCGCTCCGCCGGCCGGCCGGTGCCGCCGCCCGGCGCGGCCGCGGCATGTTCGGGCCCGCCGGGCGCGACTACGGCCTGCGGGTCGGCCTGTGCATCGCGGTGAGCGCGGCGGTGGCCCTCGCGCTCCGCGCCGAGCACTGGTACTGGCTGCCGGCCACCGTCACCTTCCTCGTCAAACCGGACCTGGGCCCGCTCTTCTCCCGTACGGTGAACCGTTTCGCCGGCACCGTCGCGGGCGTGCTGGTCTTCGCGGGGGCGGGCGCGGCGCTGCACGCGACCGGGTCCTGGTGGCCGGCGCTGGTCGCCGGGGCCGGCGGCGCGCTGCTGCCGTTCGCCACCCGCCACTTCGCGCTGCAAACCGTCGCGATCACCCTCATGGTGCTGTCGTTCGTGCACGTCAGCGGCGACCCGCAGGCCGCGCTGGAGCGGATCGTGGACACCTCGGCCGCCTGCGGCCTGGTGCTCGTCGTCGGCCACCTGCCGCGGCTCGGCGACCCGCGCCGCCGCGTCGGCCAGCGGGTCACCGCCGCGCTGCGCGCCATCGAGGCGTACCTGGCGGAGGTGCTGAGGACCGAGCCGGGACACGACAGGGGCGAGCGGCTGGTGCTGCGCCGGGCGGCCTACCGGGCGCTGGGGGAGGCCCGCGGCGCGGCCGAGACCGCGGCCGCCGAACTCCTCGCGGCACGCGGCCGCAACCCGGACTGGCTCACGGTCGTCACCGCCGCCGAACGCATCGTCGACGCGGCCACGGCCTGCGCCGTACGCCTCGACCACGGTGCCCGCCGCCCGACCCCGCAGGAGGCGCAGCGGCTGCGTGCGGCGCTGACCGCCATGGCGGACGCCCTGGAGGACCCGGCCAGGCCGGGACCGCCCGCGCTCGCGGCGCAGGTCCCGCCCGTACCGGACTGCGCGACGCTCACCGACGTCGCCGCCGAACTGGAACGCATCCGGGGCTACGCGGGCGCGGCCTGAACCCGCCCGCAGCGGGTACGCGGCGGACCGAGGACACGCGCGCCGGGTACGGCCGCCGCCGGCCGCCACCCGCTTGGCGCGCCGGGCATGCCGACGCGGCCGGGCCGGTGCGGTACTGGAGGGGCCGGGCGGCACCGCCACGGCGCCACCGAACCACCGATTCCAGCGCGAGCCGGGAGCCAGCATGGACGACATGTCGAAGAACCGCCCCGAACGGGAGCGACGGGCAGAGCGCGCGGCACAGGAGAGCGCGCCCGCCGCCCCGGACCGCAGCGCCGGGGAGGCCGCGGGCGTCGGGGAGAGCTACGTGGCGCAGGAAGACGGCCGCTGGGTCAGCCACGTGGCCCCCTCGGGCACCGGGAAGCACCGTCGGGCCCCCGGCCCGGTACCGCGCGAGGACCGGCCCGAGTGACCCGGGCGGCCGGGACCGGTCCTTACCGGTCCCGGCCGCGTCCGCTCAGCGCCCCCCGCGCTCCTTGCCCAGGAGACCCGCGCGGCGCAGCGCGTCGGCCATGGCGCCGTTCGCCGGGGCCGCGTCCCGCTGGCCGCCGCGGCGCTCGCTGCCGCCCTGGCGCTGCCGGGGCGTGCCGCCGCGCCGCTGCCGGCCTTCCCGGTCGCCACGGCCTTCCCGGTCGTCGCGACGGGCGTCGCGCGGGGCGCCCGCGCGCTGCCCGCCGTCGGCCGCGCCGCCGCCCTTGCCCGGCTCGTCGTCCAGCCGCAGCGTCAGCGAGATCCGCTTGCGCGGGATGTCGACGTCCATCACCTTGACCCGCACGATGTCGCCGGGCTTGACCACGTCGCGCGGGTCCTTCACGAACGTCTTCGACATCGCGGAGACGTGCACCAGGCCGTCCTGGTGGACACCGACGTCCACGAACGCCCCGAAGGCGGCGACGTTGGTCACCACACCTTCCAGGAGCATCCCGGCCCGGAGGTCGCCGATCTTCTCCACGCCCTCCTTGAAGGTGGCCGTCTTGAAGACCGGGCGCGGGTCGCGGCCCGGCTTCTCCAGCTCCTGGAGGATGTCGGTGACAGTCGGCAGGCCGAAGTTCTCGTCGACGAAGTCGGCCGGCTTCAGCGCGCGCAGCACCGCCGTGTTGCCGATCAGCGAGGACACCTCGCCGCCCGCCGTCTTCACCATCCGCCGCACCACCGGGTACGCCTCGGGGTGCACGCTGGACGCGTCGAGCGGGTCCTCGCCGTCGCGGATGCGCAGGAAGCCGGCGCACTGCTCGTACGCCTTCGGGCCCAGCCGCGCCACGTCCTTGAGGGCCTTGCGGGCCTTGAAGGGGCCGTTGGTGTCGCGGTGCGCCACGATGTTCTCGGCCAGCCCGGAACTGATGCCGGACACCCGCGACAGCAGCGGCGCCGAGGCGGTGTTGACGTCCACGCCGACGCCGTTCACGCAGTCCTCGACCACGGCGTCCAGCGAGCGCGACAGCTTCACCTCGGACAGGTCGTGCTGGTACTGGCCGACACCGATCGACTTCGGGTCGATCTTGACCAGTTCGGCCAGCGGGTCCTGGAGACGGCGCGCGATCGAGACGGCGCCGCGCAGCGACACGTCCAGGTCCGGCAGCTCCTGCGAGGCGAACGCCGAGGCCGAGTACACCGAGGCGCCCGCCTCGGAGACCATCACCTTCGTCAGCTTCAGCTCCGGCTGCGCCGCGATCAGGTCGGCGGCCAGCTTGTCCGTCTCGCGGGACGCGGTGCCGTTGCCGATGGCGATCAGCTCGACGTCGTGCTCCCGGGCCAGCCGCGCCAGCGTGGCCAGCGACTGGTCCCACTTCTGCTGCGGCACGTGCGGGTAGATCGTCTCCGTCGCCGCGACCTTGCCCGTCGCGTCCACGACGGCGACCTTCACGCCCGTACGGAAGCCGGGGTCCAGGCCCATCGTGGCGCGGGTGCCGGCGGGCGCCGCCAGCAGCAGGTCGCGCAGGTTGGACGCGAAGACCCGTACCGCCTCGTCCTCGGCGGCCTGCCGCAGCCGCAGCCGCAGGTCGATGCCGAGGTGGACCAGGACGCGGGTGCGCCAGGCCCAGCGCACGGTGTCCTTGAGCCACTTGTCGGCCGGGCGGCCGCGGTCGGCGATGCCGAACTTGTGCGCGATGGACTGCTCGTAGGAGGTGGTGCCCTCGACCGGCTCGGTGTCCGGCTCCAGCGCGAGGTCGAGGATCTCCTCCTTCTCGCCGCGCAGCATCGCCAGGACGCGGTGCGACGGCAGCGCGGTGAAGGGCTCGGCGAAGTCGAAGTAGTCGGCGAACTTCGCGCCCGGCCCCTCTTTGCTGTCGCCTTTGCCCTCTCGAACCTTCGCGACGACCTGCCCGCGCGTCCACATGCGCTCGCGCAGCTCGCCGATCAGGTCGGCGTCCTCGCTGAACCGCTCCGTCAGGATCGCCCGCGCGCCCTCCAGGGCGGCGGCCGGGTCGGCGACGCCCTTGTCGCCGTCCACGAACGCCGCGGCGGCGGCCGTGGGCTCCACCGACGGGTCGGCCAGCAGGCCGTCCGCGAGCGGTTCGAGGCCCGCCTCGCGCGCGATCTGCGCCTTGGTGCGCCGCTTGGGCTTGTAGGGCAGGTAGATGTCCTCCAGGCGGGCCTTGGACTCCGCGCCGCGGATCTGCGCCTCCAGCGCGGCGTCCAGCTTGCCCTGCGACCGTACGGACTCCAGGATCGCGGTCCGCCGCTCCTCCAGCTCCCGCAGGTAACGCAGCCGCTCCTCCAACGCGCGCAGCTGCGCGTCGTCGAGCATCTCGGTCGCTTCCTTGCGGTACCGGGCGATGAAGGGCACGGTCGAACCGCCGTCGAGCAGTTCGACCGCGGCCTTCACCTGCCGCTCCCTGACGCCGAGCTCGCCGGCGATCCTCGCTTCGATGGATCCGATGGTTCCGGACGCCCCGTTGGCCTCGGTGGATGCCGTCACGTTGATTCCTGCCCCGCCTTCCAGCGCTTGCTTGAGCCTGCATTGTGCAGGTTGCCGGGCCGCACTGTCGCGCGACCCGGGCCGCCGCGGCGAGGTGTGAGAAGCCGCACGCACCACGGGCGGTGCGTGCGGGGCGCACGGCCGGGCGCGGGGCGTGCGGGGCGCGCCGGGCGTGTCCGCGGCCCGGAAGAGACGGGCGCTCAGCCGGCCGTGCGGCGCAGGACCAGGCTGACGAAGCCCCAGCTGTCGCGGTAGCAGCGCAGCCATTCCGTACGGTGGGTGCCGGCCGCGGCGAGCGCTTGGTCGCGGTCGGGCCCCGCGGGGCGGTCCAGCGCCCACGAGGCGAGCGATCCCGTCCAGGACCATTCGTAGGCGTCCAGTTCCCGGCGGGTACTGACGTGCCCGTGTACGGGCGTCCACCCGTCGGCGGTGACGCGCTCCAGCGTGGTCGCCAGGTCGGCGAAGTCCCCGAGCATCTCCACGGCTTCGGCGGACGGCGTACGTTCCCAGAACCCGTCACCGACCAGCACGCGCCCGCCGGGAGCCAGGTGCCGGCGCGCTGCCGCCAGGGTCGGCAGCAGGCCGCCGAAGGCGTGCGCGGCCCCCACGCTGACCACCAGGTCGAACGCGTGCGGGGCGGCGAACTCCGCGGCGTCCCCGTGGTGCAGGACGAGCCGGCCGGCCACCCCGCGCTCCACCGCGGCCGCGCGGGCGTCCGCCAAGGCGAGCTCGCTGACGTCGACTCCTTCGGCCCGCAGCCGCGGGTACCGGGCCAGCGCGCGCAGCAGCCACTCCCCGCCGCCGCAGCCGAGGTCGAGTACGCGCTCGTCGCCACGCGGGACGCCGTGCTCCAGGAGGAGGCGTACCGAGTCGTCGTCGAGCGGCGACGCGACCGGGTGGCGGGCATGGGCGATCCGGGAGATCCGCTGACGGTCCATCGGCGCAGCCTGGCAGCGGCGACCGGCCCCGCGCACCCGGTTTTCCGTGCGCGGGACACCGGCGGGGCCCGGGCCCCCGTCTCGCCGCCCCGGCCGGATCAGCCCTTGCCGAGGAGGTCGGCGGGGAACGCGCCCGCCTCCACCGCGGTCTGGGTGAAGCCGGCGGCCAGCTCGGTGAGCCGGGCCACGCCCGCCGCGCCCAGGTGCTCGTACGGCGCCCGGTCCAGCCGGTCCGTGGTGTCCTCCAGGTCGGCGCGCAGCCGGATGCCCGCCTCGGTCAGCGCGCCCGCACCGTCCAGGAGGCCGCGCCCGCGCAGCCTCTCCTCCGCCGCCTGCCAGACCTCCAGCGACCAGCCGCGGGTCGCCAGTACCCACTTGCGGCTCGCGCCGCGGTCGCTGGCGGTGTGCGTGACCAGCGCCTCCACGCCGTCCAGCTCCGCGTCGAGCAGAGCCACCAGGTGGCCGTCGCCGCGGTGTTCGCGCAGCAGCGTCGCCGCGTGCCAGAAGGCGAGGTGCGGGGCCTCCGGGACCGGCAGGTCGGCATGCGAGGCGAACAGCGGCCGGGCGTGCCGGGTGCCCGCCTCCGCGGCGCGCAGCGCCAGCCGGGCCGCCTCGGCCATCTCCGGCGACTCCACCGCCGCGTCGCCCAGCAGCCGCCGCAGCGTGCGGTCGGCGGCCCGCAGCCGGGCGGCCAGCACGTCCTCCGGCGTGGCGACGGACCAGATCCGCGGCAGGTGCCGGGCGACGAGGTCGTACGAGAAGTTGTAGAAGGTCGCGGCGACGGTGCCCGGGCCCACCGGGCCCATGGCCGCGGACCGGGCGACGAAGTAGGCGGCGCCGGGGTCCTCCACGCCGAGCTCGGCGAGTTCGGCCGGCAGGTCCGGCGAGAAGTAGACGGTCGAGTGCAGCGGGTTGACGGCGTTGTGACAGCGTCGGCCGGCGCGTTCGGGAAGCGAGGTCGTGGTCATGCCCGCAGGTTACCGACCCGTTGGTATGGAGGGGAGGGCAGGCCCGTGACCGCTCCCGGCGGCCGCCCGGGCCTGCCCGCGCGGGCAGTCCCATGGCCGTAAAGGTGGGTTATTCGTCATTGCCGCCATCGGCGGCCCCCGCCCAGGATGGTCGCCATGGAACAGCGCGACGTGCTGATCGTCCTCTTCGACGGCGTGCAGAGCCTCGACGTCACCGGCCCCCTGGAGGTCTTCAGCCAGGCGGACCTGCGCACACCCGGCGCCTACCCGGTCCGCACCGCCTCGCTCGACGGCGCCCCGGTCCGCACGGGCAGCGGGCTGATGCTGACCCCCGACCTCGCGCTGCCCGCCGCGGGGCCGCCGCACACCCTGCTCGTGCCCGGCGGACGGGGAGCCCGCGAACCCGATGCCCGGCTGGTCGACTGGCTGCGGCTGCACGCGCCCCGGGCCCGCCGCAAGGTGTCGGTGTGCACCGGCGCGTTCCTGCTCGCCGCCGCCGGGCTGCTCGACGGCCGCCGGGCGACGACCCACTGGTCCCGGTGCGCCGAGCTGGCCGCCGCCTTCCCCGCCGTACGGGTCGACCCGGAGCCGATCTACGTACGCGACGGCGACGTGGCCACCTCCGCCGGAGTGACGGCGGGCATCGACCTCGCACTGGCCCTGGTGGAGGAGGACCTCGGCCGCGACCTCGCGCTGGCCGTCGCCCGCCACCTGGTCGTCTTCCTGCGCCGCCCCGGCAACCAGACCCAGTTCAGCGCCCAGCTCGCCGCGCAGACCGCGGACCGGCGCCCGCTGCGCGACGTCCAGCAGTGGATCACCGAGAACCCGGCGGCCGACCTGTCCGTCGAAACGCTCGCCGACCGCGCGGGTCTCTCGCCGCGGCACTTCGCCCGCGCCTTCCGCGCCGAGGTCGGCACGACACCGGGCCGCTACGTCGACCGGGTGCGCCTGGAGGCCGCCCGGCGCCTCCTGGAGGACACCGCCGACGGCATCGAGGGCATCTCCCGCCGCTGCGGCTACGGCACTCCCGAGGCGATGCGCCGCGCCTTCACGCGCACGCTCGGCGCCGCGCCCGCCGAATACCGCCGCCGCTTCCGTCCCGCGGCCCCGCCGCCGTTCCCCTGACCAACTGCCAGGCCCTTCCACCCCGCCCCGCCACCGAAAGGCACACCATGCAGATCGCCATCCTCCTCTACGACGGCATCACCGCCCTGGACGCCATCGGCCCGTACGAGACCCTCAGCCGCATCCCGGGCGCCCAGACCGTCTTCGTCGCCGAGCGCACCGGCGAGCACCGCACCGGCAGCGGCGACCTCGCGCTGACCGCCGACGCCGTACTGTCCGAAGTCACCGCCCCCGACGTGCTCGTGGTGCCCGGCGGCACCGGCCAGGCCGCGCTCCTGGACGACGGGCCGCTGCACGACTGGCTGCGCGCCGTGGACACCCGTACCACCTGGACGACCTCCGTCTGCACCGGCTCCCTGCTGCTCGCCGCCGCGGGCCTCCTCAAGGGCCGCCGCGCCACTTCCCACTGGCTCGCACTGGACCTCCTCCCGGCCCACGGAGCCGAACCCACCGGCGAACGGGTCGTCTTCGACGGCAAGTACGTGACCGCCGCCGGCGTGTCCTCCGGCATCGACATGGGCCTCGCGCTGGTGGGCCGGATCGCCGGTGACACCCACGCGCAGACCGTCCAGCTCGGCATCGAATACGACCCGGAGCCGCCGTACGACGCGGGCTCGCCCGAGAAGGCCCCCGCCGGGATCACGTCGGCGATGCGGGCCCGGGGCCGGACCATTCTGAACGGCTGACCCCCGGCGGGCCGCCGCCCTCCAGCTCCTCCTGCCACAGCAGCTCCGTCAGCCGGCCGACCCCGGCGGCCAGATGACGCCGGAACGTCGTCATCGGCAGGCGCAGCAGCTCCGCCGCACGCGCCTGGCTGCCCGCCGGCCGCAGATACGTGTGGTGCAGCGCCCGGAAGGCCCGGCGGTCCTGCGGCGACGCCTCCAGCGCGGCCGCCGCCGCGCGCACCGCGTCGCGCAGGGCCGCCGCCCGCTCCCTGGGGCCCGCCTCGTCCACCGCGCACCGCGCGGCCACCAGGCGCGTCCCCAGCAGCGGGGAGTCCCGCAGGCCGTCCGGCCGCGCGAGGCCGCGCAGCGCGTCCCGCACGGCCCGGGCGAAGTCGTCCCGGTCCAGGACGCGCAAGGGGTCCGACGTCACGGGCGGGGCCACGGCGAACGGGTCCTCGGCCCGCTCCCGCTCGGTCAGCATCGACAGCCAGGCCAGCCCCGGCACCCGCCGCCAGTCGTGCGCGAACATCCCGAAACCGCGCCCGCCGGACGTGAAGTCCGCCGCCGGCAGCCGGGCGAAGTCCACGTACGCGCAGCCCGGCTCCCAGAACTCCGGGTCGGCGAACGGCAGCAGCGTCAGCGCGGGCCGGTCGCCCGTGAGGTAGTGGTGGGTCAGCCGCAGCGTGATCAAGGTCTGCACGGGGGAGACGGCCTGGTACTCGTCACGGCTCATCCAGAAGCGCACCAGCAACGCCCGCTCCCCGCCGCGCAGCGCGCCGTGTGCCGCCAGCCAGCCGCAGGCGGCCCGCACCGCCGGATCGTCGGGGCCGCCGCGCGGCGGGGTACCGGCCAGCCTGATCAGCGTGTAGAAGCCCGCCGCCACCCCGTCGGGGCCGCGCACGGTATACGTCTCGGCCTCCGGGCACAGCGACCAGTCGTGCACCAGCCTGGCCGCCTCGATGCCCTCGTGGATCGCGGCGATCGTGCACGCCTCCACCAGCTCGCCGCCCGCGACCGGGCCCGGCGAGACGGTGAGCCGGTCCAGCCGCGCCGCCCCGGCGGCACCCCGCGCCACCGGCTCCAGCAGCGGCCCGACAACCGGGCTGTCCCGGTGCAGATACGCGAAGTCCGCCAGCACCGCCCGCTGCCGCGCCCGGTCGTCCGCCTGGGTGAACAGCCGCTGGTAGTACGCGCTCGCCCGCCGGTGCAGCGCCGCCCGGCGCTCCGCGTCGCGCCAGCGCAGCTCCGCGTCCAGCGCATCCCGTACCAGGTCGTGCGGATACACGCCGCGGGCCCCGCTCTCCACCGCGGACAGCCCGCACAGCCAGTCGAAGTACGGCCGCGCGTCACCCACTTCGAGGAGCGCGGCGAGCAGCGGCTCGGTCGTCGAGAGCACCTGCGCACACGCCTCCAGCGCGGCCCGGTGCAGCGGCGTGGGCACCGCTTCGAGCAGACTGGTCAGCAGCGCCCGCACGATCTGCGGCGAAGGGCCCGGCCCCACCGCCTCGCCGCCGTGCGCGGCGACGTCCGCCACCAGCGCGAGCGCCAGCGGATAGCCGCGGGTGAAAGCCAGCCCCCGGTCCTGCACGGCACGCGGCACACCGCGGCGGGTGAGCAGATCGCGGCTGTCCGCCTCGTCCAGCGGGCCGATCGGCAACAGGTGCAGCAGCCCCTGCCAAGCCGGGTCCAAGCGCCAGGACAGCGGCGGCGCCGTCCGGCCGGCCAGCGCGACCAGCGCGTCGGCGGGCAGCCGGGGCAGCAGCTCGCGGTGCACGGTGTCGCGCGCCTCGCGCGGGCCGTCCAGACCGTCGATGAACAGCACCAGATCGGGCCGGTCCGGAACGCGTTCCCCCAACTCCCGCCCGTCCGCCCGCACCTCGGCCGCTTCCAGCCACACGGCGGGCCGCCCGGCGCGCCTGGCGAGCTGGGCGAAGTGGTGCAGCAGCGTGGTCTTGCCGATGCCACCGGGGCCGTGCACGTACACCACCGCGCCGCGCCCGGCGGCCAGCAGCGCGCCGAAGGCCGCGGCCTCACCGCGGCGGCCGGCAAAGCCCTCTTCGCGCGCCGCCACGAGCCGGTCGCCCAACCGGTCGCTCACCCGACAAGTATGTGGCCAGGGCGGCCGGAACGGACCCTCATCGGACACGAAGCGGACACGTAACGGGCTGCTTTCCGGCCGCCCGCCGCCGGTAGCTTCCCTGGTGTCGGTCGAACCGGCGTCTCGGGGGAAGGCGCCCGACGCCAGCGGTGGACGAAGACGTGGCCCGAACGCCTCCCTGCGGCCCACATCACCCCGTCGACCAGGTAAAACGCGGCGTCCGGCGTTCGAGGAAAGCGGCGACACCCTCCGCGGTGTCGCCGCTGCCGAGCGCCTCGGCCTCCCAGTGGGCCTCCCGCTCCGCGTCGGCGGCACCGTCCGCGAACTCCTTCGCCGCGGCCTGCGTCAGCTGCGACCGGCTCGCCAGTACGGCCGCGAACCCGGCCACCCGCTTGTCCAGCCCGCCCGCCGGCAGCACCTCGTCCAGCAGCCCCGTGCGCAGCGCACGCGCACAGTCGATCAGCTCACCGGAGAACAGCAGGTACTTCGCGGCCGACGGCCCCACCAGGCGCACCAGCCGCCGGGTCGCGGACGCCGGGTAGACGATCCCCAGCTTCGCGGGCGTCACCCCGAACAAGGCACCCTCCTCCGCGAACCGCAGATCGCACGCCGCCGCCAGCTGGCAGCCGCCGCCCACGCAATACCCGCGTATCGCCGCCAGCGTCGGCTTGGGGAACGCCGCGAGCGCCTCCTCGGCGGCCGTCGCCAGCCCCTTCCCCGCCCCCGCCGACCCGCGCAGCGACCCGATGTCCGCGCCCGCGCAGAAAGTGTCGCCCGCACCGGTCAGCACCAGCACCCGTACGGCACGGTCCGCCGCCAGCCGCTCCAGCAGCGGCGGCAGTTCCCGCCACATCCCCGTCGTCATGGCGTTGCGCTTGGCGGGGTTGCCGAGGGTGACGGTCGCTGTGCCGCCGCTGACGTGCGTGACGATGCCCGGTTCCATGCCCCGGATATTAGAGCGACCGGCCGGCGGGCAGCCGGATACGATCGACGGTCTGATGTCTGACACCGCTGCCACCCTCGTCGCCAAGTCCCTCGCCGCCGGCCACGGCGAGCGCGTCCTGTTCTCCGGCCTCGACCTGGTGGTCGCCCCCGGGGACGTCGTCGGCCTGGTCGGCGCCAACGGCGCCGGCAAGTCCACGCTGCTGCGCCTGCTGGCCGGGCTGGACACCCCCGAGGAAGGCCGGCTGGCCCTCAGCCCGCCCACCGCCACCGTCGGCCACCTCCCCCAGGAGCCCGACCGCCGCCCAGGGGAGTCGGTACGCGCCTTCCTCGCCCGCCGCACCGGCGTCACGGCGGCCCAGACCGCCCTGGACACCGCCACCCAGGCCCTGGTCGACGGAAAGCCGGGCGCCGACGACGCGTACGCCACCGCCCTGGAGCGCTGGCTCTCGCTCGGCGCCGCCGACCTCGACGAACGCGCCGAGGAGACGACCGGGCAGCTCGGCCTGGCCGTCGGCCTCGACCAGCCGATGACCTCCCTGTCCGGCGGCCAGGCCGCCCGCGCCTCCCTCGCCTCGCTGCTGCTCTCCCGCTACGACGTCTTCCTGCTGGACGAGCCCACCAACGACCTGGACCTGGACGGACTGGCCCGGCTGGAGGAGTTCGTCACCGGCCTGCGCGCCGGCACCGTCCTGGTCAGCCACGACCGCGAGTTCCTGGCCCGCACGGTCGACCGCGTCGTCGAACTGGACGTCGCGCAGCAGCAGGTCAACACCTACGGCGGCGGGTACGTGTCGTACCTGGAGGAGCGCGAGCGGGCCCGGCGGCACGCCCGCGAGGAGTACGAGGAGTACGCGGACACCAAGGCCGCCCTCCAGGCCCGCGCCCACCTCCAGCGCAACTGGATGGAAAAGGGCGTCAAGAACGCCCGCCGCAAGGCCACCGACCACGACAAGATCGGCCGGAACGCCCGGGTCGAGGCCACCGAGAAGCAGGCCGCCAAGGCCAAGCAGACCCAGCGCATGATCGACCGCCTGGAGGTGGTCGAGGAGCCGCGCAAGGAGTGGGAGCTGCGCATGGAGATCGCCGCGGCACCCCGCGCGGGCGCCGTGGTGGCCACCCTGCGCGGCGCCGAGGTCCGGCGCGGGGACTTCCGCTTCGGCCCGGTGGACCTCCAGATCGACTGGGCGGACCGGGTCGCGATCACCGGCCCCAACGGCTCCGGCAAGTCCACGCTGCTCGCCGCCCTGCTGGGCCGGCTGCCGCTGGACGCCGGGCACGCCTCCCTGGGCCCCGGCGTCGTCGTCGGCGAGGTCGACCAGGCCCGCGGCGCCTTCCTCGGCGACGAGCCGCTGGCGGACGCCTTCCGCGCCGCCGTACCGGAGATGTCCCCGGCCGACGTACGGACGCTGCTCGCCAAATTCGGGCTCAAGGCGGCCCACGTACTGCGGCCCGCCGCCACGCTCTCGCCGGGCGAGCGTACCCGCGCCGCCCTCGCCCTCCTCCAGGGCCGCGGCGTGAACCTCCTGGTCCTGGACGAGCCGACCAACCACCTGGACCTGCCGGCGATCGAGCAGCTGGAGTCCGCGCTCGCCTCCTACCGCGGCACGCTGCTGCTGGTGACGCACGACCGGCGGATGCTGGAAGCCGTGGACACCACGCGCCGCGTCGAGGTGGCGTCCGGGCGGGTCGCCGAACGGACGGTGTGACAAGCCGGGGCCGGCCGGCGGATTTGGCACGCGGCCCCGTCGCCCCGTAGAGTCGGGTTCACCGACGCGGGGTGGAGCAGCTCGGTAGCTCGCTGGGCTCATAACCCAGAGGTCGCAGGTTCAAATCCTGTCCCCGCTACTTCCGCGGCAGGCCCGGCGCTTTTCAAGCGCCGGGCCTGCTGTCGTTTGTATGCGCTGCCATATGCATCCAGAGGAGGTATACCGGGACAAAGGCGTCTGTGAGGAGGGCCGTGATGGCCGGCAGAAGCAGATTCTCGGAGCCCCCGGCGCGGGAGCCGGCCCGGGGGACACGGCCGGCGGGCGAGCTGAAACGCAGCTTCGGCCTGCTGGCGGCGCTCGGGGCCGTCCTGGTGATCGCGGGCCTGGTGGGCCTGGCGTACGTCGGATTCGCCACCCTCACCTCGATGCTGCTCTTCGGCTGGCTGCTGCTGGTCGGCGGCGTGGTGGGGCTGCTGCACGCGATCCAGTCGCGCGGTTCCGGCTTCTTCTGGCTCGCGGTGATCGTGGCCGCGCTGAACATCGCGGCGGGCGTGGTCGTCATCCGGCAGCCGGAGGTCGCGGCGGCGGGGCTGACGATGTTCGCGGCGCTGCTCTTCCTCACCGGCGGCGTCTTCCGGCTGGTCGGCGGCGCGGTCGTACGGGGGCCGCAGTTCGGCTGGACGCTGGTGCAGGGGGCCTTCGGCATCCTGCTGGGCGTGCTGGTGCTCGGCGACTGGCCGCACAGCAGCCGGTACGTGATCGGCTGCTTCTTCTCCCTCGCACTGCTCTTCGACGGGCTCGGCCTGATCGCCATGGGCGTCGGCGGCCGCCGGATCGTCGGCATGGTGGCGGGCGGTTCTGCCGCTGCCGGACAGTCCTTGAACAGCAAACAAAAAGATCAGGACCAGTCGTAGAGACGATCACTGATTGCGGAACCGGTCAGAAGGCGTCGATACAGGCTGACTTCTGTTCAGCGGGTCGGTACGGACCAACTCAGTACCAACACTCGGAGGGTGAGGATGCCTTCCGGACCCCCCGCCGAACCCCCCGAGGAGCTGGCCTCCCCTTTCGCGTACGAAGGTGTCTGGCGCTTCACCGCACCGGCACTCCAGTCGTCGGTACCCCAGGCGCGCCACGCGGTCCGGGACCTGCTCGCCGCACAGCGCGTACCGGCCGCCGACGAGATCGTCGACGCCCTGCTGCTGATCGTCTCCGAACTGGTCACCAACGCCGTGCAGCACGCCGCGCTGCTCTCCCCGGAAATCACCGTCGAGGTCACCGTCGGCGCCAACTGGGTCAGGGTCGCCGTCGAGGACGACCACCCGTACCGCCCCAAGGCCGTCGAGGCGGACGAAGGAGACGTCGGCGGCCGCGGCCTGTGGCTGGTCAAAATGCTTACGGTCGAGGCGGGCGGCAAGTGCGACGTGCAGCACACGGCGAGCGGCGGCAAGGCGGTCTGGGCCGAACTGCCGCTCGCCCCGGTGGGCGGGACTACCAGCCCGCCGCGGGTCCGGTGAGCTCCCGCACGGCGGGCCTGGCCGCGTCCAGCACGGTCATGAACCACGCCGAGAACGGCGCCTGCGCGTGCCGCTCCGCCAGCTCCTGCGGCGTCACGAACGCGACCTCGCCGACCTCGTCCGGGTCCGGCGCCGGCACGGCCTGCACCAGCCCCACGAACAGGTGGTTGTACTCCTGCTCCACCAGCCCGGACTCCGGGTCCGGGTGGTTGTAGCGGACGGTACCGGCCTCGCCGAGCAGGGTCGGTGCGAGGCCCAGCTCCTCGGCGGTGCGCCGCGCCGCGGCGGCGAACGGGGTCTCCCCCGGGTAGGGGTGGCCGCAGCAGGTGTTGGACCAGACACCGGGGGAGTGGTACTTGCCCAGCGCCCGGCGCTGCAGCAGCAGCCGCCCCCGGTCGTCGAAGAGGAAGACCGAGAACGCCCGGTGCAGCAGACCGGGGGGCTGGTGCGCGGTGAGCTTCTCCTCGGTGCCGATCGTCGTACCGTCCTCGTCGACCAGCTCCAGCAAGATCGGTTCGGCGGCACCCGGGGGGTTCGCCGCCGTGGTCCCGGCGGTCTGTCCGTTGGCAGGTGTGATCGGCATGCCCATCCTTGTCGTCGGTCTCCTCGCCCGCTCAAGTCTGCCCTAGCTGCGCCCGCATCAGTGGCAGAGCGTCGCCTCGTGCACCGCGTGCCCATGCGGTTCGAGCTGGAAGGTGCAAGGTTCGACGGCGAAGCGGCCGCCCGGGCAGCCCCGGAGGTCGTGCAGCATTCTCCCGCGGCCCGCCGCGACCAGCACTCCCCGCCCGCCGGCCCGCTCGCCCCGGCCTCGTGCCCGCCCCGCCGGGCTTCTCCGGCCTCGTGCCCGCCCCGCCGGGCTTCCCGTGCGCGTCCGCTGGGTAAGCCCCCGGTGGGGGAACGTGAGGTTCGATTTGACCTGTAGGGCGGCCGCCCCGCCCACCGCCCCCCACCCCAGCCTCCCCCGCCTCAGCCCCCCCCGCGTCTCAGCCCCGCCCACTCTGGGCACCCCCCGCCCCACCCCCACCCCGCCCCACTCCCTCCCCGCCCACTCCGGGCACCCCAGCCTCGGCGCCCCCGCCCCCCCCGCCTCGTGCCTGCCTCGCTGCGCTTCCCGTGCGCGTCCGCTGGGTAAGCCCCCGGTGGGGGAACGTGAGGTTCGATTTGACCTGTAGGGCGGCCGCCCCGCCCGCCGCCCCCCACCTCAACCCCCGCCTCAGCCCCCCCCGCACCTCAGCTCCCCCCCCCCCGCACCTCAGCCCCACCCACCCCCAACACCCCCCCCGGCATTCCGCCCACAACGCGCGAATCACCGCATAACCGGCACGATGTCGGGGCGTCGGCCGGGCGTCAGTTGTTCCTGAGTGCGTTGATCCACCATGATGATCGCGGCAGGCGCAGCCGTCGGTCACTCGGTCGAGCGGTGAATGCGCGGTGAACGGCCGCATCCGGCGATCCGATAGCCTCTGCCGACGTGCCCACCCACCCCCTCGGGGGCCCAGGTGTGCCACGCCCGCTGCCCGGGTAGCCCGTATCGAATGCGGACCGACCGGCGCGGCCTTGCCAGCTTCCAAGGAGTGAGTTCGTCTGTCGACCGCCATCCTCACCGGTCAGCCGGTCGCCGGGTCGCCGCTCGAAGCCGACCTGCGCTCGCTGGGTTTCGACGTCCGTACGGCGGACGGTGCCGCGGCCGTGGCCGACGTGCTCGCCGCGGTTCCGGCCGATGAACGCGTCGCCGTCGTCGATCCCCGCTTCGTGGGCCACCTGCACAGCCTCCGGCTGGCACTGACCGACCCGCGTTTCCCGGCCGCGGCCGTGCCGGGCGCCGTCACCGCGCAGCCCGAGGCGCGCGCCGCGCTCCAGCGCGCCGCCGCCGCGGTCCCCGCCGGGCCCGGCACCCGCTACCGCGTGGACGTCCTGCCCGACGCGCTCGCCGAGTCCCTGGCGGCCGGGGACGCCGCGCCGCAGCGCGTCGAGCTGGGCAGCCTGGTCGCGACCGTGCCGCTGACGCCCGCCGAGCGCGCCACGGCCGAGGAGGCCGTCGCCGCCGTCGACGACGAGGCCGTACGGCTGCGTACCGCGGTCAAGGCCCGTGACGGGTTCTTCACGACCTTCTGCATCAGCCCGTACTCCCGCTACCTCGCCCGCTGGTGCGCGCGCCGCGGCCTGACGCCCAACCAGGTCACCACGGCGTCGCTGCTCACCGCGGTGGTCGCGGCGGGCTGTGCGGCCACCGGCAGCCGTGGCGGGTTCATCGCCGCCGGGCTGCTCCTGATCTTCTCCTTCGTCCTGGACTGCACCGACGGGCAGCTCGCCCGCTACTCGCTCCAGTACTCGACGATGGGTGCCTGGCTCGACGCGACCTTCGACCGGGCGAAGGAGTACGCGTACTACGCGGGCCTCGCGCTCGGTGCGGCGCGTGGTGGTGATGACGTCTGGGTGCTGGCCCTGGGCGCGATGGTCTTGCAGACCTGCCGGCATGTTGTCGACTTTTCTTTCAACGAGGCGAATCACGACGCCACCGGCAACACCAGTCCCACCGCGGCGCTGTCCGACCGGCTCGACAGCGTCGGCTGGACGGTGTGGGTGCGCCGGATGATCGTGCTGCCCATCGGCGAACGCTGGGCCATGATCGCCGTACTGACCGCCTGCACCACCCCGCGCATCGTCTTCTACGCGCTGCTCGTCGGCTGCGCCCTGGCCGCCTGCTACACCACGGCGGGCCGGGTGCTGCGCTCGCTGACGCGGCGCGCCCGACGGACCGACCGGGCCGCGGCGGCACTCGCCGACCTGGCCGATTCCGGGCCGCTCGCCGGGCTGTTCGCCCGGGGCGGCAGCGGCGGTGCCTTCACCGCCCCCGTGATGGCCTTCCTCGGTGCCGCCTGCCTGCTGACCTGGGTGATCTTCCAGGACGAGCCCGTGACGTGGACGACCGTGATCGTCGCCGTCATCTACGCCCTGTTCTCCGGGCAGGCCGTCGCCCGCCCGCTCAAGGGCCCGCTCGACTGGCTCGTCCCGCCGCTGTTCCGGGCGGGCGAGTACGTGGCCATCCTGGTCGTGGCGGCCCGCTCGGACGCCGACCAGGCGCTGCCCGCGGCGTTCGGCCTGGTCGCGGCGGTCGCCTACCATCACTACGACACCGTCTACCGCATCCGCGTCGGCACGGGGGCCCCGCCGCGATGGCTGGTGCGGGCGGCCGGCGGGCACGAGGGGCGCACGTTGCTCGTCGTCCTCCTGGCGGCCCTGCTGCACGGCTCAGGTTTCACAATCGCGCTGACGGTCCTGGCACTGGTTTTGGCGCTGCTGGTGCTCGTGGAGAGCATCCGCTTCTGGGTGTCCTCCGGAGCACCCGCCGTACACGATGAAGGAGAACCCGCATGATCGGCCTCGTGCTGGCCGCCGGCGCCGGACGGCGTCTGCGTCCCTACACCGACACCCTGCCCAAGGCCCTGGTGCCGGTGGACGGTGACACGACCATCCTGGACCTCACGCTCGGCAACTTCGCCGAGATCGGTCTGACCGAGGTCGCGATCATCGTCGGCTACCGCAAGGAGGCCGTGTACGAGCGCAAGGCCGCCCTGGAGGCCAAGTACGGCCTCAAGCTCACCCTCATCGACAACGACAAGGCCGAGGAGTGGAACAACGCCTACTCCCTGTGGTGCGGCCGGGACGCGATCAAGCACGACGTGATCCTCGCCAACGGTGACACCGTGCACCCGGTCTCCGTCGAGCGCACGCTGCTCGCCGCCCGCGGCGACGGCAAGAAGATCATTCTCGCGCTGGACACGGTCAAGAACCTGGCCGACGAGGAGATGAAGGTCGTCGTGGACCCCGACAAGGGCGTCCAGAAGATCACCAAGCTGATGGACCCCGCGGAGGCCACCGGCGAGTACATCGGCGTCACCCTCATCGAGGGCTCGGCCGCCGAGGAGCTCGCGGACGCGCTGAAGACCACCTTCGAGCGCGACCCCGACCTGTACTACGAGGACGGCTACCAGGAGCTGGTCAACCGCGGCTTCAAGGTGGACGTGGCGCCGATCGGCGAGGTCGCGTGGGTCGAGATCGACAACCACGACGACCTCGCGAAGGGCCGTGAGATCGCATGCCGGTACTGACCCGCCTGATTCCGTCCCCGGTCGTCGTTGACATCAGCGCCGGCGCACTGGACGACCTGGCGGGCCTGCTGGCCGATCAGCGCATCTCCGCGTCCGGGAAGCTGGCCGTCGCCATCAGCGGCGGCTCGGGCGCCCGGCTGCGGGAGCGGCTGTGCCCCGCGCTGCCCGGCGCCGACTGGTACGAGGTCGGCGGCGGCACGCTGGACGACGCGATCAAGCTCGGCGACGCCATGAAGAAGGGCCACTACGACGCGGTCGTGGGCCTGGGCGGCGGCAAGATCATCGACTGTGCGAAGTACGCGGCGGCCCGCATCGGGCTGCCGCTGGTCGCCGTCGCGACGAACCTGTCGCACGACGGCCTGTGCTCGCCGGTCGCCACCCTCGACAACGACGCGGGCCGCGGCTCCTACGGCGTGCCCAACCCGATCGCCGTGGTGATCGACCTCGACGTCATCCGCGAGGCCCCGGTCCGCTTCGTACGCTCTGGCATCGGCGACGCGATCTCCAACATCTCAGCCGTCGCGGACTGGGAGCTCTCGCACCGCGAGACCGGCGAGAACATCGACGGGCTGGCCGCCGCCATGGCGCGCCAGGCCGGCGAGGCCGTGCTGCGCCACCCCGGCGGCGTCGGCGACGACGGCTTCCTCCAGGTGCTGGCCGAGGGCCTGGTCCTGACCGGCATCTCGATGTCGGTGGCCGGCGACAGCCG
This sequence comes from Streptomyces sp. NPDC017056, assembly GCF_044332485.1. Lineage (NCBI taxonomy): Bacteria > Bacillati > Actinomycetota > Actinomycetes > Kitasatosporales > Streptomycetaceae > Streptomyces > Streptomyces sp. NPDC017056. The sequence goes on along the minus strand of NZ_JBIRPD010000004.1, from coordinate 100,697 downwards.
CCCGGCCTCCGGCGCCTGCCACGAGATCAACCACGCCTTCGACATCCTCTACCCCAAGCGGGCGGCGAGCCACGGCGAGCAGTGCGGCCTCGGCGCCGCCTTCGCCACGCACCTGCGCGGGGACAAGGAGACCTGCGGGCTGATGATCGAGGTGCTGCGGCGGCACGGCCTGCCGGTGACGCCCGGCGAGATCGGCTTCAGTGACGAGGAGTTCGTCAAGGCCGTCGAGTTCGCGCCGCAGACCCGCCCCGGCCGCTACACGATCCTCGAACACCTCGACCTGTCCACCGACCAGATCAGGGACGCATACGCCGACTATGCACAAGCCGTCAGTAGCTGAACTCCGCCCGGTCGTGCACCCCGCGGGTGTCAAGGACCGGCGCAGCGGTGAGCACTGGGCCGGGCGCCTGTACATGCGGGAAATCTCGCTGCGCTGCGACCGGTACCTGGTGAACACCAGGATCACGCCCAACCAGCTGACCTATGTGATGACCCTCTTCGGCGTCCTCGCGGCCCCGGCCCTGCTGGTGCCGGGGATCTGGGGGGCCGTGCTCGGCGTGCTGATGGTCCAGCTCTACCTGCTGCTCGACTGCGTCGACGGCGAGGTCGCCCGCTGGAAGAAGCAGTTCTCGCTGGGCGGGGTGTACCTGGACCGGGTCGGCGCCTACCTCACCGACGCCGCCGTACTGGTCGGTTTCGGGCTGCGCGCCGCCGACCTGTGGGGCTCGGGGCGGATCGACTGGCTGTGGGCCTTCCTCGGCACCCTCGCCGCCCTCGGCGCGATCCTGATCAAGGCCGAGACCGACCTGGTCGGCGTGGCCCGTCACCAGGGCGGGCTGCCGCCGGTCAAGGAGGCGGCGTCCGAGCCGCGCTCGTCCGGCATGGCGCTGGCCCGCAAGGCCGCCGCCGCGCTCAAGTTCCACCGGCTGATCCTCGGGATCGAGGCGTCGCTGGTGATCCTGGTCCTGGCGATCGTGGACTCGGCCAGGGGCGACCTGTTCTTCTCGCGGCTCGGTGTCGCGGTGATGGCGGGGATCGCGCTCCTCCAGACGCTGCTCCACCTCGTGTCCATCCTCGCCTCCAGCAGGCTCAAATGACGGGGGCGAAGGAGATGAAGGTCGGCGCTGTCGTCCTGACCATGGGCAACCGCCCAGAGGAGCTGCGCGCGCTGCTCGACTCGGTCGCCAAGCAGCACGGCGAGCACATCGAGGTCGTGGTCGTCGGCAACGGTTCGCCGCTGCCGGCGCTGCCCGAGGGCGTACGGACCGTGGAGCTGTCGGAGAACGTCGGCATCCCGGCCGGGCGCAACGTCGGCATCGAGGCGTTCGGTCCCGGTGGCAGCGAGGTGGACGTGCTGCTGTTCCTGGACGACGACGGGCTGCTGGACCGGGCGGACACCGCCGAACTGTGCCGTGAGGCGTTCGCCCGCGACAAGAAGCTGGGCATCATCAGCTTCCGCATCGCGGACCCGGAGACGGGGGAGACGCAGCGCCGGCACGTGCCGCGGCTGCGCGCCTCCGACCCGATGCGGTCCTCCCGCGTCACCACCTTCCTGGGCGGCGCCAACGCGGTCCGTACGAAGGTCTTCGAGGAGGTCGGCGGGCTGCCCGACGACTTCTTCTACGCCCATGAGGAGACCGACCTGGCCTGGCGGGCCCTGGACGCGGGCTGGATGATCGACTACCGGTCGGACATGGTGCTGCTGCACCCCACGCACGCCCCCAGCCGGCACGCGGTCTACCACCGCATGGTGGCCCGCAACCGGGTCTGGCTGGCCCGCCGCAACCTGCCGGCTCCGCTGGTTCCGGTCTATCTCGGTGTCTGGTTCCTGCTCACCCTCGCCCGGCGCCCCTCGCGGCCCGCGCTGCGCGCGTGGCTGGGCGGCTTCAAGGAGGGCTGGGCCACTCCCTGTGGTCCCAGGCGTCCCATGAAGTGGCGTACCGTTTGGCGCCTGACCCGGCTGGGCCGCCCTCCCGTCATCTGACAAGCTCGTATCTGAGAGCATCAGGCGCGAACCCGGGGCGCGACCCCGGCAGCGCACCTTGAGGACGAAAGTGTCAACAGTGAGCGAGACTACGCACGACAGTGCGGTCGCCATGAGTGCCCCGCCAACACCCGACGACGGGTTGTCCCGTGCCGAGCTGGCCCGCAAGTACGGGCTCACGCAGAGCGGCGCGCGGCCCAGCCTGCCGGAGTACGTGCGGCAGCTGTGGGACCGGCGGCACTTCATCCGCGCCTTCTCCAGCGCGAAGCTGACCGCGCAGTACAGCCAGGCGAAGCTGGGCCAGGTGTGGCAGGTGGTGACGCCCCTGCTGAACGCGCTCGTCTACTACCTCATCTTCGGCCTGCTGATCGGCACCAGCCGTGGTGTCGAGGACTACGTGCCCTTCCTGGTCACCGGCGTCTTCATCTTCACCTTCACCCAGAGCTCGGTGATGGCCGGCACCCGCGCGGTCTCCGGCAACCTGGGCCTGGTGCGCGCGCTGCACTTCCCGCGCGCCTGCCTGCCCATCTCGTTCTGCCTGATGCAGCTCCAGCAGCTGCTCTTCTCGATGGGCGTGCTGGTCCTCATCCTGCTGGGCTACGGCCAGGTGCCCACCTGGTCCTGGCTGCTGGCGATCCCGGCCCTGGTGCTGCAGTTCGTCTTCAACACCGGCCTCGCGATGGTCATGGCCCGGCTGGGCAGCAAGACCCCCGACCTCGCGCAGCTGATGCCCTTCATCATGCGGACGTGGATGTACGCGTCCGGCGTGATGTTCAGCATCGACGTGATCCTCAAGGAGAAGGCGGTCCCCGCCTTCGTGCACGTCCTGCTGGACTGCAACCCGGCCGTGATCTTCATCGACCTGATGCGCTTCGCGCTGATCGACAGCTTCACCTCGGACAAGCTGCCCCCGCACGTGTGGCCGCTGGCCCTGGGCTGGGCGCTGGTGATGGGCATCGCCGGCTTCGTGTACTTCTGGAAGGCTGAGGAGCGGTACGGCCGTGGCTGAGCAAGAGGACGCCGTGCAGACGGCGGACGGGAACCGCGTCCCCACCGTGATCGCGGACGACCTGCACATCGTGTACCGGGTGTACGGCACCGGAGCGGGCAAGGGCAGCGCCACCGCCGCCCTGAACCGCATCATCCGCCGCAAGCCCTCCAGCGGCGTGCGCGAGGTGCACGCGGTCAAGGGTGTCAGCTTCACCGCCTACCGCGGCGAGTCGATCGGCCTGATCGGCTCCAACGGCTCGGGCAAGTCGACGCTGCTCAAGGCCGTCGCCGGCCTGCTGCCGGCGGAGCGCGGCCGGGTCTACTCGCACGGCCAGCCGTCGCTGCTGGGCGTGAACGCGGCCCTGATGAACGACCTGACCGGCGAGAAGAACGTCATCCTCGGTGGTCTGGCGATGGGCATGTCCCGCGAGCAGGTGCGCGAGCGCTACCAGAGCATCGTGGACTTCTCGGGCATCAACGAGAAGGGCGACTTCATCTCGCTGCCGATGCGCACGTACTCCTCCGGCATGGGGGCGCGCCTGCGCTTCTCCATCGCGGCGGCCAAGGACCACGACGTCCTGATGATCGACGAGGCGCTGGCGACGGGCGACCGTGCCTTCCAGAAGCGCTCGGAGGCCCGCATCCGCGAGCTGCGCAAGGAGGCCGGTACGGTCTTCCTGGTCAGTCACAACAACAAGTCGATCAGGGACACCTGCGACCGGGTGCTGTGGCTGGAGAAGGGCGAGCTGATGATGGACGGCCCGACGGACGAAGTGATCAAGGCGTACGAGAAGGAGACGGGCAAGTAGCCCGCAGCGCGCCGCACGGCCCCCGCGAGTCCGGCTCGCGGGGGCCGTTGATCGTTGGCGGGCCGGCCGCCGAAGGTTGTCCGCGGGTCTGCTGATCGTTAACAGTTGGTCAACTCCGCTGGATTCGGGAACAGTTCGGGCTGGCTGGATGTTGACCGGATCGTTGCTTCGCGGTTCGGTACCCCCTCGGACGCGGGAGAGATGTACGGCGTAAGCTGTACGGGTACTGAACAGCACAAGTGGCACAAGTCGGGCAATGCTTACCCGTCCTGGCGATCGGGGTCCGATCGGGCCGGTCGCAGCATGCGGCGTGTCCGAAATGGGATGTTTTGGCTTGGCGGTGTAGAACGGGAGGCGTGACGGCAATGGCTACTGGAACTCTCCGGCTCCGAAACGCGCCGGGCAGCCTCCGGTGAGCCGAGGGATGACGCGGGCGCGCGGCGTCCCCGTCCGGCCCGGGGCGCCGGACGACGGCCGGGGCGACGCGGCGTCGCGCACCGTCCTGGCCAAGGCCGCGCACGAGAACTTCCCGGTGGCGCCGCTCTTCCTGCCCCGCGCCTGGCGGCGGGACCTGATGGCCGTCTACGGCTTCGCCCGGCTCGTGGACGACATCGGCGACGGCGACCTCGCGCCCGGCGGCGAGGACGCCGTACTCCTCGGCCTGGACCGTTCGGCCGCGGGCGAAGGCGGAGACCGCGTCGCGCTGCTCGACGCGCTGGAGGCGGACCTGTACCGCGTCTTCGGCGACCGGGCCCCGGGGCCGCTGCATCCCCTGATGCGCCGCCTCGGCCCGACCGTGCGCCGCTGCGGTCTGACGCCGGAGCCCTTCCTGCGCCTGATCGAGGCCAACCGGCAGGACCAGCGGGTCGGCCGCTACCCCACGTACGGGGACCTGCTCGCCTACTGCGAGCTGTCCGCCAACCCCGTGGGCCGGCTCGTCCTGGGCATCACCGGCACCACCAGCCCCGAGCGCGTCCGGCGCTCGGACGCCGTCTGCACGGGGCTGCAGATCGTCGAGCACCTCCAGGACGTCGCCGAGGACCTCGCCCGCGACCGGATCTACCTCCCCGGCGAGGACCTGCGGCGCTTCGGGGTCACGGAGGCGGACCTCGCCGCCCGCACGGGGGGCGCGCCGGTGCGTGCGCTGATCGCGTACGAGGCGGAACGCGCCCGTGAACTGCTGAATGAAGGCACCCCGCTGGTGGGTAGCGTCCACGGCAGGCTCAAACTGCTGCTCGCCGGCTTCGTCGCCGGCGGACGCGCCGCACTCCGGGCGGTCGCCGCCGCCGACCACGACGTACTCCCTGGACCGCCCAAGCCGACCAAGCTCAGTCTGCTGCGCGAGGTGGGGGCGACATTGCGAAGAGAGGGGTGAGTCGGACCGTGGAGGATTTCGCACACACGTCCGCGCCGGTGCTCGCTGCGTACCGCTACTGCGAGGCCGTGACCGGGCAGCAGGCACGTAACTTCGCCTACGGCATCCGGCTGTTGCCGGCCGACAAGCGGCAGGCCATGTCCGCGCTCTACGCCTTCTCGCGCCGGGTCGACGACATCGGCGACGGCGTGCTCGCACCCGCCGCCAAGCAGCAGCGCCTGGAGGAGACTCGCGCCCTGCTCGGGCGTATCCAGGACGGCGCGGTCGACGAGGACGACACCGACCCGGTCGCGGTCGCGCTGTCCGACGCGTCCCGGCGCTTCCCGATCCCGCTCGGCGGGCTCGACGAGCTGATCGACGGCGTCCTGATGGACGTGCGCGGCGAGACGTACGAGACCTGGGACGACCTGAAGGTCTACTGCCGCTGCGTCGCGGGGGCGATCGGCCGGCTCTCCCTGGGAGTGTTCGGCACCGTGTCCGGCGCGCCGGACGCCGAACGCGCCGCCGAGTACGCCGATACGCTCGGGCTGGCCCTGCAACTGACCAATATCCTGAGAGACGTTCGCGAGGACGCCGGAAACGGCCGTACGTATCTCCCCTCCGACGACCTCGCCAAGTTCGGCTGCGCGGTGGGCTTCCACAGTCCGGTCCCGCCGCCCGGAGCGGACTTCACCGGACTCGTCCACTTCGAAGTCAGGCGCGCCCGCGCGCTGTTTGACCAGGGTTTCAGGCTGCTGCCCATGCTCGACCGGCGCAGCGGTGCCTGCGTCGCCGCCATGGCCGGCATCTACCACCGCCTCCTGTCGAGGATCGCGGCGGACCCGGCGGCCGTGCTGCGCGGCCGGGTCTCGCTGCCCGGCCGGGAGAAGGCGTTCGTGGCCGTACGCGGCCTGTCGGGGTTCGACGCGCGGGCCATCGGCCGCCGCCAGGCGGCCAGGGCGGCGGGCAGGCCGCCGGCCAGGAGGCGCGGATGAGGTGCCAGGAGACGGGCGAGGCGGGGGAGCCCAGCTCACGGGCCGTACGACGGAACAAGCGGCGGGCAACCCTCCGCCCGTCCACTGCGTCCCTGACGTCAGTAATCAGGGAGGGCGAATGACATCGGGACCGATGCGGCCCGACCGGCACGATGCACATGAGGCAGGCCGCCCCGATGGGGCGGCTGCGGTGGTCATTGGGGGCGGTCTCGCCGGTATCACGGCAGCGCTGGCGCTGGCCGACGCGGGGCTGCGCGTCACCCTCTTCGAGGGGCGGCCCCGGCTGGGCGGGCTGGTCTTCTCCTTCCGCCGGGACTCGGCGGTGGGGGAGCTGACCGTCGACAACGGCCAGCACGTCTACCTGCGCTGCTGCACCGCGTACGGCGGGTTCCTCGACCGGGTGGGCGGCCGCGGCCTGGTGCCCCTCCAGGACCGGATGGACGTCCCCGTGCTGGACGCCGAAGGGCTGCGGCTGGGCCGGCTGCGGCGCACCGGCCTGCCCGTACCGCTGCACCTGGCGAAGAGCCTGGCCATGTACCCGCACCTGACGCTCGCCGAGCGGGCGAACGTCGGCCGGGCGGCGCTGGCCCTGAAGAAGCTGGACCCCGAGGACCCCGCCCTGGACCGTGTCGACTTCGCCTCCTGGCTGGCCCGGCACGGCCAGTCGCCGCGCGCCGTCGAGGCGCTGTGGGACCTGGTCGGCGTCGCGACGCTCAACGCGCGGGCCGGCGACGCCTCGCTGGGCCTGGCCGCCAAGGTCTTCAAGACCGGCCTGCTCTCCGACAACGGCGCCGCCGACATCGGCTGGTCCCGGGTGCCGCTCGGCGACGTGCACGACACGCTCGCGCGCGAGGCCCTGGAGAAGGCGGGCGTCCGCGTCGAGCTGCGTACCCGCGCGAGCGCCCTGGCCCGTACGGAGAACGGTGCCTGGCGGGTGACCGTGGAGAACGGCCCGCACGGCCGTGAGCAGCTGGACGCTGGAACGGTCGTACTGGCCCTGCCGCAGCGCGAGACCCACGGCCTGCTCCCCGAGGGCAGCCTCGACGACCAGGACCGGCTGCTGGACATCGGCACCGCGCCGATCCTGAACCTGCACGTCGTCTACGACCGGCCGGTGCTCAAGCTGGGGGCGCCCCCCGGACCGTCAGGTCCGTTGCGGGGGACGTTCTTCGCGGCCCTCGGCTCGCCGGTCCAGTGGGTCTTCGACCGTACGGAGGCATCCGGTCTCGCCGCGCTGCCCGGCGGCGCCCGCAGCCAGTACCTGGCCGTGTCGCAGTCCGCAGCGCAGGACGAGATCGACCGGCCGGTGGCCGAGTTGCGCAAGCGCTACCTGCCGGAGCTGGAGCGGCTGTTGCCCGCCGCGCGCGGCGCCGTCGTCCGCGACTTCTTCGTCACCCGCGAACGCACCGCGACGTTCGCCCCCACCCCGGGCGTCGGCCGGCTCCGGCCCGCCGCCCGCACCAAGACCCCCGGCCTGTACCTGGCCGGTGCGTGGACCGCCACCGGGTGGCCCGCGACCATGGAAAGCGCTGTTCGCAGCGGCCTCGGAGCCGTTCGCGAGGCACTCACCGAACTCGGCTTCCCCCAGGGCCAGTTGCCCCAGGAGGCGGCATGACCACGAGTACGAGCTCTCGCACGAGCACGAGCACCGGAAACAGAGGAGAAACCGTGCACCCGGCTTCCCCAGCTATCGACACCGAGACCGTCACCGCGCTGCTGGAGCGCGGGCGGCAGCTCGCCACGCCCGTGCTGCGTGCCGCCGTGGCCCGGCTCGCGCCCCCCATGGACACCGTCGCCGCGTACCACTTCGGCTGGATCGACGCCGCGGGGCGGCCCGCGGACGGCGACGGCGGCAAGGCGGTACGCCCCGCGCTCGCGCTGCTCTCGGCCCAGGCCGCCGGGCAGCCCCCCGAGGTGGGCGTCCCCGGCGCCGTCGCCGTGGAACTGGTCCACAACTTCTCGCTGCTGCACGACGACCTGATGGACGGCGACGAGCAGCGGCGCCACCGCGACACGGTGTGGAAGGTACACGGCCCCGCCCAGGCCATCCTGGTCGGCGACGCGCTGTTCGCCCTCGCCAACGAAATACTGCTGGAACTGGGCACCGTCGAGGCGGGCCGCGCCACCCGCCGGCTCACCACGGCCACCCGCAAGCTCATCGACGGCCAGGCCCAGGACATCTCCTACGAGCACCGCGAGCGGGTCACCGTCGAGGAGTGCCTGGAGATGGAGGGCAACAAGACGGGCGCGCTGCTCGCCTGCGCCGTCTCGGTCGGCGCCGTCCTCGGCGGCGCCGACGACCGCACCGCCGACACCCTGGAGAAGTACGGCTACCACCTCGGCCTCGCCTTCCAGGCCGTCGACGACCTGCTCGGCATCTGGGGCGACCCGGAGGCCACCGGCAAGCAGACCTGGAGCGACCTGCGCCAGCGCAAGAAGTCGCTGCCGGTCGTCGCCGCCCTGGCGGCCGACAACCCCGCCGCCGAACGGCTCGCCGGCATCCTCGCCGCGGACGCGAAGAAGAGCGAGGACGAGATCGCGGACTTCACCGAGGAGGAGTTCGCCTCCCGCGCGGCCCTCATCGAGGAGGCCGGCGGCCGCGAGTGGACCTCCCAGGAGGCCCGCCGCCAGCACACCACCGCCATCGCCGCACTGGACGAGGTGGACATGCCCGCACCGGTCCGCGCGCAGCTCGTCGCGCTCGCGGACTTCGTCGTCGTACGAGAGAGATGATCGCCATCGACCCGATCTAGATCGCAGTCGCCGGCCGGCGCTCCCGAACCGCAGTCGCAGGGGCCCGTTTCCCGACACGGGCCCGGGCGCCGGCCGACGGAATCCCTGAGCACGCTTCACAGTTCACTGCAGAAGGGGAAGCCATGACAGCGACGACCGACGGAAGCACCGGGGCGCTGCCGCCCCGGGCCCCTTCGGCCAGCGATGCCACCGCTGAGGACACCACGCACGAGAAGGCCGCCGCGGACGGCACCGCGGCCGCCGCCCGGCGCGCCACGGCCCGCGCCACCGACTACCTGCTGTCCGTCCAGGACGAGGCCGGCTGGTGGAAGGGCGACCTGGAGACCAACGTCACCATGGACGCCGAGGACCTGCTGCTGCGGCAGTTCCTGGGGATCGGGGACACGCGCACCACCGAGGCCGCGGCCCGCCACATCCGCGGCGAGCAGCGCGCTGACGGCACCTGGGCCACCTTCCACGGCGGCCCCGGCGAACTGTCCGCCACCATCGAGGCGTACGTCGCCCTCCGGCTGGCCGGCGACGCGCCGGACGCCGCCCACATGGCCAGGGCCGCCACCTGGATCCGCGAGCGCGGCGGCATCGCCGCCTCCCGGGTCTTCACCCGGATCTGGCTGGCGCTCTTCGGCTGGTGGCGGTGGGAGGACCTGCCCGAACTGCCGCCCGAGCTGATCTACTTCCCGAAGTGGTTCCCGCTCAACATCTACGACTTCGGGTGCTGGGCCCGGCAGACGATCGTGGCACTGACGATCGTCTCGGCCAAGCGCCCCGTACGCCCCGCGCCGTTCGCCCTGGACGAGCTGCACACCGACCCCGCCGACCCGAACCCGCGCCAGCCCCTCGCCCCGGCCACCAGCTGGGACGGTCTCTTCCAGCGGCTGGACAAGGGCCTGCACCAGTACCGCAAGGTCGCCGTGCGCAGGCTGCGCCGCGCGGCCATGAGGGCGGCGGCCGCCTGGATCATCGAGCGGCAGGAGAACGACGGCTGCTGGGGCGGCATCCAGCCGCCGGCCGTCTACTCGGTCATCGCGCTGCACCTGCTCGGCTACGACCTCCGGCATCCGGTGCTGCGCCAGGGGCTGGAGTCGCTGGACCGTTTCGCCGTCTGGCGCGAGGACGCGAACGGCGAGCCCGTCCGCATGGTCGAAGCCTGCCAGTCCCCGGTCTGGGACACCTGCCTGGCCGCCATCGCGCTCGCCGACGCGGGACTGCCCGCCGACCACCCGCAGTTGGTCAAGGCGGCCGACTGGATGCTCGCCGAACAGATCGACCGGCCGGGCGACTGGAGCGTACGCAGGCCGCAACTGCCCTCCGGTGGCTGGGCGTTCGAGTTCGACAACGACAACTACCCGGACATCGACGACACCGCGGAGGTCGTCCTCGCGCTGCGCCGCATCCAGCACCCGGACCCGGAGCGCGTCGACGCCGCCGTACGGCGCGCCGTGCGCTGGAACCTGGGCATGCAGTCCAAGAACGGGGCCTGGGGCGCCTTCGACGCCGACAACACCAGCCCGTTCCCCAACCGGCTGCCGTTCTGCGACTTCGGCGAGGTCATCGACCCGCCGTCGGCCGACGTCACGGCGCACGTCGTGGAGATGGCCGCCGACGCCGGCCTGACGCACGACGCGCGGGTGCGGCGCGGCGTCCGCTGGCTGCTGGCCGAACAGGAGCCGGACGGCTCGTGGTTCGGGCGCTGGGGCACCAACTACGTCTACGGCACCGGGTCGGTGCTCCCGGCCCTGGCCGCCGCGGGCATCCCCGCCTCGCACCCCGCCGTCCGCCGCGCCGTGCGCTGGCTGGAGCGGGTCCAGAACGAGGACGGCGGCTGGGGCGAGGACCAGCGCTCCTACCGGGACAAGGCGTGGGCGGGCCGCGGCGCGTCCACCGCCTCGCAGACCGCGTGGGCGCTGATGGCGCTGCTCGCGGCGGGCGAGCGGGAGAGTGAGGCGGTCGGTCGCGGGGTGCGCTGGCTGGCCGCCACGCAGCGCGCCGACGGGTCCTGGGACGAGCCGTACTTCACCGGTACGGGCTTCCCCTGGGACTTCTCCATCAACTACCACCTGTACCGGCAGGTCTTCCCGCTGACGGCCCTGGGGCGCTACGTCAACGGCGGACCGGCCGGCGCGTCCCAGGGCGCCTGATGGCGGCGTCGCACGGCAGGCGCACCGGCCAGGACGGCCGGCCCGCCCCGCCGCAAGCGCCGCCGCCGCTGCTGGTCGCCTGCGCGCTCGGCATCGAACGGCTCGCGCTGCGCGGCGGCGACCGCAGCGGGGCGACCGCGCCCGTCGTCACGCTCCGTACCGGAATGGGCCCGCGGGCGGCGTCGGACGCCGTCACGCACGCGCTGCGGTACGGGTCCGTCACCGAGCGGGCGCCGGTCGTCGCCACCGGGTTCTGCGCCGGCCTGGTCCCCGGGATGCGGCCGGGGGACGTGGTCGTCGCCGAGGCCGCGCGGGGCCATCTGCCGGGCGCGCCGGACGTGCCCTGCTCCGACAACGAGCCGCTGCTGCGGTCCCTCAAGGAGCGCGGCCTGACCGTGCACACCGGCCTGCTGCGCGGCTCCGACCACGTCGTACGCGGCGCGGAGCGGGCCGGGCTGCGTGCCGGGGGCGCCGTCGCGGTGGACATGGAATCCGCCGCGACCCTGCGCGCGGCGACCCGCGGCGGCGACCGTCCGGTTGCGGCCGTCCGGGTGATCGTGGACGCTCCAGAACATGAACTTGTCCGAATTGCTACTTTGCGCGGTGGAATGTCGGCCTTCCGTGTGCTGCGCTCCATCCTTCCCGTCTTTTTCGAATGGCACCGTTCTTTGCTGCTCCCCAGGAGGTGAGCCAGATGGCCATGCCGCTCCGCCAGTCCATCCGGGTCGGTACGTATCTCTTTGAACAGAAAATGCGCAAGCGGGAGAAGTTCCCGCTCATCGTCGAACTGGAACCCCTTTTCGCGTGCAACCTCAAATGCGAGGGCTGCGGGAAGATCCAGCATCCGGCCGGTGTGCTGAAACAGCGCATGCCGGTCGCCCAGGCGGTCGGCGCCGTCCTGGAATCCGGTGCGCCGATGGTCTCCATCGCGGGCGGCGAGCCCCTGATGCACCCGCAGATCGACGAGATCGTGCGGCAGTTGGTGGCCAAGCGGAAGTACGTCTTCCTGTGCACCAACGCGATGCTGCTCCGCAAGAAGATGGACAAGTTCACCCCCTCCCCGTACTTCGCCTTCGCCGTGCACATCGACGGCATGCGCGAGCGCCACGACGAGTCCGTGGCCAAGGAAGGCGTGTTCGACGAGGCCGTGGCGGCGATCAGGGAGGCCAAGCGGCGCGGCTTCCGGGTCACCACCAACTCCACCTTCTTCAACACCGACACCCCGCAGACCATCATCGAGGTGCTCAACTTCCTCAACGACGACCTCCAGGTCGACGAGATGATGCTCTCGCCCGCCTACGCCTACGAGAAGGCGCCCGACCAGGAGCACTTCCTCGGCGTCGAGCAGACCAGGGAGCTGTTCAAGAAGGCCTTCGCCGGCGGCAACCGGCGCCGCTGGCGCCTCAACCACAGCCCGCTCTTCCTGGACTTCCTGGAAGGCAAGGCCGACTTCCCCTGCACCGCGTGGGCGATCCCCAACTACTCCCTCTTCGGCTGGCAGCGCCCTTGCTACCTGATGAGCGACGGGTACGTCCCCACGTACCGGCAGCTGATCGAGGAGACCGACTGGGACAAGTACGGCCGCGGCAAGGACCCGCGCTGCGCCAACTGCATGGCGCACTGCGGCTACGAGCCCACCGCCGTCCTGGCCACCATGGGCTCCCTCAAGGAGTCCCTGCGCGCCGCCCGCGAGACCGTCGCAGGAAACCGCGGGTGACGTGATGAGCACTGGTGAGCCTCCCGGAGGCAGTACCTCCGGTACCGGCGTCGCACTGGGGCTCCCCGAGGTTCCGGCCCGGCCGCTGGCGCAGCGGCGCGTCTCGCGCCGCATCCAGGTCGGGCCGGTGCCGGTGGGCGGCGGTGCCCCCGTCTCGGTGCAGTCGATGACCACCACGAACACGGCGGACATCGGTGCGACCCTCCAGCAGATCGCCGAGCTGACGGCGTCCGGCTGCCAGATCGTGCGCGTCGCCTGCCCGACCCAGGACGACGCCGACGCGCTGCCGGTGATCGCGAAGAAGTCGCAGATCCCGGTCATCGCCGACATCCACTTCCAGCCGAAGTACGTGTTCGCCGCGATCGACGCCGGGTGTGCGGCGGTCCGCGTGAACCCGGGCAACATCAAGCAGTTCGACGACAAGGTCAAGGAGATCGCGAAGGCGGCCGGCGACGCCGGCACGCCGATCCGGATCGGCGTCAACGCCGGCTCGCTGGACAAGCGCCTGCTGGAGAAGTACGGCAAGGCCACGCCAGAGGCGCTCGTCGAGTCCGCCCTGTGGGAGGCGTCCCTCTTCGAGGAGCACGGCTTCCGCGACATCAAGATCTCGGTCAAGCACAACGACCCGGTCGTGATGGTCAACGCCTACCGGCAGCTCGCCGCCCGGTGCGACTACCCGCTGCACCTGGGCGTGACCGAGGCCGGGCCGGCCTTCCAGGGCACGATCAAGTCCGCGGTCGCCTTCGGCGCGCTGCTCTCCGAGGGCATCGGCGACACGATCCGCGTCTCCCTGTCGGCGCCGCCGGCCGAGGAGGTGAAGGTCGGCCTGCAGATCCTGGAGTCGCTGAACCTGCGGCCCCGCCGCCTGGAGATCGTCTCCTGCCCGTCCTGCGGGCGGGCGCAGGTGGACGTGTACAAGCTGGCCGACGAGGTCACCGCGGGCCTGGAGGGCATGGAGGTGCCGCTGCGCGTCGCCGTCATGGGCTGCGTCGTCAACGGCCCCGGCGAGGCCCGCGAGGCCGACCTCGGTGTCGCGTCCGGCAACGGCAAGGGCCAGATCTTCGTCAAGGGCGAGGTGATCAAGACGGTGCCCGAGTCGAAGATCGTCGAGACCCTCATCGAAGAGGCCATGAAGATCGCGGCGGGCATGGAGGCCGAAGGAGTGGTGCTGCCCGGCGCCCCCGACGTGAGCGTCAGCTGAACCCGTAGAGGCCGTACCCGTAGGAGGGGGACCGAGCATGCCGATGCTGGAACACATCCGCGACCCGCGTGACCTCAAGGCGCTTCCCGGCGGCTCCCTCGGCGAACTGGCCGAGGAGATCAGGCAGTTCCTGGTGCACGCGGTGGCGCGGACCGGCGGCCACCTGGGACCCAACCTGGGCGTGGTGGAGCTGACCATAGCCCTGCACCGGGTCTTCGAATCGCCCGCCGACCGCATCCTGTGGGACACCGGCCACCAGTCGTACGTACACAAACTGCTCACCGGACGCCAGGACTTCTCCAAGCTGCGCGGCAAGGGCGGCCTGTCCGGCTACCCCTCCCGAGAGGAGTCCGAGCACGACGTCATCGAGAACTCCCACGCCTCCACCGTGCTGGGCTGGGCCGACGGCCTGGCCAAGGCCAACCAGGTCCGCGGCAGGCGGGACCGCGTCGTCGCCGTCATCGGGGACGGCGCGCTGACCGGCGGTATGGCCTGGGAGGCGCTGAACAACATCGCCGCCGCCAAGGACCGCCCCCTGATCATCGTCGTCAACGACAACGAGCGCTCCTACGCGCCCACCATCGGCGGCCTCGCCAACCACCTCGCCACCCTGCGCACCACCGACGGCTACGAACGCTTCCTCGCCTGGGGCAAGGAGATCGTGCAGCGCACCCCGGTCGTGGGCCGGCCGCTGTACGAATCGCTGCACGGCGCGAAGAAGGGCTTCAAGGACGCCTTCGCCCCGCAGGGCATGTTCGAGGACCTCGGCCTGAAATACGTCGGCCCGATCGACGGCCACGACATCGCCGCCGTCGAGTCCGCGCTGCGCCGCGCCGCCCGCTTCCACGGGCCCGTACTGGTCCACTGCCTCACCGAGAAGGGGCGCGGCTACCGGCCTGCGCTGGAGGACGAGGCCGACCGGTTCCACACGGTCGGCGCCATGGACCCGCTGACCTGCGCCCCCGTCGCGCCGCCCGGCCCGCCGTCATGGACCTCCGTCTTCGGCGACGAGATGGTGAAGATCGGCGCCGAGCGCCCGGACGTGGTCGCGATCACGGCGGCCATGCTGCAACCCGTCGGCCTCGGCAAGTTCGCGGCGGCCTTCCCCGACCGTACGTGGGACGTGGGCATCGCCGAGCAGCACGCGGCCGTCTCGGCGGCCGGCCTGGCCACCGGCGGCCTCCACCCGGTCGTCGCCGTCTACGCCACCTTCCTTAACCGCGCCTTCGACCAGGTCCTGATGGACGTCGCGCTGCACCGGTGCGGCGTCACCTTCGTCCTCGACCGGGCCGGCGTGACCGGCACGGACGGGCCCAGCCACAACGGCATGTGGGACCTGTCCGTCCTCGGCGTCGTCCCCGGTCTGCGGATCGCCGCGCCGCGCGACGCCGACCAGCTCCGCGTCCAGCTGCGCGAGGCCGTCGACGTGGACGACGCGCCGACCGTGCTGCGCTTCCCGAAGGAGTCGGTGGGCGAACCGGTCCCGGCGCTGGAGCGCGTCGGCGGCGTGGACGTACTGGGCCGCGGCGAGCGCGAGGATGTCCTGCTGGTCTCGGTGGGCGTGATGGCCCCGGTCTGCCTGGGGGCCGCCGAACTGCTCGCCGAACGCGGCCTCGGCGTCACGGTCGTCGACCCCCGCTGGGTCAAGCCCGTCGACCCCGCGATCGCCCGGCTCGCCGCGCGGCACGGCTCGGTGGCCGTCGTGGAGGACAACAGCCGCGAAGGGGGAGTGGGGTCGGCGGTCGGCCAGGCCCTGCGCGACGCGGACGTGGACGTACCGCTGCGGACCTTCGGCATCCCCGGGCAGTTCCTGGCACACGCCAAGCGCGGCGAGGTGCTCGCCGACATCGGGCTCACCCCGGCCGAGATCGCAGGCCGCATCGGCGCCTCGCCGGCCCGTAAGGAGAACGACTCGTGACGGAGAACGGATCGTGACCGGTTTCGACCTGACCAAGCTGCTCGCCGAACGCGGCGCCGAGCGCTACGCGCTGCACGCCAAGTACGTCAACCACCAACTGCCGCGCATGCTGCACACCATCGGCTTCGACAAGGTCTACGAGCGGGCCGAGGGCGCCTACTTCTGGGACGCCGACGGCCGGGACTACCTCGACATGCTCGCCGGCTTCGGGGTGATGGGCCTGGGCCGCCACCACCCCGTCGTCCGCCGGGCGCTGCACGACGTCCTGGACGCCCAGCTCGCCGACCTGACCCGCTTCGACTGCCAGCCGCTGCCCGGCCTGCTCGCCGAGAAGCTGCTGGCCCACACTCCCCACCTGGACCGCGTCTTCTTCGGCAACAGCGGCACCGAAGCCGTCGAGACCGCCTTGAAGTTCGCCCGCTACGCCACCGGCAAGCCGCGCGTCCTGTACTGCTCCCACGCTTTCCACGGCCTGACCACCGGAGCCCTCTCGGTCAACGGCGAGAGCGGCTTCCGCGACGGCTTCGCGCCGCTGCTGCCCGACACCGCCGTCGAGCTGGGCGACCTCGCGGCACTGGAACGGGAACTGCGCCGCGGCGACGTGGCGGCCTTCGTCGTGGAACCCATCCAGGGCAAGGGCGTCCACCCCACCCCGCCCGGCTACCTGCGCGCCGCCCAGGAACTCCTGCACCGGCACAAGGCCCTGCTGATCGCCGACGAGGTGCAGACCGGCCTGGGCCGCACCGGCGACTTCTTCGCCTACCAGCACGAGGACGGCGTGGAACCGGACCTGGTCTGCGTCGCCAAGGCGCTCTCCGGCGGCTACATCCCGGTCGGCGCGACCCTGGGCAAGGACTGGATCTTCAAGAAGGTCTACTCGTCCATGGACCGCGTCCTGGTCCACTCCGCGAGCTTCGGCTCCAACGCCCAGGCGATGGCCGCGGGCCTGGCGGTCCTCTCGGTGATGGAGGACGAACAGATCGTCGCCAACGCCCGCCACACCGGCGACCTGCTGCGCACCAGGCTCGCCGCCCTCACCGACCGCTACGAACTCCTCCACGACGTACGCGGCCGCGGCCTGATGATCGGCATCGAGTTCGGCCGCCCCAAATCCCTGCGGCTCCGCGGCCACTGGGCCATGCTCCAGGCCGCCCGCAAGGGCCTCTTCGCCCAGATGGTCGTCGTCCCCCTCCTCCAGCACCACCGCATCCTCACCCAGGTCTCCGGCGACCACCTGGAGGTCATCAAGCTGATCCCGCCCCTGACCATCGGCGAACGGGAGGTCGACCGCTTCGTGGACGCCTTCACCGCCGTCATGGACGACGCGCACCAAGGGGGCGGCCTGATGTGGGACTTCGGACGGACGCTGTTGAAGGCGCTGCCCACGAGGAACTGAGCTAGGTCACCGGAGCCCGAAACGCGACCGGCCCGCGGCCTCCCCTGAGGAAGCCGCAGGCCGGTGCCCGCCACCAGGGCCGGGAACTCAGTCCTCCAACAGCTGGAACCGCAGCCGCTCGCGGGTCTCCGGGGAGAGTTTCAGGCCCTCGCTCAGGTAGGTCTCCGTGGAGCCCCAGGTCGTCGTGATGGTGTCGAAGGCCGCGGCCAGGTATTCGGCGCGGGCGTCGAAGAGGGGGGCGAGGAGTTCCATGACCTCGGGGGACATGCCCGCCACCGAGTTGTCGGAGCGGCGCACCTTGTAGCGGCGGTGTGCGGCGTTGGACTCCAGGTAGTCGGCCTCGATGGCTGCCGGTTCGACGCCTACCGCGAGGAGGGTGACGGCGATGGACAGGCCCGCCCGGTCCTTGCCGGCCGCGCAGTGCATGAGGGCGGGGACGCTGTCCTCGGCGAGCGCGTGCAGGACGCGGCTGTGGTCGGCGGTGCGGGTGGTGATGATGCTGCGGTAGGTCTCGGCCATCCGGCCCGCCGCCTTGCCGTCGCCCAGCGCCGTACGCAGGTGGCCCAGCTCGCCGTCGCGCACCATCGCCCAGAACTCCGCGCCGTCGGCCGGGTCGGTGAGCGGGATGTTCACGTTCCGTACGCCGGGCAGGGTGACGTCGGGGCCCTCCAGCTTGATGTCCGCGGCGTTGCGGAAGTCGAAGACCGTGTGCAGCCCGAGGCCGGCGAGGAAGGCCGCGTCCGCCTCGGTGGCCGACGCCAGGTGCCCGCTGCGGAAGAGCCGGCCCTTGCGCACCCGGCGGCCGTCGACGGTCGGCAGCCCGCCCACGTCACGGAAGTTGCGCACCTCCGCGAGCTCCGGGTCGGTCGACGGGACCTCCGGGGTCTGCTGCGTCACGGGCGCTCCTCCGTATCGGTCGCCGACGCTGCTCGTCGACGAGGCGGGCCTCTCCGACGATACGACATTGGTTCAGCCGGCAATCAGGCCGTCGGCGGCCGGTCGCCCGCGC
The DNA here is from genome assembly GCF_044332485.1 of Streptomyces sp. NPDC017056. Taxonomy (NCBI): domain Bacteria; kingdom Bacillati; phylum Actinomycetota; class Actinomycetes; order Kitasatosporales; family Streptomycetaceae; genus Streptomyces; species Streptomyces sp. NPDC017056. Next base: position 82,432 of record NZ_JBIRPD010000004.1, on the reverse strand, counting down.
CGTACGCGGTGCCGGAGGCTGTCGTCCGGCCACGCCCGTACGGTCCCGAACGGCCGAATGTGGTCGGCCGCCCTGCGCGTTCCTTATTCCGACTTGAGCAGAATTTGACCGGGTGGTATTAATCACCCCACGTCAACCCCTGGTTACGGTGGCGTAAGTCACTTCCGGGGGTGAAGGATGTCCTGACGTGGCAGACGATTCGAAGAAGATGAGCAGTGGCGCATATGGCGCCATCGGGTCGTACGCAGCCGTCGGGGACAGCTTCACCGAGGGGGTCGGGGATCCCGGCCGTGACGGGGCGTACATCGGCTGGGCGGACCGGCTGGCGGTTCTCCTGTCGGACCGGCGCGCGGAGGGCGGATTCCGCTACGCCAACCTCGCGGTCCGCGGCCGGCTGCTGGACCAGATCGTCGAGGAACAGGTGCCGCGGGCCAAGGAGCTCGCCCCCGACCTGGTGACGTTCTGCGCCGGCGGCAACGACATCCTGCGGCCGGGCTCGGACCCGGACGCGGTGGCCGAGCGCTACGAGGCGGCCGTCGCCGACCTGCGGGAGAAGGTCGGCACCGTGCTGCTGTGCACGGGGTTCGACACCCGCGGCGTGCCGGTGCTGCGGCATCTGCGCGGCAGGATCGCGACGTACACCGCGCACGTACGGGCGATCGCCGACCGGCACGACTGCCCGGTCCTGGACCTGTGGTCGCTGAAGTCCGTGCAGGACCGGCGGGCCTGGAGCGACGACCGGCTGCACCTGTCGGCCGACGGGCACACCCGGGTCGCGCTGCGCGCCGCGCAGGTGCTGGGCCTGGACGTGCCGGCCGACCCGGACCAGCCCTGGCCGCCGGAGGCCGAGCGGTCCGCCGCCGAGGCGCGGCGGGACAACATCCACTGGGCGCGTGAGCACCTGGTGCCGTGGATCGGCCGCCGGCTGCGCGGCGAATCCTCCGGCGATCACGTCGAGCCGAAGCGGCCCGACCTGCTTCCCCTGTAGAGCCCCGCTGCTCCTGCCGCCGTCCGTGGTCACCGCGCGGGCGGCGGTTCAGTGTGCGGCGCGCCCGTAGGGCAGGTCGGCCCAGACGGTGCGGCCGCGGCCGGTGGGGTCGGGGCGTACGCCCCAGGCTTCGGAGAGGGCGCCCACGAGGAAGAGGCCGCGGCCGCATTCCTTGTCCACGCTGCCGGGCTGTACGTGCGGCGCCGAGGTGCCCCGGCCCTGGTCGGTGACTTCCACGCGCAGAAAGGCGCCGAGGAGCGTCAGTTCGCACCCGACCTTGTCGCTGTCGGTGTGCCGCACGGCGTTGGTGAAGAGTTCCGAAACCACCAACTCGGCGTCGTCGCGGACCTGTTGTGCCGCGCCCCACTCGTGCAGTACCGCGAGTGCGCGTCTGCGCGCCTCCGGGACGGAGGTGCGGCGCGCCGGCAAGTGGAACGCGTCCTGGAGACGCTCGGCGATGAAGCCGCCACAGCGCCCTAACGAAGGAGCGTTGTTGGAGGAAGCCACTCCGCAACTATGTGCGATGTTGGTCACCGATGGCAAGGATCAATGTGTAATTTGCAGAATCGCAAACGCAGTCTGTTCGGTCTGCTGACGACATGACACACTGCTGATCACTCACGTCGGTTGGAGGGGGACAGAAGTGGCGGATGCACGGTCGGGTGGCGCTCCGACCGTCCTGCGGGTGGTGCTCGGCAAGAGGCTGCAGGACCTGCGCGAGAAGGCGGGGCTGTCCTACGAGCAGGCGGCCGGCGCCCTCGATGTGACGCACGCCACGGTACGGCGCATGGAGAAGGCCGAGGTCGGCCTCAAGATCCCGTACGTGGAGAAACTGCTGGCGACCTACGGGGTCACCGGGCAGGACGAGATCGACGGCTTCCTCAAACTGGCCCGCGAGGCCAACCGGCCCGGCTGGTGGCACCACTTCCGCGACGTCCTGCCCGACTGGTTCAGCGCGTACGTGAGCCTGGAGAGCGAGGCCAACCTCATCCGGGGCTACCAGCCCCACTACGTACCCGGCCTGCTCCAGACCGAGGAGTACGCGCGCGCCGTCCTGCGGGCGGGCAAGCCGCACGCGGCACGCGAGGAGATCGACCGCGCGGTCGCGCTGCGCCTGGAGCGGCAGTCGCTGCTCACCCGCGAGAACGCCCCCATGCTCTGGATCGTCATGGACGAGACGGTCTTCCGGCGCCCGATCGGCGGGCCGCGGGTGATGCGCGACCAGATCGCACGGCTGGCCGAGGCCACCGCGCTGCCCAACGTCCGGCTCCAGATCATCCCGTTCGCGGCCGGACCCCACCCTTCGATGTACGGGCCGTTCCACATCTTCCGGTTTCCCATCCCGGAGCTGCCCGACATCGCGTACACGGAGAACCTGGTGGGCGCCGTGTACTTCGACCAGCGCGACGACGTCTCGCAGTTGCTGGAGGCGCTCGACCGGATGTGCGCGCAAGCCGCGCCGGCGCAGACCACCGAGGCCCTTCTGGGCGGCTTTCGCAAGGAGATCTGAACCATGGATCGCATACGCATCTACAACGGCATGCCCGCCACGGAGCTGGGCCGCGAAGGCTGGCGCAAGCCGTGGAGCGGCGGCAACGGCGGCGAGTGCGTGGAGGCGCTGCGGCTGGGGGACGGACGGGTGGCGCTGCGCCAGTCCACCGACCCCGACGGCCCGGCCCTGATCTACACCCACGGCGAGATCAAGAGTTTCATCGAGGGCGCGAAGGCGGGCGAGGCCGACTTCCTGCTCGCCGCCGCACCCGGCACGTGCGGTACCGAACGGAGGACGGCGTGAAGGAAGCGGAATTCTCCCGGGCCGTGGTCGGCTCGTGGGACGAGGACGGCTCGCGGGGGCTCCAGGACGCGGCGGCCTTCAAGGCCGACGAGATCGACACCAGCCGGCCGCACCCCGCCCGGATGTACGACTACTACCTGGGCGGGCGCGACAACTACGAGGTCGACCGGGAAGCCGCGCAGCGCGTCATCGCGGCACACCCGCAGGTACGGCTGAGCGCCCGCGCCAACCGGGCCTTCCTGCACCGCGCCGTGCGCGACGTGGTGGGCAGCGGCATCCGGCAGCTCATCGACATCGGTACGGGCATCCCGACCTCCCCCAACACCCACGAGGTGGCCCGGGAGACGGCGCCCGGCGTACGGGTCGTGTACGTCGACAACGACCCCATCGTCGCCACCCACGCGGGCGCGCGGCTGACCACCACCGAGGACACCGGGTTCGTGCTGGCCGACGTGCGCGACCCGGAGGCGATCCTCGGCCACCCGACCGTGCGCGAGCTGATCGACTTCGACCGGCCGGTGGCGCTGCTGCTGGTCGCCGTCCTGCACTTCGTCCGGGACGACGAGGACCCGGCCGGGATCGTGGCCAGGCTGGCCCGGGCGCTGCCGGAGGGCAGCATGCTGGTGATGTCCCACGCGACGGGCGAGCCGTACGAGGCGTACACGCAGGGCCGGACCGACGAGCAGGCGCGCGACGGCGTGCTGGACGTCTACAAGAACGCGACGGCCACCCTGAACCTGCGCACCAAGGCCGAGGTCGAGCCCCTCTTCGGACCGTTCGAGCTGCTGGACCCGGGCGTGGTGCGGGTGCCGCTGTGGCGCCCGGACGGCCCGCCGCCGGGCCCGGCGGAGCTGAACGACACCATCTTCTACGGAGGCGTGGGCCGGAAGCGGGGGCCGGGCACCGGCGATTGACAGCCCCGGCCCGGCGGCCGAGGCTGAGAGGCGGTGGACGTCCGGCGGCGCTGCCGCCGGGCCAAAGCGGTCACCCGAGTGGCGGGACGGGGGCGGAAGATGCCGGGGCAGGCTGCCGGAACGGCGGGGGAGCGGCACGCGGTCGTCATCGGCGGCGGGCTCGCCGGGATGCTCGCGGTCACCGCCCTGCTCGGGCACGTGGACGCCGTCACCGTGGTCGAACGCGACCGCTACCCGGCCGGCCGTACCTTCCGTAAGGGCGTACCGCAGGCCCGCCACCTGCACGTCTTCCTCAGCGGCGGCCAACGCGCCCTGGAAGAACTGCTGCCCGGCACGGTGCAGGCCCTCACCGACGCCGGGGCCCGCACCCTCTACCTGCCGCGCGACCTGGTCACCCGCACCGCCGTGGGCTGGCAGCTCCGCTTCGACGAGCGGCGCCACTCGTGCCTGTCCGCCACCCGCCCGGTGATCGACAGCGTCGTACGGGAACGCGCCCTCCAGGCCGCGGCCGGGTCCGCGACCCGGCTGGAGGTGCTGGAGGCGACCGAGGCGGTCGGCCTGACCGGCGACGCCGGCCGGGTCACCGGGGTACGGGTACGGACGCGCGTCGGCCACGGCGACGGGGAACCGGCCGGCGAGGGCGCGGACGGGCGGGACATCGCCGCCGCGCTCGTCGTCGACGCCTCCGGACGCACCTCCAAGGCCCCGCAGTGGTTCGCCGGGCTGGGCCGTGCCGCCCCGCGGGAAGAGACCGTCGACGCCGGGATCGCGTACGCCACCCGGATCTTCCGGCCCACCGGCCCGGCCGGCGCCCCGGACGCCGGCGCCAACATCCCCGCCTGGCCGGGCAGCCCGCGCGGCGCCGTGTACGTACCGGTCGAGGACGGCAAGTGGCTGCTGACCGCCGCCGGGATCCGCGGCCACCACCCGCCGACCGACGGCCAGGGGTTCGCCGACTTCACCGCGACCGTCGGCGACCCGTACATCCACGGCCTGCTCCCGTACGTCGAACCGGTCTCGCCCGTGCACGGCTTCCGGGACACCTCCAACCGCCGCCGCCACTACGAGCGGCCTGGCGCCGTGCCCGAGGGCTTCGTCGTCCTGGGGGACGCCAACTGCACCTTCAACCCCATCTACGGGCAGGGCATGTCGGTGGCCGCGCTCGGCGCCAGGGCGCTGCGCCGGGTCCTGGAGTCCGGCGGCCTGCGGCCGGGTCTCGCGGGCGAGGCGCAGCGCGCGGTGGCCCGCGCCGCCGACGCCGCCTGGGTCACGGCGGTCGGCGCCGACCGCCCCTACGCGAGCGGGCCCGGGGCCCGGGCGAGCCTCCGCGAGCGGCTGGCCGGCCGGTACATGCGCCGGCTCACCGAGCGCGCCGTCACCGACCCCGTCGTCGGCGCCGTCCTCCGCGACGTCCTGTGCCTCACCGCCCCGCCGTCCCGCCTGATGGCCCCGCGCATGGTCCTGCGCACCCTCCTGCTGCCGCGGGGGGGGGGGGGCCGCGCCCCCCCCCCCCCCCCCCCCCCCCCGCCCCGGGGGGGCCCCCCGCCCCGCCCCGCCCGCGGGCCGCCCCCGGGCGGGGGCGCGCCCCCCCGCGGGGGGCGGCGGGGGGGGGGCCCCGGCCCCCCCCCCGCGACCGTCGAGCCGCTGCGCCGGGCGGCCTGACCGTACGGGCCGGCGCGGCGCCGGCCCGCGTCACTGACCGCCGCCGGGCAGGAACAGGCTGATCACGCCGGTGGCCAGGGGCGCCAGGATGCCGAACGCCGGGGCCAGCACCTTCGGCAGGGAAACGTTCAGGCGGAGAAAGGCCACCAGCCGGGCCCGGCGCTCGACCCACTCCTCGGTCAGCTCGTCGGCCTCCGGGATGCGGACCGTCGCCTCCACCAGACGGCCCGCGACCGACCGCCACAGCACCACGACCGGCATGAAGACCAGGGCGAACATCACGCTGAAGAACGCCCCGTAGAGCAGCACGGAAGAGGCGGGGAAGGCATGCTGCGACATGCCGTGGGCGAGCAGGGCGTTGCGCAGCGCGCCCGCGTCGACCACCGCCGTCGAAATGATCAGGCTGCCGCCGGTCAGGAAGCGCAGCGCGTCCCGCCACGCCCGGTCCAGCTCGCGCAGCGCGCCCACCGGCGGCAGGACGTCCGGCTCGGTGGGCAGCCGCCGACTCAGCCGCAGCAGCCGGCACTGTACGTCCCACAGGCCCACCGCCCCGGGGACCGCCGCCAGCATCCCGAGGACGAGCAGCAGCGGCATGCGCCACCACAGCCCGTCGAGGGGCACGGGCGTCGTGCCGGGCGGCATGAAGAAGCGCAGCACCCCGAAGACGGCGCCCATCAACAGGAACGCCCCTGCCAGCAGCACCCCGACGGCCCAGGGCGCGGGCCGGTCCACCGGGTGCCGCCAGCGCTGGCGCACCGCGTACGCCATCGCGTAGGCCACCGCCACGTACAGCGCGATCGAGGCGCCGACCAGGGCGCTCCACAGGTCGAACTCCAGCAGCGAGGTGAAGGAGCGGGCCTCGGGCGTCTCGGCGGCCCGGAACCGGCCGACGAAGCCGGTGCCGAACGCGGCGACCGCCAGCAGGCCGAGCGTGACGCCCAGGGGCGCGGCCACCAGGCGTACCCCGGGCCGGGACAGGTGGGGCGCCGCGCGCGCCACGGGCGGTGGCGGGGCGGCCTGCCCGGTGGGTGGCCCCGGGAGCGAGCGGGCCGGGCCCGTGGGTGGCCTGGGTTCCGCGGCGTTGGTGTGGTCTTTGAGGTTCTTCGTGTCCGTGAGGCCCGCGGGGTTCTGTACGTCGGCGAGGCCCGTGTTGGCTCCGGGGCCGGCGAGGTCGGCGGTGTTGGTGAGAGGTGTGGCCTCCTGGCCCGCACCGCCCGGGGCGTCTTCGTGTTCCGGCGGCTGGGCCGGCGGCCGGGTCTGGCTCATGGCACGACGGTAGGCCCGTACCACCCCAGCGCACAGCGGCCGGGGAGCGGCCGCGCGGCTTCCGTACCGGGCCGCTACGGAAGCCGGACCGCACCGTTACGCGCCACGGCGGAATGCCGCGCTCCCGCGCGTGGTTCGCGACGGAAGGGGAAGGCGTGTCGTGTCCGGGTGCCGGAGCAGCCGCTGCCGCGAGCCCGGGCGGGCCGGCGGGCCGGAACTCGCCGCCGCGCCGGTCCGTTCCCCTCGCGGTGACCCGATCACCGTGTGACCGCCTCGACCATGGAGGTGCCGTGCCCGGCTACCGACCCCGACGTGAGACCCCGGCCGCCCCGAGCCCCGCGGGACGGTTCGCGCTGCGCCGCCCCGCCGCCTTCGGCGCCCTGCCCACCGGGGAGCGGCTGGCGCGAATACGGCGGTCCCCGCAGTTCGTCGACGGTCAGTTCCGCAACCCGGTGCCGACCAGACAGCTGCTCCAGGGCTCCGCCCTGCCCATGGCCCGTACGCAGCTGAACCGCGAGGGCCGGCTGCGCCGGATGCCGGTCGGCCGGATACCCGTGCACCGCCCGACCGCGGCGGACTGGGGCGAGCCGCCCGCCTCCGGGCTGCGGCTGACGTGGCTGGGGCACTCCACCGTGCTCGCCGAGATCGACGGGCGGCGGGTGCTCTTCGACCCGGTGTGGGGCGAGCGCTGCTCGCCGCTGGCCTGGGCCGGGCCCCGGCGCCTGCACCCGGTGCCGGTCGCCCTCGGCGAACTGGGCCGGGTCGACGCCGTGGTGATCTCGCACGACCACTACGACCACCTGGACATGCCGACGGTCCGGGCGCTGGCCCGTACGGACACCCGGTTCTTCGTGCCGCTCGGCGTCGGTGCCGACCTCGAACTGTGGGGCGTGCCGGCGGAGCGGATCACCGAACTGGACTGGCACGAGTCGGCGGAGGCGGGCGGGCTGACGCTCACCGCCACACCCGCGCAGCACTTCTGCGGGCGCGGGCTGCGCGGCCCGCAGCACACCCTGTGGGCGTCGTGGGTGGTGAAGGGGCCCGGCCACCGGATCTGCCACAGCGGCGACACCGGCTACTTCCCCGGCTTCGCGCGGATCGGCGCGGAGCACGGCCCGTTCGACGCGACGATGGTCCAGATCGGCGCCTACAGCGAGTTCTGGCCGGACGTCCACATGACGCCGGAGGAAGGGATGCGCGCCCACCTGGACCTCCAGGGCGGAGAGCCGGGCGGGCTGCTGCTGCCCATCCACTGGGGGACGTTCAACCTGGCGCCGCACCCGTGGGCCGAGCCGGTGGAACGGACGGTCGCGGCGGCGCGCGCGGCGGGCGCGAAGGTGGCCGCGCCCCTGCCCGGCAAGCCCTTCGAGCCGGCCGACGAGCAGATCGTGGACCCGTGGTGGCGTGCGGTGGCCCTGCCGCCTGTGCACGGCTGGCCGTCCTGGGCGGTGGCGCGCGACGCCCGGGCGGGCGCCGCGGAGGAGGTCACAACGGCCGCCGGGTGAACGGCTGTTCGTAAAGAAGCGCACTGCCGTGCGAGGGATCCCCTCGGGGGAAGGTGGCGCGGGGTGGCGAAACCCCGAAGTGCGTCCGTGACCCACCCCCGCAACAACTAGCGTGCGTGCTCCGCGACTGCCGACGGCCGATCCGGAGGGCGCTGATGCCTGCTGCATTCCCCCAGGGGACCCCTGCCACCCAGGAGACCGAGGGTCCCCTGGGGCCCCACGGTTCCCGGGGGACGGAGCCCGCTCCCGCGGCCACGCGGCGGCGGGACCGGGAGGGCGGGCGGCACGGCCGGGCCGCGTTCCCCGAGTCGGCCGCCGACTCGGCCATAAGGTCCCGCCTGGTGCGGCTCGCCACCGTGCCCTGCCTCCTGGTGGCCGCCACCTGCTCGGCCGCCGTCGTCTTCATCGTACGGGTCGGCGGCGCCGAACTGGCCGGGCGCGAGTGGGCCGTACTGCTCGGCGCCTGCGCCCTGGTCTGCGGCGTCGTGACGGCCGCCGCCACGGCGGCCACCGGCGAGGCACGCGCCGCCGTGGCCCGCTACGCCAGGCTGCGCCAGGTGTGCGCCCGCAGCCAGCACGACCTGTACGACCTGCTGCACCGGGTCCGGCAGGGCGAATGGCTCCCGCAGCGCGCGGCCGAACCGGCCGCGCCGCCCTCCGGCGACACCCTCGACCTGCTCGCCCACGAGGTGGCCGCGGCGGGCCGGGCGGCCGAGGCCGCGGTCGTCGACGCGGTGGCCATCGCCCGCAGCAACGCCAGCGGCAGCGAACAGAAGGTCGAGGTCTTCGTCAACCTCGCCCGGCGCCTGCAGTCCCTGGTGCACCGCGAGATCGAGCTGCTGGACGAGCTGGAGAACCAGGTCGAGGACCCCGACCTGCTCAAGGGCCTGTTCCACGTCGACCACCTCGCCACCCGCATCCGCCGGCACGCCGAGAACCTCGCCGTCCTCGGCGGCGCCATCTCGCGCCGCCAGTGGAGCCGCCCGGTCACCATGACCGAGGTGCTGCGCTCCTCCATCGCCGAGGTCGAGCAGTACCCGCGGATCAAGCTGGTGCCGCCCATCGAGGGCACGCTGCGCGGCCACGCCGTCGCCGACGTCATCCACCTCCTCGCCGAACTCGTCGAGAACGCCACCGTCTACTCCTCCCCGCACACGCACGTCCTGCTGCGCGCGCAACTGGTCACGGCCGGCCTCGCCGTCGAGGTCGAGGACCGCGGCCTGGGCATGTCCCCGGCGGAGCAGACCCGGATGAACGGGCTGCTCGCCGACCCCGAACACGTCGACGTGGCCGAGCTGCTGAGCGACGGGCGCATCGGGCTCTTCGTGGTCTCCTCGCTCGCGCGGCGGCACGGCATCGTGGTCCGCCTCCAGACCAACATCTACGGCGGGGTGCAGGCCGTCCTCGTCATGCCCAAGGGGCTGCTCGGCGCGGAACCCGAGCAGGGCCAGGGCGGCGAGCAGTACGTGGACGCGGGAGACATCGTCCTCCCGGACGCGCCCCCGGCCCCGCGCTCCGTCGGCGCGGGCCCCGCTGCCCCCGCCGGCCACCACGCCGCGTACGACGACGGCTTCGCTGAGCCCGCCGAGCCGCGCGAACGCCCCCCGCACCGGCGGCTCGTACGGACCTCGCACGGCGCGCCGGTGGCCGGGGGCGGCGACGGGTCGTACCCGCCCGACATCGGGTACGGCAACGGAGCCTGGCCCAGCGCGGCCGACACCCCGCACGCCGGCACGCCCGCCGTGCAGGCCCGCGCGGAGACCGCCGACGGCCGGCACCCGACCGGCACACACCGGGCCCCCGCCCCCACGCCGGACCCCCTCGCCCCCGAGAACCACGGCACGGACCCGCACCCGGCGGCGCCGCCCGTGCCCGGCGCCGCTCCCGGCCCCGTCCTGCTGCCCCCCGCGCCGCCCGCCGTCCCGGACGACGGCGCCCGGCCGCGCCTCCCGCGCCGCCGCAAGCAGGAGCACCTCGTGCCCCAGCTGCGCGGCGACCCGATCCTGCCCTCCGCGCGCCGCGACGGCGCGCCCGAACCCGAGCACGACCCCGGCCTGATGGCCGCGTTCCGGCGCGGCCTCAGCCTCGCCGACGACAGCTACGACCGTCACGGCGACCACGACGGTTACGACAGTTACCGCGCCGGCGCCGACGCCGGCCACGACAGGCCCGAACCCGGCCGAGGAGACGACCGCAACCATGGTGAGTGACGTGCACGCACAGGCGCATGCGCACCTGCAGGGAGGCCGGCAGACCGACCTCTCCTGGCTGCTGACCGGACTCGTGAACCGCGTACCGCACGCGACGAGCGCGCTTCTGCTGTCCTCCGACGGCCTGGTCAAGGCGGCCCACGGGTTCGACCCGGACAGCGCCGACCACCTGGCCGCCCTCTCCTCCGGCCTGTACTCCCTGGCCCGCAGCGCCGGGGTGCGCTTCGGCAACGGCGACGACGTGCTCCAGGTCGTCGTCGAGCTGGAGTCGACGTTCCTGTTCGTCTCCACCGCGGGGTCCGGCGCGTGCCTGGCCGTGCTGGCCGGCCGGGAGGCCGACGTGGCGGTGCTCGGCTACGAGATGGGCATGCTGGTCAAGAGCGTACGGCCGTACCTGGCGACGCCGGTACGGCAGCAGGCGCCGGCGGGCGGTCGCTGACCGTGGGGGTACGGCGCCGCCGCAGGGCGGGCCGCGAGATCCCGTGGCTGGACGACGAGGCCGGCCGCCTCGTCCGCCCGTACACGGTCAGCAACGGCCGTACCCGCCCGACCGCGCACTTCGACCTGCTGACCATGGTGATAGCCACCGGCAAGCGCCCCGTCACCTGCCAGGGCCCCGACTACGCGCAGGTGCTGGGGCTGTGCGGCGGCCCGGTGTCGGTCGCCGAGATCGCGGCGCACATACACCTGCCCGCCGTGGTGACCAAGGTCCTGCTGGCCGACCTCGTCGACTGCGGGGCGCTCGCCGCCCGCGCCCCCGTGCCGGTGTCCGCCTGCGGGTCAGGCCCCCCGAACCGTACCGACCGAGCCCTGCTGGAGGCGGTGTTGCATGGACTACGCAAACGGCTCTGACGTCCCGTCCGCCGACGCCCGGCCCCCGGCCGCCGCCGGCTCGTCCGCCGGCTTCGCCGCCGATCCCTTCCCGCTGGCGCTCAAGATCCTGGTGGCCGGCGGCTTCGGCGTCGGCAAGACGACCTTCGTCGGGGCGGTCAGCGAGATCGAACCGCTGAGCACGGAGGAACTGCTCACCCAGATCAGCGTGGGCACGGACGACCTGGCGGGCGTCGAGGACAAGAACACCACCACCGTCGCCATGGACTTCGGCCGGATCACCCTCGGCCGCGAGCACATCCTCTACCTCTTCGGCACCCCGGGGCAGGAACGCTTCTGGTTCATGTGGGACGAGCTGTCCAACGGGGCGCTCGGCGCCGTCATCCTCGCCGACACCCGCCGCCTGGACCAGTGCTTCGCCGCCGTCGACTTCTTCGAGCGGCGCGGCATCGCGTTCGTCGTCGCGGTCAACGAGTTCGACGGCTCGTACCACTACACCCCGGACGAGGTGCGCGCCGCCATAGACCTCGCCCCCGTCACCCCGGTCGTGCTCTGCGACGCGCGCCAGTGCAGCTCGTCCACCCACGTCCTGGTCTCGCTCGTCCAGCATCTGCTCACCCCCGCCCTCGCCGCCACCCCGGAGCTCCCGTGACCCGTCCCGCCCCGCGCGTGTCGTACGCCTCCTACGACCCCACGCGCCACTTGCTGCTCACCCCGGAGGACCACGAGGCCCCGGCGCGCGTCGCCCGGCTCCGCGCCCTGGGCATCGGCGAGGCGCCGCTGCCCGCCTTCGACGACTTCGCGCGCAAGCTGGCCCGTACCACCAGGGCGCCGTACGCCATGGTCAACTTCATCGACGAGCACCGGCAGTACTTCGCCGGCCTCTACACGCCCGGCGGCGAGCAGGCGCCCGTCGAACTGGGGCCCGCGCCGCCGAGCGCCCAGCCGGGCCGGGTGATGGCCCGCGACCACGGCTACTGCCCGCACGTCATCGTCCGCCGCAAGGCGCTCGTCCTGGAGGACGTCTGCGACTACCCGCGCTTCGCGGGCAACCCCGTCGTGGACGAGATCGGCATCCGCTCCTACCTCGGCGCCCCGCTCATCGACCGTACGGGCATGGCGCTCGGCACGGTCTGCGTGGTGGACCTCGAACGCCGCCCGTGGGGGCGCGAGGGGCTGGAGACCATCAAGTCGATGGCCGCCGAACTCGTCGAGCAGATCCACCGGATGGAACGTGAGCACACCGAGGAGCTGTGAACGGCGCGCGTGCCCCGCCGCCCTACCCGGTCGGCCGCAACTCCGCCCGCTCCCGCAGGACAGAGCCGTGCCGGCCGGCCGGGGCGGACTCCGGCACCCCGCCCGCGCCGTCCTCCGCCGGTTCCTTGCGCACCAGGTCCGACAGCCGGCTGGACCACTCGCCCTTGGCCGTGCCGAGGGCCAGCTCGCCCAGGCGCAGCAGCTGGACGTCGGAGGTGCCCGCCGGGGCGAAGATGTGGTGCGCGTCGCGCAGGTAGCGCTCCACCGGCCGGTCGGTGAACAGGCCGCAGGCGGCGTGGATGTCCATCGCGTCGCGCGCCGACTCCAGCGCCGTCTCGACGTTGACCAGCTTGGCGTTCATCAGCTCCGCGTCGCAGGGCGCGCCCTGGTCGAGCAGGTGGACGGCGTGGTAGGCGGCCAGCCTGGCGGTCAGCAGCCGCGACTGGATCCGGCCGAGCTTGATCTTGATGTTGCCGAGCGCGGAGAGGGGTTTGCCGTAACGTTCCCGCTCGGTGCAGAACCGCGCGGTCTCGTCCAGCACGGCCTGGTGGATGCCGAGCGAGACCGCGGTCAGGTTCGGGCGCCCGTACAGCACGCTGGAGGAGTACGCGACGGACAGCCCGTCGCCCTCCCGGCCCAGCAGGTTCGCCGCCGGCACCCGGCAGTCGTCGAAGAACAGCTCGCCGAAGCCGAAGCCGTGCAGCCCCATCGCCGGCCGCTGCCCGCCGACGCGCAGACCGGGGCTGCCCGCCTCCACCAGGAAGGCCGACAGGCCCGCCGGCCCCTCCGACGTCCGCATCACGACGCCGTGCAGATCGCCGACGTGGCTGTTGCCGACGTAGATCTTGCGCCCGTTGAGGACGTAGTCGCCGCCGTCCCGGACCGCCGTACCCGTCATGCCGAGCACATGGCCGCCCGACTGCGGCTCGGTGACCGCGATGGTCGGCAGGCAGTCGCCCGAGGCGATGGCAGGCAGCCAGGTCTTCTTCTGCTCCTCGGTGCCGAAGTGGATGATTTTCGCGGCGCCGAGCTGGGACGCCTGCACCATGGCGCCCATGGCGCCGCTCACCCGCGCCAGCTCCTCGATGATCAGGGTCTTGGCCAGGTGCCCCGCCCCCATACCGCCGTAGGCGCGGTGCACCGTCGCGCCGATCCAGCCCTGCCGGGCGATCAGGCGCGACAGGTCGTGGCAGACGGTGCGGGCCGCCTCCATCTCGGCTATCCGGGGCCGGACCTCGCGCTCGGCGAACTCCCGTACCCGGCGCCGGAGTGCTTCGTGCCGCTGGTCGGTGAAGTAGCGATGCAAGACGAGTCCTCCTCCGCTGAACGCCCCCGTGCTGTGCTGCTCCCTGCCTCGCCGGACGGCGCACTCCCGGCGCGCGCCGCCGGTCGCCATGGCCGTCGTCCCAGGCCGTTCCGGACCGTCGTCGGTTGTTTACCGCGTGCAATACCCGTTGGCATACCTGCTGCACGACGCACAAAACATCAACTCCGTGCATTTATGCGACGAGTAGGAGCGCGCGGGATACGTTCACCACCCCCGTGGTCTACGGTGCCGGGACGACGTCCGGCGGTGTTCCCACGGGGTGGCGGGGGGAGGCGTGTTTGCTGCGGCACGCGGCCGTCACCGCCCCGCCGTTCCCAGGTCCCGTACCCCGCCGACCTTGGAGTCCGTCAGCCTGTGGAGGCACCTCATGACCGACGATCTACGCCTGGGAGTCATCGGCTTCGGCCTGCGCGGCGACCTCGCGCGCACCGCCCACCGGCCGGGATACGGCGCCCGGGTAGCCGCGGTGGCCGACACCGACCCGGACGCGTTGGCGTACGCCACCCGCCGCTTCCCCGACGCCGAGACGTTCACCGACCACCGCGCGCTGCTGCGCCACCCGGGCCTCGACGCGCTGCTCGTCCTGACACCCGACCACACGCACGCGGACCTCGCGTGCCAGGCCCTCCGCGCGGGCAGGCCCGTCTTCGTCGAGAAGCCGCTGGCGACCAGCATCGAGGACTGCGACGCCATACTGCGCACCGCTTTCGAGACCGGCACCCGCCTGTACGTCGGCCACAACATGCGCCACATGCCCGTCATCCGGCTGATGCGGGAACTGATCACGCGCGGTGACATCGGCCGGGTGAAAACCGTGTGGGTCCGCCATTTCGTCGGGCACGGCGGCGACTACTACTTCAAGGACTGGCACGCCGAGCGGCGGCACACCAACGGACTGCTGCTCCAGAAGGGCGCCCACGACCTGGACGCGCTGCACTGGCTCGCGAACGGCTACGCGCGCCAGGTGCAGGCGCTGGGCGACCTGATGGTCTACGCCGATCCCGGCCTGCGGCGGGCGCCCGGCGAGGCCCGGCCGCAGGACTGGCTGGAGCACGCCGAGCACTGGCCGCCGGGCAGCCAGCGCGGGCTGAACCCGGAGATCGACGTCGAGGACGTCTCCCTGGTCAACATGCGCCTGGACAACGGGGTGCTGGCCGCGTACCAGCAGTGCCACTTCAGCCCCGACTACTGGCGCAACTACACCGTCATCGGCGACGCGGGCCGCCTGGAGAACTTCGGCGACGGGCCGGGCGGCTCGGTACGGGTGTGGAACAGCCGCCAGTCCGGTTACCGCGCCGACGCCGACGCCGTGTACGAGCTGCCGGCCGGGGGAACGGACGACGAGGCGGGGCACGGCGGCGCCGACCCGCTGCTGGTGGACGAGTTCCTGCGGTTCGTCCGGCACGGCGGGCGCACCGACACCTCGCCGGTCGCGGCCCGGATGGCGGTGGCGGCGGGCGACCGGGCCACCGCCTCGCTCCGCGACGGCGGCACCCCGCGCGAGGTGCCGGCCCTGGACCCGGTGCTGGCCGGCTACTTCGAGCGGGGCCAGACGAAAGAGGGGTGAGGCGCGCGGGAGGGCGCCGGGCCGCGCCGCCCTCCCGCCCCGGTGCTCAGTCCGCCGGTCCGCAGCAGGAGTCGCGCCGGTGCTGCCGCCCCACCTCCAGCCAGTCCACGTCGCCCGCACCGGCCGTGGCCGCGCGGGCCGCCGGCGCGGGGAAGGCCGCCACCAGGTCCCGCTGCTCGTACAGCCGCCCGCCCCTGAGCACCGCGGCCGTACGGACGAGGGAGTCGAAGTCGGTGAACGGGTCGCCGTCCACGATCACCAGGTCGGCCAGCTTGCCTTCCTCCAGCGTGCCGAGGTCCCGGTCGGCGCCGAAGACGCGGGCGGGGAGGGCGGTGGCGGTCCGCAGGGCCTGCGCCGCGGTGAACCCGTAGCGGTGCAGGGCGCGCAGCGCCAGGTGCAGGTGCAGCCCGATCGGCGTCAGCGGCTGGTCCGTGCCCAGGGCGACGAGGCCGCCGCCGCTCAGCACCCGCCGGTAGACGCCGATTTCGGTCCGTAGGTCGCCCAGCTGCGCGGGAGTGGGCCGGTGGCCCGCGTTCTCCCGCGTCAGCGCGGCGTCCCACGGCGGCATCAGGACGGTCACCCGGTCGTCGTCGGCGAGGCCGGGGTCGGCGCCCAGCAGTACGGAGGCGGTGAAGGGCGTGGCGACGAGGTGGAAGTCCGTACCGGTATAGACCTCTTCCACGTCCTGGTAGGCGCGGCCGGTGGCGGAGACGGCGTGGCCGAACTCCAGGCGCTGCGTCGCCTGCAGGTGGGTGGTCAGGTCCTGGCCGAGCTGTACGCCGGGCGTCAGCAGGTGGCTGCCGGACCGCACCCCCAGCCGCTGGTGTGCGAAGCGCGCGGCCTCTTCCATGATCCAGCCCGGGGCCCGTACGTACGTCTTGACGAAGTCCCAGTCCAGCGCGGCGCCCCGCTCCAGCGACCGGCGCAGGCCCTCGCGCGTGCCGTGGGCGCGGCCCATGCTGTACGCGACGCGGCTGCCGTCCAGCAGCTCGCCGCAGGACAGCAGCCGCGGCCCGGCGAGGGTGCCGGCGGCGATGGATTCCCGGATGCGGGCCTGCTCGTAGGAGAAGCCGCCGAAAGAGACGGCGGTGGTGATGCCGTAGGCGAGCTGGAGCGCGGTCTGCCGGCCGCCGTACGTCGTCTGCCAGGGGTGGGTGTGCGAGTCCCACAGCCCGGGGATCACCGTGCGCGCGGAGGCGTCGACGCGGCGGGCGGCACGGCGGCCCGAAGCGCGGGCGTGCGGCTCGACGGCGGCGATCCGGCCGTTGCGCACCACCACGTCGACGTCCTCGCGTACCTCGTCGCCGGTGCCGTCCCAGAAACGGCCCGCGTGGACGACCGTGTCCGGGGCCCGGGTGCCGCGGTGGTCGAGCGCGACCCGGACCGTACGGGCCGGGCCGCCGTCCACGCCGGTCAGCCGCAGGCGGCCGGCCGAGAGATAGAGCAGGGTGCGGGAGTCGCCGGACCAGGACGGGTGGTCGGCGCTCTCGTCGGTCAGCCGGCGCGGCGCGCCGTCGGGGGTGCCGTCCGGCCGTACCGGCAGCACCCACAGCGCGGATTCGGCGATCAGCGCCATCCACCGGCCGTCCGGCGACCAGACGGGGCCCGAGTCGTAGCGGTCGGCAATCGACGTGAGGCCGTGCCCGGGGTCCGGGGCGTGCAGCCGGTCCTTGCCGGTGTGCGTGTCGACGACCCGGATGAGGTTGTAGCCCTCGCGGAAGCGGCGGTTGAGCCGGTTGCGGTCGCAGAACGCCAGGTAGCGACCGTCCGGCGACCAGCTCGGGCGCCCCGGTACGCCGCCCGCGCCCAGCGGCGCCGCGGCCACCGTCTCCGTGCCCGCGGCCAGGTCGCGTACGACGAGGTTGCCCGACATGTCGATCGCGGCGAGCCGCCCGCCGTCCGGGGACAGGGCCGGCTGGACGCGGCCCCCGGCGGCGAGCACCGTCTCCTCGCCGGTCGCCAGGTCGTGCCGGCGGACCGCGAAGAGCCCGTCGCGGTCGTCGGCGTACAGCAGGGACCGGCCGTCGCGGGACCAGCTCGGGCCGAGGACGTAGCGGGTGGCGTCCGCGCGGACCAGCCGCCGGGGTTTGCCGCCGGACACCGGGGCCAGCCAGACCGCGTTCAGCGCGGCGAAGGCCACCCGGCGGCCGTCGGGGGAGAGGGCGGGCAGGTGCACCCCGCGCACCGGCCGGACGCCGGTGCGCTCGAAGCCGTAGTCCTTGACCTCGTAGCGGGGCCGCCGCAGCGGCAGTTCGGCGGTGAAGTCGATGGTCTCCGCGGCGTCCGGAGCGGCGGGCCGCAGCACCGTGAACCGGCCGTCGACGGTCAGCAGCAGCTCCTCGCGCGAGATCCAGCGCGGCGGTACGGGCAGCACGTCACCGTCGACCGGGACCACGGCGCCGTCCACGACCAGGGCGCAGGTGGCGCCGGGACGTTCGGTGGTCCGCAGGTAGGCGAGCCGGGCGGCGCCGCCCTTCGCGGCGGGCGCCAGGGCCGGGACGAGGGCCTGGGTGCCGGCGGCGGCGGTGCGCTCGGTGACGACCTCGCCGCTGCCGTCGGCCCGTACGGACGCGATGGTACGGCTGTCCAGGGCGGTGCCCGCGAGCGCGCCGCGCACGAACCACAGGCGCTCGCCGTCCGGCGACCAGGTGGGGTCGAAATCCTCCCACGCGCCGCCCTGATGGGGGCCCTGCTGCCCCGGAAGCCCGGTGACACGGGTCAGCTTCCGCGTCCGTACGTCCAGCACCCAGATCCGGTACGGACTGCCCGCCACCGGATCACCGCCCCGCTCGGACGCGAAGGCGATCCGGGTGCCGTCCGGCGACCAGGCCGGGCCGCGGTCGTCCCAGGGGCCGTCGGTCAGCTGCCGCAGCCCGGAGCCGTCGGGGCGCAGCGTCCAGATGTGGAAGCCGCCGCCGCGGTAGGCGCAGACGGCGAGGCGGCTGCCGTCGGGCGAGAAGACGGGCCGGGTGGGCTCCAGGTCGGGCGGGGTCAGCGCGCGGGCCTCGCCGCCGTCGCGCGGCACGGACCACAGGACGTTCTGGACCTCGGCGACCAGGGGGCCGCCGGCCGGTGAGAGTGTGGCGGCGCCGTTCGTCGCGGCGGTGAAGGAGAGGGCCGGCTGGCCGGCGCCGGCCGCGTGTGCCGTACCGGCGAGCGGCCCCGGCAGGGCGGCCAGGCCGGTCACCGCGGCTGCGGATGCCGTGCCCTGCAGGAATCTGCGGCGGGAGAATGGGCGTGGGGGAAGTGCGGGCCGGGAAGCGCCCTCTGGTCTTTCCGTGGTGTCCAACGGTCCTCCAGCGATGGCAGGTTGCCCGGGTCGTGGCGGCGGCGGGCCGCTTGATCGTGCCACGGGCTGCCGGTCCCGGGTCAACACCCGGAGGGTGCGTCCTCCTGGCGTGTCTCCTGCTTTTCGGAAGAAGTGGGGGAAGAACCGCGGCAGCGGCCGTGCGCGGGCCCGCCCACGGCGCGGTCGAACACGCCCGTAAATACGACCGGTTCGCGCGCTTCTTGCCCGGACGCGGCTGTGCGGTGACCGCACCGGCTTCGCGCGGCTCTCCCGCGACGCCGCCGAAGCGGGTGCGAAGCCGCAGGTCCGGGCCGTTGTCAGTGGGTGCGGCTAACGTCGTCGTACTGGAGGTGAAGCGCCAGGCGTCGCAGGGCCAGTAGGCCGCCGATGCCCGGCAGCAGGGCCAGGCCGACGGCGGCGGCGGTGCGCCGTGGGTCGCGGGCGGTGGCCACGACGGTGAAGAGGTAGGCGCAGCCGTGCAGCGGGCCCATGAGGGAGGAGACGGCGGGCAGGTGCGCGGTGGCGAGGTTGGCCAGCATCACGACGAGGGAGGCGAGTTCGACGGCGGCGGCGGTGCGCAGGGGCGTCCAGGTGCGGTGCACGGTCACGCTCCCGTGGTGGAGCCGGGACGGATGATCATGAGGACGGTCACGACGGCCCAGAGCAGGTTGAAGACGCCGGTGAGCATGCCCAGCCGCGCGACGGCGCGGGGGACCACCGGGGTGCCGGTGGTAGTGCCGGTGCCGGGCCCGGTGTCGGAGCCCGTACCGGTTCGGGCACCGCTGTTGTCGAGCTGGGCGAGCAACTCCTCCTGGCCGGGCAGGACGAGCAGCGCGAGGACGCCGGCCGCGGCGGCGGTCAGCACGATCGAGACGATCAGCCACGCGTCGGAGAGAACGCCGAGGCTGCCGGCGGTGGCGAAGCCGAAGACCGGGACGGCCAGTCCGACGGCGGCGTAGGCCCGGCAGATGCGGTGCAGCAGCCGGACGGAGGCCAGGGCGGCGGCGTCCGGCCCGGCCGCCTGGGCGCGGCGTACCGCCGGGGGGAACATGCTGGCTGCCACGGTCACCGGACCGATGGCGACGATGGCCGCCAGGACGTGCACGGCGAGCAGGAATTTCGTCACGTGTCCGCTCCGTGCTCCGGTTCGGGCACGACGACGTCCGGCGGATCGTAGCCGCTGATCGGGACGGACTCCATGCGCATCGGTGCTGCTCCTTCGCCGCGTACTGCGTATTCGGGATCTTGCGGCGTCAGGTTAGGGCGGCGGGCACGGCGTGCCCCATGGGCTGAACCGACAATGTCCAACGGGTTCCCGCCAACCCGTGCGGGCTGGGAAGTTGCCCGCCACACCCCTGTGACCTGCCTGGATGCGGATGGCGGTAGCTCGTCTACCGTGTCTCCATGCATACGGTGGCGGTACTGGCCCTGGACCATGTGGTGGCGGCCGACATGGCGACCCCGATCGAGGTGTTCGGGCGTGCCCGGCTGGCCGACGGGCGCCGCCCGTACCGGGTCCGGGTCTGCGCTTCGCAGCCGCAGGTGGTCAGCGAGACCTTCACGCTCACCGCCCCGTACGGCCTGGAGGCGCTGCGGGAGGCGGACACGGTCGTCGTGCCGGGGTGTTCGGAGCACGCCGCCCCTCCCGGCGAGGAGGTGCTCGACGAGCTGCGCGCGGCAGCGGCGGCCGGCACCCGGATCGTGTCCGTCTGCACGGGAGCGTTCATCCTCGCGGCGGCCGGCCTGCTGGACGGGCTGCGGGCGACCACGCACTGGATCGCGGCCGGCCGGCTGGCCGAGCTGTACCCGCTGGTCGACGTGCGGCCGGACGTGCTGTACGTGGACAACGGTCAGATCCTGACCTCGGCGGGCGCCTCCGCCGCGCTGGACCTGTGCCTGCACGTCGTCCGGCGGGACTTCGGCTCGGCGGTCGCCGCGGACTCGGCCCGGCTGGCGGTGACGCCGCTGGAACGGGAGGGCGGGCAGGCGCAGTTCATCGTGCACGCCCTGCCGCCGGTGCCCCGGGGGTCGCTGCTGGAGCCGGTGCTGTCGTGGATCGAGGACAACCTCGCGCAGGAGGTGACCCTCGCGGAGCTGGCCGCGCGCTGCGGCCTGAGCGAGCGGACTTTCAGCCGCCGCTTCCGGGAGCAGACGGGCACCACGCCGTTGCAGTGGCTGCTGCGGGCCCGGGTGCGGCGGGCGCAGTTCCTGCTGGAGACCACCGGCCACGGCGTCGAGCGGATCGCCGCGCAGGCCGGTTTCGGTTCGCCGACCGCGTTCAGGGAGCGGTTCAAGCGCGTCGTCGGGGTGACTCCGCAGACGTACCGTGCCACCTTCCGTGCGGGCGCCGACGGCTCCGGGGAGCGAGCCGTCGGCGCCACCGTCACCGCCGTCACCGGGTGAGAAAGCCGGTGATCCGCTCGCGGAGCGACCGCGGGTCCAGGCCCTGGCCTGCGAGGTGTTCCTCAAGCTGCCCATAGCGGCGCAGTTCCCGGCGCCCGACGCCGAGGCCCAGGACGCGGTGCGGCACGTCGCCGAGCGCGTCGTTGGCGTGCCGGGTCGAGGTGCCCTCGTGGTACGGCTCGACGAGCACCACGTCGGCCGCCGCGGCCCCCGCCACCGCGGCGCGCAGTGCCGCGCCGTCGAAGGGCCGTACGGTCGTCGCGTACAGCACGGTCACGTCCAGGCCCTCGGTGGCGGCGAGCACGTTGTCCAGCATGGGACCGACCGCCACCACGACACCGCCGCGGCCCTCGCGCAGCGTCAGGAACCGGGCTCCGTCCACGGGGCGCGGCGCCTCGTTGCTCTGGACGGACAGCCGTACGTAGACCTTGTCGTCACCGGCCGCGGCGGCGTGGCGCAGCAGCGTCTCGGCCTCGTCGGGGTGGCCCGGTACGTGCATGGTCCAGCCGTCCAGGCTGTCCAGCAGGGCGATGTCGCCCGGCGCCATGTGGGTGAACCCGCCGGCCGGCCAGTCGTACGATCCGGCGGCGCTGACCAGCACTCCGCCGGTGTCCTGGTGCCCGAAGTCCAGCTTCAGCTGCTCGAAGGGGCGCTCCACCAGGAAGCTGGCGAAGGTGTGCATGACGGGCCGCAGCCCGGTGAGGGCGAGGCCGCCGCCCACGCCGACGAGGAGCTGTTCTCTGATGCCGACGTTCACCACCCGCCGGGGGTGGCGTTCTTGTGCGGTCCGGAAGCCGTCCGCGCCGATGTCGGCGAGCACGACCGCCAGCCGCGGGTCCTCGTCGAGCAGCTGGCCGGTGACCGAGGCGAAACGTTCACGCATGGTGTCCATCAGGGTGCATCCCTTCACAGGTTGGCGGAGTGGGTGTAAGGGTCGGGTGCCGTGCGCGCGCCCGGTGCCGGGAAGCCGGCGCTCACGCCGCGTCTCCGCGCGGCTTCGGCTTCGGCTCGCCCGCGTACTCCTTCGGCTCCACGCGGGCGACCACCGCGTGCGGCCGGCCCGGGTGGGGCGCGGTGAACGCCGCGTACAGCGCCTCGTGGTCGCGCCCGTCCACGGTCGCGGCGGACCAGCCGGCGGCCTCGAAGCGGGAGGCGATGCCGCCACGCCAGCCGTGGGTCGCGGAGGAGTTGTCGACGACCAGCGTGTGCAGCCGGGACAGGCCGGCGGCGCCCGCGTACGCGATGGCCTCGTGGTTGCTGCCCTCGTCCAGCTCCGCGTCGCCGACCAGCACCCACACCGCCGGGTCGGTGAGCCCCTGCGCGTGCAGGCCCAGGGCCGTACCGACGGCCAGCGGCAGGCCGTGCCCCAGCGAACCACTGCCGATCTCCGCGCCGGGCACGAGCACCCGGTCCGGGTGGTGGCCGAGCGGCGAGTCGTACGAGCCGAAGCCCGGCAGCCACGCGGCGGGGAAGAAGCCCTTGGCGGCGAGCACCGCGTAGTAGGCCATCGGGCCGTGCCCCTTGGAGAGGAGGAAGCGGTCCCGGGCCGGGTCCTCGGCGGTCTCGGGGGAGACCCGCAGCACCCGGTCGTAGAGCACCCAGAGGGCGTCAAGGGTGGAGGTGGCGGCGGGGCCGTGCTTCTCGTCGCCCGTCATCAGGCTCATCAGGCCGGGGAGTTCGGCGAAGCCGGGCGCGCCGGCAGGCCGGTCCTGGAGCGTCACGTTCGTGGTCGTGTTCGTCATGGAAGAGAGCCTGCAACTTCAAGTGCCCTTGAGGTCAAGCGCTAACCTGCCGGCATGACATCAGCTCACGACCGCCTCCCGATCGGGGAACTCGCCGGCCGCAGCGGACTGGCCGCCTCCGCGCTGCGCTACTACGAGGAGCTGGGCCTGATCCACTCCGAACGCACCGGCGGCGGGCAGCGCCGCTTCACCCGTGCCACCCTGCGCCGGATCGCCTTCATCCGGGCGGCCCAGGTGGTCGGCCTCTCCCTGGAGGAGACCAGCGCCGCCCTGGCCAAGCTGCCGAAGGAGCGTGCGCCCAACGCCTCCGAGTGGAACCGGGTGGCCCGCACCTGGACCCGCCGCATCGACCGGCAGATCGCCGAACTCCAGCAGCTGCGCCGCCAGTTGGCCGGATGCGTCGGCTGCGGGTGCCTGAGCCTGCGCAAGTGCGGGCTCTACAACCCGGGCGACGCCGCGGCGTCGAAAGGGGCGGGCGCCCGCTATCTGCTGGGCGACCGCCCCGAATCGGTCGGTGTCGAGACGCCGGGCGTCACACCTGACCCGGCTTGAAGACGTCCTGCTCGATGAGGAGCTTGTCGATCCTGGCCTTGTCCACGCGGTTGGTGACCTCCTCGACCTCCTGCCGGTCCCGTACGCACTTGGCCAGCGTGAACGCCGACGAGACCACGAAGACCAGACCGAGCGCGAGGAACCCGCGCTCCCAGGCGCCCACGGGCAGCTTGACGATCCCGGCCATCAGCGCGGCCAGGGAGAGCCCGAAGGAGATCGCGGACTGCACGAAGAAGGCGGTGGTCGTCGGCCGCTGTATCGATGGAGTGGTCATGCGCGTAGCGTGCCGCCGCCCCGGCGGGGGCGCATGAGTACGGATACTCATCCGCCCCGCACCCGCCGGCGTCGGCCGGACCGCGGCCGCCGGGGAACGCCTCGCCGAAACCTGGCGGTGGACACCCCCTGACATGCGGTATTGTTCTCATGCGCGGTCAGCCGGGGGGAAACCCCGGGCCGGACGGGCATCGGGACGTGGCGCAGCTTGGTAGCGCACTTGACTGGGGGTCAAGGGGTCGCAGGTTCAAATCCTGTCGTCCCGACCAGCGTTTTCGCAGGTCGTAGGCCGTTCTCGCAGGGATGCGGGGGCGGCCTTCGTCGTGTTGCGGTGGATCCGGTGTGGCGCAGGCAACGTCGCGGTTCCCTGTTCTCCGTTGTGCAACAAGTTGCATAATGCCGGGCGGGGCGCCCGGCGCGGTGCGTCCCGGGCGCCTGCCGTAGGGACGGGCGAGGCCGACACCGCGAGGAGCCGTCGCATGAGTCCGTATCCGCACCTGCTGAGCCCGCTCGACCTGGGCTTCGTGACCCTCCCCAACCGCGTGATCATGGGATCGATGCACGTGGGCCTCGAAGAGGCGGCGAACGGCTTCGAGCGGATGGCGGCCTTCTACGCGGCGCGGGCGCGCGGCGGCGCCGGCCTGATCGTCACCGGCGGCATCGCCCCCAACGACGCCGGCCGGCCCTGGGAGGGCGGCGCCGCGCTGACCACCGAGGCCGAGGCGGAGCGGCACCGCGTCGTGACCGACGCCGTGCACCGCGAGGGCGGGCGGATCGCCTTGCAGATCCTGCACTTCGGCCGGTACGCGCACCACGCCGGGCTGGTGGCGCCGAGCGCCCTCCAGGCCCCGATCTCCCCGTACGTGCCGCACGCGCTGACCGACGACGAGGTCGAGCAGACCGTCGAGGACTTCGTGCGGGCGGCCGGGCTGGCCCGGCAGGCGGGGTACGACGGTGTGGAGATCATGGGGTCGGAGGGCTACCTGGTCAACGAGTTCGTCGCCGCCGCCACCAACCACCGCACCGACCGCTGGGGCGGCTCCTACGAGAACCGCATCCGCTTCCCCGTCGAGATCGTCCGCCGGGTCCGCGAGCGCGTCGGCGAGGACTTCGTCCTCGTCTACCGGCTGTCGATGCTCGACCTGGTGCCGGGCGGCTCCACGCCGGAGGAGGTGCGCGTCCTCGCCCGGGCGGTCGAGGCGGCCGGCGCCACGATCATCAACACCGGCATCGGCTGGCACGAGGCCCGGGTGCCGACCATCGCCGCCTCGGTGCCGCGCGGCGCGTACGCCTGGGTGACCCGGCAGGTCATGGGCGCGGTGTCGATCCCCCTGGTGGCCACCAACCGCATCAACACCCCCGACAAAGCCGAGCAGTTGCTCGCCGACGGGTACGCGGACCTGGTCTCGATGGCCCGGCCCTTCCTCGCCGACCCGGACCTGGTGGCCAAGGCGCGCGCCGGACGGCCCGAGACGATCAACACCTGCATCGGCTGCAACCAGGCGTGCCTGGACCACACCTTCAGCGGCCGGATCACCTCGTGCCTGGTCAACCCGCGGGCCTGCCACGAGACCGAACTGGTGCTGGAGCCGGTGCGGCGGCGCAAGCGGTTCGCCGTCGTCGGCGCGGGCCCGGCGGGGCTGGCGTTCGCGGTGACGGCGGCCGAGCGCGGGCACGCGGTGACCCTCTTCGACGCCGCCGGCGAGATCGGCGGGCAGCTCAACGTCGCCAAGCGGGTCCCCGGCAAGGAGGAGTTCCACGAGACCCTGCGGTACTTCCGCGTGCAGCTCGGCCTCAAGGGCGTCGAGCTGCGGCTGAACACGCCGGTCACCGCGCGTACCTTCGCCCGGGACGGCGCCGGCGGCGCACCGGACGCCATGGAGCCGTACGACGAGATCGTCGTCGCCACCGGCGTCACCCCGCGCGCCGTGGACATCGAGGGCGCCGGGCACCCGAGCGTCGTCGGCTACCTGGACGTGCTGCGCGGGGACGCCGAGGCCGGCAGGCGGGTGGCCGTCATCGGCGCGGGCGGCATCGGCTTCGACGTGGCCGGGTTCCTCACCGACTCCGGCGAGGCGGTGAGCCAGGACCCGCAGGCGTACTTCCGGAGCTGGGGCGTCGACACCGGGCACCGGGAAGCGGGCGGGCTGCGGGCCCCCGAACGCCCCGCGCCGCCGCGCGAGGTGCACCTCCTCCAGCGCAAGACCTCCAAGGTCGGCGCCGGGCTGGGCAAGACCACCGGCTGGATCCACCGTACCGAACTGCGGCACCGCGGCGTCACCATGCTCGCCGGCGTGACGTACGACCGGATCGACGACGACGGCCTGCACATCACCGTCGACGGGGCCGCCTCGGTGCTCCCCGTGGACACGGTCGTCGTCTGCGCGGGGCAGGAGCCGCGCCGCGAGCTGTACGAGGAGCTGCGGGCCGCAGGGCACACCGTCCACCTCGTCGGCGGAGCCGACGTCGCGGCCGAGCTGGACGCCAAACGCGCCATTCTCCAGGGCACCGAACTGGCCGCGGCCCTGTGAGGGCGCGTACGTAGGATGCGGCCATGTCCCTCCCGCACGCGATCCTCACCGCCCTGCTCGAAAAGCCGTCCTCCGGCCTGGAGCTGGCCCGGCGCTTCGACCGGTCGATCGGCTACTTCTGGTCCGCCACGCACCAGCAGATCTACCGTGAACTGGGGAAGCTGGAAAAGGGCGGGCACATCCGGGCGCTGCCTTCCGAGGGGCCGACCCGGGGGCAGCGCAAGGAGTACGCGGTGCTGCCGGCGGGCCGGGACGAGCTGACCGCCTGGGTGGCCGGGCCCGGGGACCCCCGGCCCGTCCGCGACCCGCTGCTGCTGCGCATGCGTGCCGCAGCGGTGGTCGGCTCCGGCGGCCTGCGGGACGAGCTGGAGCGCCATCTCGCCCTGCACCGCGAGCAGTTGGCGGAGTACGAGGTGATCGAGCGGCGCGACTTCCCGCCGGAGCGCGACACCGGCCCCGACCGGCTGCGGCACCTCGTACTGCGCGGCGGCATGGGGTTGGAGACCTTCTGGATCGCCTGGCTCACGGAGGCGCTCGACGCGGTGGGGGAGCCGGACGGTGCGGACTGAGCCGCTCCGGCGGCGTCGTGACGGCGCCGGTACCGCGATTCTCACTGTCCGTAAGTGGACTGGTGCGCGATATTTCTCGCGTGACAGGATCGGACTGCGGTTTCGGCGGTCACAACTGCGTGCGGGGCGCGGGCGGCCGGAACCCGGGGGAGCGAAGCCGGGGGGCGGATGCTGATGGGGGGCGCGCGGACCGGGAACGGGGCGCGGAGCGTGCGCACGAAGCGGTGGCACCGGCTGCGCGCGGGCACGTGGGCCCGGCGTGCGCGAAGCCGCTGTGAGCTGCCGGCCGGGCGTCCCGTACGGACCGTGCCGGCGCGCCCGGGTGGCGCGGCCTGCGGCCTGACGGCCCGCACCGGCGACGCGTACCGGATCTGCCACGGCCTCGGGACCTCCCCCAAGCGCCAGACGTACATCGGTGGACTCGGACGGGGGATCGAGTGTTTGACGTGGTGTATCTGTGCCTCGGCGCGGTGGCCTGGACGGTCGTCGCCTTCAAGATCCGCGACTGGCTGCGCGACCGCGGCAATACGGACCTGGGGCTGACCTGTGTGATGGCCGCGGGCATCGCGACGGTGTTCCTCTTCTCGGCGCCCGGCGTCTACCGGTGGTTCGACCGGCTGACCGGCGTGCCGAACCTCGCGATGGTCTTCCTGTACTCCTCGCTGGTCGTGTTCGCGACCGGGGCGTTCGTCCTGCTGCTGCGCTGGCACGGCGGTACGGGCGCTGAGGGCCGCGCCAGGGCCCGGCTGCGGTCCCGTAAGGTGATGGCGGCCGTGGCGGCGGTCTGGGCGGCGGCGGTGACCGGCTTCGCCGTCGGGCGGCCCGACGCCGTGGAACACCCCAGGGACTTCAGCACGGCCTACACCGGCTCGCCGGGCGTGATGACGTTCCTGGTGCTGTATCTGGCCATCTTCGGCGCCGGCCTCGCGGGCCTGGGCGTGCTCTGCCCGCGGTACGCGTCCAGACTCGGCCCTTCCTGGCTCGCGCGCGGACTGCGGGTGCTGGCCGCCGGCTGCTGGCTCGGCCTGGTGTACTGCGCCTGCAAGCTGGCCGGCTTCGCGCTCTCCTGGGCCGGCCACGAGGCGCCGTGGCTCTCCAACGGGGTGGCCCCGCTGAGCGCGTCGGCCGGCGCGGTCCTGGTGCTGGCCGGGTTCGCGCTGCCGGCCGCGGGGCCGAGGGCGACCGCCTGGCGCCGGCTGCGCCGCCTGCACCCGCTGTGGAAGGACGTCACCGCGCAGGCCCCCGAGGTGGCGGCGCGGCGCGCGCACCGGCCGTTCGCCGGCCTCCAGTGGCGGGCCGACCGGCAGATGGCGGAGATCCGGGACGTCCAGCGCGGCATCGGGCGGTACGTGGAGTCGGACACCATCGACATCGCGCGGGAGCGCGGTCGCGCGGTCGTGGCGGACGAACGGCAGCTGGCGGCCGTCGCGGAGGCAGCGGCGCTGCGGCGCGGGCTGGAGAACCGGGCGATCGGGCTCGTGCCCGTCCTCGGCGCGGACTGCGTGGTGGTGATGGCGGAGGGGGAGCGCCCGGCGGCCGGGCCCCCGGGCCGGTCCGGCGGTCCGGGCGGCGCGATCGCGGAGCGGCTGACGGCCGAACCGGCCGCCGAATACGAGCACTTGGCGCGGGTCGCCGACGTCTACCACTCGCCGCTGACCGACACCGTACTGACCGAACTGCGCCAGCGCAGCGCTGCGCAACGGCACTGAACGGGGAGCGGCTCACGGAGGGTGGACTCACCTCGCTCGCGTTCCTCCTCCTGTTCGCGGGCTATGAGAACACCATGCACCTCATGGGCAACTCCGTGCTCGCCCTGCTCGATCACCCCGCACGCCTCAGAGCGTTGCGTGCCGATCCAGCCGAACTCTCGGCGGCCTTGACGGAGTTCGCGCGCCAGGCCGGACCGGCCCTGCCGGCCACCCGCCGGTTCCCGCCCGAGGGCGTGGAGATCGGCGGCGTACGGGTGCCGGCGGGGGAGAGTGTGCTGCTCTCCCTTGCCTCGGCCGGCCGCGGCCCGCGCCGGTTCGACGCTCCGGACACGCTGGATCCCGGCCGTGACGCCACGGGGCATCCCGCGTTCGGGCACGGCACCCACCACTGCCGGGGCGCGGCGCCGGGGCGGATGCGGGCGGAACTCGCGCTGGCCGCTCTCATCAGGCGTTTTACCGGTCTGCGGCACGACCGGCGGCGGCCGGACCGCACCGCCGCCGGTCGCCGCGCCCAGGTGGCTTGATCTCGCTCCCCGTCGCCTGGTAGTTGCGGGACGAACAAATTTTTGAGGCATAACCGTTCCTGCATGCGGTAGAAAGGTCGTGAGGCCCGCCCGGTGTGCATCCCCCGTCGCACCGGGCGGGTCCTCGTGCGTCCGGGCGGAAGTGCCGCCGGGCACCTCCCTGTGCGCGCCCCGCCCCTGGCGGCCCCGGCTCCGCCCCCGGGCGCCCGGCGCCGACGGGCGCTTCGCCCCGGCGCTCCGCGCCCCTTCGGCCGTCTGGCGTAGGCCCCTCTGCGGGCCGGATGCGTGCTTCCTAGCGTGAAGGCATGGCACTTGACACGCTTTTGTCCCGGAAAGCCGGTGTGCTGGCCGTGGTCGCCGCCGCCGGGCTGACGCTCACGTCCATACCGTCGGCGGACCGGGCCGATGGGGTGGCGCAAGGACGGCGGGCGGCAGCGGTGCGAGGGCCGGCCGCCGACCGGCTGCAGGACCGCACGGGAGCCGAGCTGGCGGGCGCCGGGGCGCCCGCGCTGCCCGCCGGGGTGTCGGCCCGCGCCTGGACGGTGACCGACCTCCGTACCGGGGACGTGCTGGCGGCCAAGAACGCGCACCAGCGGCTCGCGCCGGCCAGCACCCTCAAGACCCTGTTCGCGGTCACCGTGCTGCCGAAGTTCCGCGCGCAGGCGGTGCACAAGGTCACCCCGAAGGAGCTGGCGGGCATCGGCCCCGGCAGCAGTCTCGTCGGCATCCAGGAGAACCGGAGCTACCGGGTCGCCGACCTGTGGCACGGGGTGTTCCTGCGCTCCGGCAACGACGCGGTGCGGGTGCTCGCCTCGATGAACGGCGGCTGGACGGCCACGGCCGGGGAGATGCAGGCCAAGGCGCGGCAGCTGGGCGCCAGGGACACCACGGTGAAGTCCCCGGACGGGTACGACAGCCCCGGCCAGCTGTCCTCGGCGTACGACCTGAGCGTGTTCGGCCGTACGGGTCTGGCCAACGCGGACTTCGCCAAGTACTGCGCCACCGCGTCGGCGCGGTTCCCCAGCAGGGGCAGCCCCGCCTTCGGCATCCGCAACACCAACCGGATGCTGACGGGGGCGAACGGGATGCGGCGCTACTCCGGCATCCTCGGGGTCAAGAACGGCTACACCAGCAACGCCGGCAACACCCTGGTCGCCGCGGCCGAACGGGGCGGCCGCAGGCTGCTGGTCACCGTGCTGAACCCGCAGTCCGGCGCGTCCAACGCCGTCTACAACGAGGCGGCTTCGCTGCTGGACTGGGGATTCGGCGCCGTCGGCAGGACCCGCCCGGTCGGCTCCCTCGTGGCCGGTGCCGGTGCCGGGGCCGCGGCACCGGGCGGCCGGGCCGCGGGCCCGACGGCCGACGGGGAAGGCGGCCGCACCGCCGGGGCACGGCCGGTCGCGGCCCAGGTCTCCCGGCAGCCCGGACGGTGGTCGGAGACCACCTTGTGGGCGGTGGCCGGCGGCTTCGCCGTGGCCCTGGCGGCGGGGGCGGTCTTCGGCTGGCGCATGTACGTACGGGGGCGGCAGGCGCCCGGGGGCGGCCGCTGAGGGGGCGGTACGCGGCAGGTGCCGGGGACCATCGGAATCCGGCCATATGACGGACTCGTCCGGGGTGATCGCTCCGGACGCCGCCGCCCCGGCCGCCCGCCGTCCCGCCGCGCGCTGCACAATCGAACCGTGAACGCGACACCACACGACGAGGGCGGCGACCCGGCCTGCTGGCTGGACCGGGTGTGCCAGGAGTGCGGCCGGATCACGGACCGCCCGGCGGAACCGGGCTGCGAACACTGCGGCGCCGGAACGGCGGCCCGGGCCGGGTCCGCCCGTGACCGCGACCCCGAGGGCCGGGCCCGCAACGCCCGCCCGCGGGACGGCCTGGGGCGCCCGCTGCCCTACGGCGCCCCGGGCGTGGCCCGCCAGCCCGAGGGCATCGAGCGCAGCCCCCGCCAGACGCTCGCCGAGGCCCAGGACCTCCTGGACCGCGGCATGCCCTTTCACGCCCACGAAGTCCTGGAGGACGCCTGGAAGACGGCCCCCGAGTCCGAACGGCAGCTCTGGCGCGGTCTCGCCCAACTGGCCGTCGGCCTCACCCACGCCGCCCGGTGCAACGCCAAGGGCGGCGCCGCGCTGCTGCGCCGGGGTGCCGGCGCCATCGCCCCGTACGCGCACACCGTGCCGTACGGCATCGACATCCCCGGGCTGACCGCGTGGGCGGGGGCGCTGGCGGACGGGCTCGGCCGGCGGGAGGGGCCGGTCGAGGCGGCCGGGAACGCGCCCCGCCTGCGCACCGGCGAGGCCCGGCCCCCGGCGTAGCGGCGGGCGGTCCGTGCCGTCACCGCACCATCGCCGGCGAGGACGCCTCGGCCACCCGCAGGGCCGGGGTGCCGCCGCCGTCCGCCGGTACGGTCCAGATGTCGCTGCCCTTGCCGCCGCTGCCCGGCAGCGCGTAAGCGAGCGTGTGGTCGTCCAGCCAGGCCGCCTGGTCGTCCACGCTGCGTTCCTCCGCGACCGGGTGTTCGCGCATCGTGCGCAGGTCGAGCACGTACAGCCGCCACGGGTCGCGTGCCCCGTCGCGTACCCGCTTCTTGAAGGCCAGCCGGGTGTTGTCGGGCGACAGGGACGGGCACTCCACGTTCTCGCGCAGGGTGCGGGCCGTCCAGGCGCGCAGGTCGCCCTCGACCAGGTACGTCCGGCCCTTGGTGGAGACCGTGGCGTAGAAGCGGTTGTCGTCGCGGGCGAAGCCGACGCCCCAGTAGTTGACGTCGGGGGAGTGGTAGCGGCGGCCGCCGAGGGTCAGGGGGATGTCCTCCATGTTCTTGACCAGGTAGCCGGTGCGGGTGTCGAGGATGGACGTACGGGTGGAGAAGGACGAGGTGGCGTAGGAGTCGCCGGTGGCGAACATCGTCCAGGACAGCATCCGGCCCGAGGCGGAGACCCGCGCCCGGTTGGGGATGCCGGTCAGGGCGATCCGGCGCTTCTCGCGCAGCCGCCCGTCCAGGACGACGGCGTACGCGGCCGGGGGGATGCCGGGGCGGCGCTGGAGGCACAGGGCGGTGCCGCCGGCCGCGTAGAAGCGCTCGCAGGCGGGGCCGCCGGTGGCGCGGCGGTCGGGCCCCGGCGCGGCAGCCGCCCGCATGCCCGCCGTCTCCGGGCCGGGGGCGGCGGCCAGGCGTGCGACGCGTCCTGCCCCGGCGCCCTCCCGCATACTGCGGAAGTACAGCCGGCCGTGGTCCAGGCCGAACGCCGAGGGGGCGTCGGCCGCCTCGGTGCGCTGCACCGCCGTGACCGTGTAGACCACGGCGACCGTGGCGAGCACGGCGGTGGCGACCGCGACGGCGATGATCCTGACGCGCATCGGGAGCCCGGCGGCGCCCGTACCCTGCCCTGCCTCCGGTGAACCTGCCATGCCGGTCACGACCGCCTTTCCGTACGGGGGAGCAGTGCGGCGGCGCCCGCGAGGGCGGCCGCGAGGACGACGGCCGCGGCGGCCAGCGCGGGCCCGCTGCCCCACAGGGTCCAGGCGGCGCCGAACCCCGCGGCGGCGAGCAGCCGGCTCAGTGCCTGGCCCGTCTGGAGCAGCGCCATGCCGCTCGCCCGCCGCGCGGCCGGCAGCACCGGGCCCGCCAGTGCCATGAGTACGCCGTCGGTGGCCGCGTAGAAGACACCGACCAGCAGGAGTACCCCGGCCATCAGGGCGGTGCCGTCGCCGACGGTGAGCAGCAATACGTAGGCGGCGAGCAGGGCCACGTGCCCGAGGAGGAAGGGGACCCGGCGCCCGATGCGGTCGCCGAGCCGCCCGGCGGGCACCGCGAGCAGCAGGTAGACCGCGGCGGTGCCGAGCGGCAGCAGCGGGAACCAGCGCACCGCGAAGTCCAGTTGCTTCTGGAGCAGCAGGTAGACGAACGAGTCGCCGATGGTGGCCGCGCCCAGCAGGGCGGCGGCCAGCATGATGCGCCGGAAGGCGGCGTCGCGCAGCGGCTCGGTGATCCTGCTGCGCAGCGGGACCCGCGGCCCGGCGGCGGGCGCGGCCACCGGACCCAGGGCGGCGCGTCCCGGTACGAACGCGACCAGCAGCAGAACGCCGAGCAGCCCGACGCAGAAGCTGACGACGAACACCGCGTCGTAGGCGTCCGCTGTCGCCCACAGCAGGGCGAACGCGGCCAGCGGGCCGAGCAGCGCGCCCGTGGTGTCCATCGCGCGGTGCACGCCGAACGCCCGGCCCAGCGTGTCCGGCGGGCTGCTGAGCGAGATGAGCGCGTCGCGCGGGGCGGTCCGTACGCCCTTGCCGATGCGGTCGGCGGCGATGGCCGCGCCGATCCCGGCCGTGCCGCCGCCCGCGAGCAGCAGGCCCAGCCGGGACAGCGCGGACAGCGCGTACCCGGCGCCGGCCACCAGCTTGTGCCGTCCGCCGCGGTCCGCGACGTGCCCGCCCAGCAGCCGCACGAGCGCGGTGACGCCGTTGTACAGCCCGTCGAGGAAGCCGAATTGCAAGGGTGACAGGCCCAGTTGCAGGACGAAGTAGAGCGGCAGCACCGCGGTGACCATCTCGGAGGAGATGTCGGTGACCAGGCTGACCGTGCCGAGCGCGAGGACCGGTCCGGCGACGCGGCCGCGCGTCAGCTGTGTGGTGGCGGCGGCCGCGCCGGTGGTGGCGAGGTACATGAGGGGCGGGTCCCGGGCCGGTCAGTGGCACTTGTAGGACGGGCTGCTGTCCTTCGTCGACCCGTCCGTGCCGACCAGGTCCCAGGAGAACCCGTCGTCGGTGAAGTTGAGCTTGACCACGCCGAAGGTCTTCGTCAGCCGCTTCTCGCTGTTCGGCTGGACCTCCTCGATCTTGTACGGGTTGGCGCCGCCCATCCCGGCGAGCAGCTCGACGAGGCCGTTCGGGTCGGCCTTGCCGTCCGGGTCCTGCGGCGCGAAGCGCTCGTAGTGGTGGTCGTGCCCGTTCAGGACCAGCTCCGCCTTGGCGTCGTAGAGCAGCTTCCACGCCGAGCGGCCGACCGGCTGGTTGCCGTGCTCGCCGGAGGAGAACAGCGGGTGGTGCCAGTAGGCGGCCACGCACTTCTTGGAGTTGGCGGCGAGGTCGTCTTTGAGCCACTTGGTCTGCGCGGAGTCCAGGCTGTTGGAGTCCAGCGCGACGAAGTGCCAGTTGCCCTGGTCGAAGCTGTAGTAGCTCTTGCCCTTGGGGTAGGCGACGGAGCCGAAGTAGGACTTGTAGCCGGCCAGTTTGCCGGCCGGGTCGTACGTCTCGTGGTTGCCGGCCACCGGGTGGGTCTTCGCCTTGAAGGCGCCCCAGGAGGTGTCGTAGTACTTCTGGAAGTCCTTGAGCCGGGCGTCGTCGTACTGGTTGTCGCCCATGGTCAGCACGAAGGCCGGGTTGATCTTCTTGACCTGGGCCGCGGTCTTCGGGTGCACGCAGCTGCTGCTGCTCGCGGTGCACTGCTCGGCGATGTCCCCTGCGGCCACCGCGGTGAAGCCGCCGGCCCGTGCCCCCGCCGGTTCCGGCGCGGCGTCCGCGCGGCCGGCGGGCGACCACAGCACCGCACCGCCGACGAGCGCGAGGACCGCGCCCGCGGCGGTGGGTATGCCGGTGCGGGGGTTGGTCAGGAAGGTGCGGGACTTCGGGGCGCGGGGGGTGGGCGTCATGTCCGTCTCCTCGGTCGGCGGGGGTGCCGTACGGAGGAATCTTGACGACGGCTCATGTACGCGTCAATGAATCCGACGGAGAATAGTTAGGAAACTTTCCTACCCGACCCCGTGCCGGGTCACTCCGCCAACTCGGCCTCGTAGAAGCACAGATGATCCTTGATCTGCGCGACCGCGGGCTTCGGCGCAGGGTAGGCCCACGCGATGTCCTGCGGACCACCGGAAAGTGACCAGTAGGAGGCGTCTCCCTTGAACGGGCAGTGCGTGCTGGTGTCGGACGGGACCAGCAGATCGGTCCGCACGTCCTCGGGCGGCAGGTAGTAGCGCACCGGATAGCCGGTCTCGTGCAGCAGGAGGGGGCGGCGGCTGTCGGCGACGACCTGGCCGTCGTGGACCACGCGGACGTGGTCGGTGCCCTGCTCGACGGTGATGCGGTGGCCTGGTACGGACATGGCGTTCCTCTCTCGGGGGCGCGCCGGGACGGCGCGGCCCTTCCAGCGTCGCACCGGCCGCGGGCGAACGCCTTCTTGCGCTTTCGGCAAATTTATTTCCGCCTTCGCCCGGAGCCGCCGCACTGTGGGCACATGACGACACCCGAACGGAACGCACCCGCCGCGCCGCAGCACTCTCACCCGGAGCACCCGGAGCACCCGGAGCGCCCGGCGCAACCGGCGCCCGACACCGAGCAGTTCTGGGAGGAGCGGTACCGCGGCGGCAGGCAGCACGGCCGCGGGCGGCCCAACACCGTGCTGGCGGGCATGGTCGCCGGCCTCCCCGCAGGCACCGCCCTCGACCTGGGCTGCGGGCCCGGCGGCGACGCGCTGTGGCTGGCCCGGCGCGGCTGGCAGGTGACCGCCGTGGACGTGGCGCCCACCGCGTTGGAGCTGGTCAGGGCGGACGCGGCCGACGCGGGGCTGGCCTCCCTGGTCCGTACCGAACAGCACGACCTGGGCGTGTCGTTCCCGGCCGGCCGCTTCGACCTGGTCTCCGCCCAGTTCCTCCAGTCGCCGATCGACTTCCCCCGGCAGCAGGTGCTGCGGCAGGCCGCCGAGGCCGTCGCCCCCGGGGGCCTGCTGCTGATCGTCGAGCACGCCTCCGTACCGCCCTGGGGCCAGGCACCGCCCGGGGCGGAGATGCCGACCGCGGCCGGGACGCTCGCCGGGCTCGCCCTGAATGCGGCGGAGTGGACCGTCGAGGCCGCCGAGCTGCGGCAGCGCGAGGCGACCGGCCCCGCCGGCGAGCACGCGACGCTCGACGACAACGTCATCGCCGTACGCCGCCACCGCTGACGGCCGCCCGGCTACACCTCCCCGATGCCCCGGCCCGCCCACTCCGGCGCGGGCCGGACCAGCGCCGACAGCCGCCGGCAGGTGTCCTCCGGCAGCGGCGCCGCACGTCCCCCGCCCTGGCGGACGTGGAGGGCGAAGATCTCCTCGGTGGCCACCGGGTCGCCGGACGGCTCGCCGGCGTACATCTCGTGGACGAACCGCACCTTGCGCGGGCCCACGCCCAGCACCGTGGTGCGTACGAGCAGTTCGGCGCCGCGCGGCACCTCCGCGAGGTAGCGGACGTGCGCCTCGACCGTGTAGAGCGAGTGGCCGCTGCGCGCGCGGTAGGCCGCGTCGAGTCCGGTCGCGTCCATGAGGGCGTCCGTGGCGAAGCCGAAGACCAGCACGTAGTACGCCTCGGAGAGGTGGCCGTTGTAGTCGATCCAGTCGTCCCGGACCGTCCGGCGCAACAGGGGCAGGCGCGCGGTCACCCGGCGGGCCCGTCCAGGCGCCCGGTCGCGCGCAGGACGTTGATGACGCCCTGGTCGCGCTCGGCGACGAGCTGCGCGTACGTACGGCCCCCGGCCGCTTCCGCGCAGCCGTCGACCACCGCGTCGCGCAGCGCCCGGTCCAGCTCGGGCGCCTCCAGCCGGGTCCAGGGCGACTTCAGCGACGGGCCGAAGTGGTCGAGCATGTGCGCCATGCCGCCCTCGCCGCCGGCCAGCGCGAACGTCAGGATCGGGCCCATGAACGCCCAGCGCAGCCCGGGGCCCTCGGTGATCGAGGCGTCGATGTCCGCGACGGTGGCCTCGCCGTTGGCGACCATGTGCAGCGCCTCGCGCCACAGGGCCTCCTGGAGGCGGTTGGCGATGAAGCCGGGCAGCTCGCGGTCCATGGTGATGACGGACTTGCCCGCCACGCCGTAGAACTCGCCCGCCCACTCCACCGCCTCGCGGTCGGTCCGCTCGCCGCCCACCACCTCCACCAGCGGGATGAGGTACGGCGGGTTGAACGGGTGGCCGACGACCAGGCGGCCCGGCGTGGCGGCCGCCGTCTGCATGTCGGTCATCGGGTAGCCGGAGGTGGAGGAGGCGATGACGACGCCGGGCGGCGTCGCGGCGTCCAGCCGGGCGAGCAGATCGCGCTTGAGGTCCAGCTCCTCGGGGGCGCTCTCCTGGACGAAGTCGGCGTCCGCGACGGCCTCGGCGAGCGTGAACGCGACGGTGAGGCGGTCGGGGGAGGCGCCCTCGGCGAGGCCGAGCTGCTCCAGCGCGGGCCAGGCGGCGTCGACCAGGCGGCGCAGCTTGTCCTCGGCGTCCGGCGCCGGGTCCCAGGCGGTGACGTCGTAGCCGCGGGCGAGGAAGTGGGCGACCCAGCCGCCGCCTATGACGCCGGCGCCGATGCACGCCACGCGGCGTACGGAAGGGGGAGGAACGGGAGGCATGGGGAACTCCTGGGGTCGGGCGTGGCGGGGGACCGGAAGGGGGTTCAGGCGCGCGGCTTCAGGCCGAGGCGCGCGCGGGCCCGGTCCGGGGTGGCGACCGTCGCGCCCAGCAACTCCGTGATCTGCACGGCCCGTTCGACCAGCTGGCCGTTGGTGGCCTGTACGCCCTTGCTCAGGTACAGGTTGTCCTCCAGGCCCACCCGGACGTTCCCGCCGAGGAGGATGGACTGCGCGACCCACGGCATCTGCATCCGGCCGAGCGCGAAGCCGGCCCACTCGGCGCCCTCCGGGAGCATCGCGACCATCGACTGGAGCACGCCCGGGTCGGCCGGCGCGCCCCACGGAACGCCCATGCACAGCTGGAAGACGGTCGGGTCGTCGAGCAGCCCTTCGGCCAGCAGTTGCTTGGCGAACCACAGCTGACCGGTGTCGAAGATCTCCAGCTCGGGCCGTACGCCCAGCTCCTGGATGCGCCGGGCGCCCGCGCGCAGCATGTCGGGCGTGGAGACGTAGAGGCTGGAGCCGTCGCCGAAGTTGAGGGAGCCGCAGTCCAGGGTGCAGATGTCGGGCAGCAGCTCCTCGACGTGCGGCAGCCGTTCCAGGCCGCCGACGAGGTCGGTGCCGGGCAGGTACCGCAGCGGTTCGTCCGGGTCGACGACGAGGTCGCCGCCCATCCCGGCGGTCAGGTTGATGACGACGTCGGTGCCGGTCTCCTTGATGCGCTCGACGACCTCGGCGTACAGGCGCGGGTCGCGGGACGGCGCGCCGGTCTCCGGGTCGCGTACGTGGATGTGGACGACGGCGGCACCGGCCGAGGCCGCCTCCACGGCGGACGCGGCTATCTGCTCGGGGGTGACGGGCACGTGCGGGGAGCGGCGCACGGTGTCGCCCGCGCCGGTGAGCGCGCAGGTGATGACGACTTCGTTGTTCACAACGGTTCCTTGGTTCGGCGCGGAGGAGTGCGGGGGCTACGCACGGGTGGGGGACAGTTCGGTGTCGACGAAGGCGAGCAGGGCCGCGTGCATGCTGTCGGGGCCGGTGCTGTCGGGCGCGGTGGCGAGCACCTGGGTGGCCAGGCCGTCGATGAGCGCGGTCAGCCGCAGCGCCGTGAACTCCGGGTCCACCGCCCGGAAGACGCCCTGCTCGACGCCCCGGCGCACGACGTCGGCGACGGTGGTCCGCCACTGCCGGTAGTAGTGCTCGTGCAGCCGTCCGACGGCGGTGGAGCGGGCGGCCTGGGCCCACAGGTCGAGCCAGACCAGCCACTGCCGCCGCTGCTGCCCGGTGCGCGGCGTCTGAAGCGCGATGAGATGCAGCAGTT
The DNA here is from genome assembly GCF_044332485.1 of Streptomyces sp. NPDC017056. NCBI lineage: Bacteria > Bacillati > Actinomycetota > Actinomycetes > Kitasatosporales > Streptomycetaceae > Streptomyces > Streptomyces sp. NPDC017056. Next base: position 43,837 of record NZ_JBIRPD010000004.1, on the reverse strand, counting down.
CGGCGTGCGCGTCCTGGGCGTCCGCCAGGCCCGCCGCGCGCCGGGCGGTGTCCTCGTCCATGCACCAGCGCACGGCCGCTTCCAGCAGTTCGTCGCGGCCGGGGAAGTGGTAGTGCACGGCGGCCGTGCTGGTGCCGCAGGCGGCGGCGATGTCGGCGACCCGGACGGCGTGGAAGCCGTGCTCGGCGATCAGCCGGACGGTCTCCCGGACGATCTGGAGCGGCCGGCCGCCCTCGGGCACCGCGGCCGGCTCCCGGCCGCGCGCCGGCGGTGTGCCCCGGGAGCCGAGCAGCCACGCCACGTCCACGCCGCCGATGTCCGCGACGCGCACGATCTCGGCGAGGGTGAACCGCCGGGTGCCACCCAGCGACCTGGACAGCTTGGAGGGGTCCATCACGATCCGCCGGGCGAACTCGCGGCGGCTGCACCCGAGGCTCTCGACCACTTTCTTGACGCGGCCGGTGATGTCGCCCGCGTCGTCGGCGACCCGGGTTCCGGGGTCTTCGTCCATGGCCGGGAACCGTAACAGCGCGTTGAGATCATCGCAACGAACTCCCTGCGGTAGGCGCCATGAAGGCTTGATATGAAGGGGTTGTGGCGTGGAATTGCGCACTGACTGATGAGCAAGTCAGGGAGGGTGCGGTCGGTTGCTGCCGGGTCTGCGAACCACCCGCTTACCGGACGAATGTGGCAAAGTGGCGGCATGGCTGACCGGGGCGCGAAGCTGCCGGCCGTGTCGGTGCCGGACGACTGGCCCGCCCACCCGGACCTGACGCTGGCCCTCAACGGCATGGGCGGCTTCGACTGGGACCTCGACAGCGGCCGTATGCACATGGACGGCTCCGCTCTTGAGGTCTTCGACCTGCTGCCGGAGGAGTACGACTCCCGCCCGGCGACCCTGTCCTGCCGCGTGCCGCCGGAGGAGGGGGCACGCCTGGACGCCGTCGTCTCGCAGGCCCTGAAGGACGGCAGCGACTCCTACGGCGCCTACTTCCGCATCCGGCTGCGGGACGGCACGGTGCGCTGGACCCACACCCAGGCCAGCATCCGCCGCGACGCGAGCGGCACACCGCGCCGCATCATCGGGATCGTCCGCGACGCGAGCCAGGAGTACGCGCAGGCGGCGGAGCGGGCCGAGGCGCACGCGCGCAGGCTGCGCAACACCGGCATCGTGGAGCGGACCACCGCCGCCCTGGCCCACGCCAGGACCGTCCGCGACGTCATCGACGTGCTCGGCGACGACCAGGCCCTGAGCCGGCTGGGCGCGCAGAACATCATCGTCGGCCTGGTGGAGGCGGGCCGCGTCCGGGTGGTCCACGAAGGGCTGGCCGGCACCTTCGTACCGCAGCACGAGATCCTCCGCATCGAGGACGAGTTCCCGATGACCGAGGTGGTCCGCACCCTGCAACCCTGCTTCATCCGCTCCCGCGCCGAGTTCGCCGAGCGCTACCCCGCGCTCTGGCCGCACCTCGAACGGATGAACTTCGGCTCCGCCGCCTACCTGCCGCTCATCGCGCAGGCCCGGCCGATCGGCGTGGTGGGGCTCTTCTACCGCTCGGAGAACCCGTTCGGCGTACAGGAGCGCAACCTGCTGCTCGCCCTCGGCTCCAGCGTCGCGCAGAGCCTGGCCCGCGCCATGCTCTACGACCAGGAGCACGACCTCGCCGAGGGCCTCCAGCAGGCCATGCTGCCCCGGCGCATCCCGGGCATCCCCGGCGCCCAGATCGCCGTCCGCTACCGCGCCGCCCGCATCGGCCGGGACATCGGCGGCGACTGGTACGACGTGGTGCCGCTGCCCGACGGCCGGGTCGCCGCGGTCATCGGCGACGTACAGGGGCACGACACCCACGCCGCGACCGTCATGGGACAGCTGCGGATCGTGCTGCGCGCCTACGCCGCCGAGGGGCACGCGCCCGCCACCGTCATGGCCCGCGCCTCCGCCTTCCTCAACGACCTGGACACCGACCGCTTCGCCACCTGCACGTACGCGGACGCCGACCTGGCCACCGGAACCGTGCGGCTGGTGCGCGCCGGGCACGTGGACCCGCTGCTGCGGCACGCCGAGGGCCTGTGCCGCCGGCTGCCCGTTACCGGCGGCCTCCCGCTGGGCATCGCCACCGGGTTCCGCGACCTGGACTACCCCGTCACCACCGTCCACATGGCCGTCGGCGAGACCCTGGTGATGTACACCGACGGGCTGGTGGAGGAGCCGGGCGTGGACATCGACGACGGGGTGCGGGAGCTGGCCAGGGTGGTGCGCGACGGGCCTCAAGAGGTCCAGCGGCTGGCCGACCGGCTCTGCGACCTGGCAGCCGAGCGGTCCGGCGAGGACGACATGGCGATGCTGATCCTGCGGCGCGGCGGCGAGCCGCCCGAACCGGCCGCCGGACGCCTCCAGCAGCACGTCGCGCCCGACGACCCCCAGGGGCTGTCCGCCGCCCGCCACATGATCCGCGCCGCGGTCCGCACCTGGGGCGCCCAGGACCGCGCCGAGGAGGTCGAGCTGGTCGCCGACGAGCTGATCACCAACGCGCTGCTGCACACCGACGGCGCCGCGGTGGTGACGGTACGGATGCCCCGCGGCGCCGACCGGCGGCTGCGCCTGGAGGTGGCGGACCGCTCCAGCGCGCTGCCGCGGCGCCGCGAACCCGGCGAGTCCGCGATGTCGGGGCGCGGGCTGCTTCTGGTCGACCGGCTGGCGGATGTGTGGGGTGTGGAACCGCGCGGCACCGGAAAGTGCGTATGGTGCGAGTTCGACTGCCCATGACGGCCGTTCCGTACCCGCGGGGCCGGGGCGGCCGGGGCGGAATCGGCCGCCGAGGGACCGACACGGTGAAATGGGGACACGCGCTATGGGACCGGGGCCTGCGCAGCAGCAGTGGGGGGACGCCCGCCAGGCGGCGGCGAAGCTGGACGCGGAAGGAGTCCGCGCCATCGCCCTGACCTGGGTCGACAACGCGGGCATCGCCCGGACCAAAACCGTGCCGACCGCCCGCCTGGCGCCCGCCGTGCAACGCGGCGTCGGCATGTCCCCGGTCTTCGACGTCTTCACCGCCGACGACGCGATCACCGCCTCCGCCCACCTCGGCGGGCCCGACGGCGACCTGCGGCTCTTCCCCGACCTGGACCGGCTCACCGTGCTGGCGGCGCAGCCCGGCTGGGCCTGGGCGCCGGTGGACCGCTACGACCAGCTCGGCGCGCCGCACCCCGGCTGCCAGCGGCAGTTCGCCCGCCGCATGGTGGACCGCGCCGCCGACGCGGGACTCACCCTGCGGATGGGCTTCGAGACGGAATGGGTGGTCGCCCGCGCACCGGGACCCGGCGGGCAGCCGGGCGGCGCGGCCGGCACCGGGCGCCTCGACGGCTCCGCCGGAACGGGCGAACCCCTCGAATACCCCTGCGTCGGCCCCGCCTACGGCATGAGCCGGGTCGTCGAACTCTCCGACTACCTCCGCGACGTCGCCGAGGCACTGGCCCTCCAGGGCATCGACGTCCTGCAACTCCACCCCGAGTACGCGCCGGGCCAGTTCGAGGTGTCCACCGCCGCCGCCGACCCGCTGCGCGCCGCCGACGACCTGGTGCTCGTCCGGGAGACCGTACGGGCGGTGTCGCTGCGGCACGGCCTGCGGGCCAGCTTCGCGCCCACCGTCGCCGCCGGGCAGGTCGGCAACGGCTGCCACCTCCACCTCAGCCTGAGCCGCGGCGAACGCAGCCTGCACCGGGCCCCGGACGAGAAGTGGGGCCTGGACCCCGACGCGGTGGGATTCCTCGCCGGCGTCCTGGAGACGCTGCCCGCCCTGCTCGCCGTCGGCTGCCCCTCGCCCGCGAGCTACCTGCGGCTGGCCCCTTCCGCCTGGGCCGGGGCCTACCAGTGCTGGGGCGTGGAGAACAGAGAGGCCGCGCTGCGCCTGGTCACCGGCGCGCCCGGCGACCCGGACGGCGGCCACGCCGAGATCAAGCCGTTCGACGCCGCGGCCAACCCGTACCTGGCGGTCGGCGCGGTGCTCGCCGCGGGCCTGCACGGCATGTCGGCGGGCACCGCGCTGCCGCCGCCGGTCGCCGGCGACCCGGGCGCCCTGGGCGTACGCGAACGCGCCCGCCGCGGCATCGTCCGGCTCCCGTCGTCCCTGACCGAGTCCACCGACCTGCTGGCCCGTTCGACGGTGCTGGCCGAGGCCATGGGCGAGGTGCTGCACGGCGCCGTGATCGCGGTACGCCGCGCCGAGGAGGCGCACTTCGAAGGCGTCGAGCCCGAAGAGATCGCCGCCGCGACCCGCTGGAGGTACTGATGACGACGGGCGGCACCGGCGGCGGCCCGGACCTCGACCTGCCGCCGCTGGTGGACCAGCACTGCCACGGCGTGCTGCGCGGCGACCTGACGGCCGCCGAGTTCGAGTCGTACCTGACCGAGTCGGACCGGCCCGCCGCCGCTGGCACCACGTTCTTCGACACCCAGACGGGCTTCGCCGTGCGCCGCTGGTGCCCGCCGCTGCTCGGCCTCGCGCCGCACTGCCCGCCCGGCGACTACCTGGCCAGGCGGCGGGAACTGGGCGCGGCCGAGACCCGGCGCCTGCTGCTCGGCGGCACCGGCATCGGCACGTACCTGGTCGACACCGGCCTGCCGGGCGACCTCACCGGCGCGCACGAGACGGCCGCGGCCGGCGGCGCCACCGGGCACGAGATCGTCCGCCTGGAGACGCTGGCGGAACGGGTCGCGGCCGGCGTACGGGCGGGGGAGGGCGCGGCGACGGGCGCCGACGCGGCCGCCGAGGTGTTCACGGCCGGCCTCGCCGACGCGGTACGGGACGCGGCCCGCACCGCCGTGGGCTTCAAGTCCGTCGCCGCCTACCGCCACGGCCTGGCCCTGGCACCCGAACCGCCCACCCACGCCCAGGCGGCGGCCGCCGCCCGCGCCTGGCTCGCCACCGGCGCCGGCCGGCTCACCGACCCGGTCCTGCTGCGCCACCTGCTGTGGCTCGCCGCCGGCACCGGCCGCCCGCTCCAGCTGCACACCGGCTTCGGCGACCCCGACCTGCGCCTGCACCGCGCCGACCCGGCGCTGCTCACCGACTTCGCCCACGCCACCGCGGGCACCGGCACCGACCTGGTCCTGCTGCACTGCTACCCGTACCACCGCCAAGCCGCCTACCTGGCCGCCGTGTTCCCGCACGTGTACGCCGACGTCGGGCTGGCCCTGGGGCACACCGGACCGCGCGCCGCGGCCGTACTGGCCGGGTTCCTGGAGCTGGCGCCCTTCGGCAAGCTGCTGTTCTCCACCGACGCCTACGGCCTGCCCGAGCTCTACACCGTCGGCAGCGCCGCCTTCCGTACGGCGCTGGCGGAGGTGCTGACCGGCTGGGTGCGCTCGGGCGCCTGGTCGGCGGCGGACGCCGACCGCGTCGCGGCACTGGTCGCCGCCGGCAACGCCCGCCGCGTGTACGGCCTTTCGGGAGACTGAGGAACGGCCACCGGGTGCCCCGCCCGGTATGTGTCACCACCACCGATCGTGCTTTACTGCCCCGTGACTCCTGCCATACCCACCACCGAACCCCGGCGCCTGTGGGCCCGCGTCTTCGCCGACCTCACCCCGCTGCGCGCCTCGGCGCACTACCGGCGCCTGTGGTTCGGCAACACCGTCTCCTGGGTCGGCCAGCAGATGACCGCCCTCGCGGTCTCCCTCCAGGTGTACGCCCTCACCGGCTCCACGTTCGCCGTCGGCGCGGTCGGCCTGTGCTCCCTGATACCGCTGGTCGCCTTCGGGCTGTACGGCGGCGCCATCGCCGACACCGTCGACCGCCGCAAACTCGGCCTGTTCAGCGCGGTGGGCGCCACCCTGCTGTCCGTCGCCCTGGCCGCCGCCGCGCTCCTGGACGTACGGCAGGTCTGGGTGCTGTACGCGGTCGTCGCCCTCCAGGCGGTGTGCTTCGCGCTGAACTCGCCCGCCCGCTCGTCGATGATCCCGCGCCTGCTGCCGCCCGGGCAACTGCCCGCCGCCAACGCCCTCAGCTCGCTCACCACCACCCTCGGGATGATGGGCGGGCCGATGCTCGGCGGCGTCTTCGTCGGCCTGTGGGGCTACCAGGCCGCGTACCTGATCGACGTGGTCTGCTTCACGGCCGCCCTGTACGCCATGTGGCGGCTGCCCGCCATGCGCCCCGACCACGGCGGCGACGAGGCACCGCGACGGCCCTCGGTCCTGGAAGGGCTGCGCTTCCTGGCCACCCGGCCCAACCTGCGGATGACCTTCTTCGCCGACCTGGCGGCCATGGTGCTGGCCCAGCCCCGCGCGCTGTTCCCCGCCATCGCCGTCCTCTGGTTCGGCGGCGACGCGAAGACGGTGGGCCTGCTCGCCGCCGCGCCCGCGGTCGGCGCCGTGCTCGGCGCGCTGTTCTCCGGGTGGCTCGGCGCCGTACGGCGGCACGGCCTGGCCATCCTCGTCTCGGTGGCCGCCTGGGGCGCGGCCATGGCCTGCTTCGGCCTGACCCGCCACCTGTGGCTCGGCCTGTTCTTCCTGGCCGTCGCCGGCTGCGCCGACACCATCTCGATGGTCTTCCGCGGCACCATGCTCCAGGCGGCCGCGCCGGACCGGATGCGCGGCCGCCTCCAGGGCGTGTTCGTCGTCGTGGTCGCGGGCGGCCCCCGGCTCGGCGACTTCCTGGCGGGGTCGGCGGCCGACCTCGCCACACCGGCCGTGGCGGTCGTCGGCGGCGGTGCCGCCTGCGTCGTCGCGGTGCTGCTCCTGGCCCTGTGGCGGCGCGACTTCGCACGGTACGACGCCCGGGACCCGCGGCCCTGAGGGCGCCCGGCCTCAGCCCGGCCAGCTCCAGTCCACGACCTCCGGCAGGTCCGTGCCGTGCTCCCGGATCCAGCTGTGGTGGCGCAGGCGTACGTCCGCCATCGCCTGCCGCACCCCCGCGGCCCGCACCGCGAGGCCCGGCACCCGGTCGACCACGTCCATCACCAGCCGGTAGCGGTCCAGGTCGTTGGTCACGACCATGTCGAACGGCGTGGTCGTGGTGCCCATCTCCTTGTAGCCGCGCACGTGCAGGTTGGGGTGGACGGCCCGGCGGTAGGTGAGCCGGTGCACCAGCCACGGGTAGCCGTGGTACGCGAAGACCACCGGCACGTCGTGCGGCAGCAGCGCCTCGAACTCCCGCTCCGTCATCCCGTGCGGATGCTCCTCGTTGGGCTGGAGCCGGGTCATGTCGACGACGTTGACGACCCGTACGGACAGTTCCGGCAACTTCTCGCGCAGCAGGGCGGCGGCAGCCAGCGTCTCCTGCGTCGGCACGTCGCCCGCGCAGGCGAGCACCACGTCGGGGCGGGTGCCGGGCTTCTCGGTGCCGGCCCACTCCCAGATGCCGGCGCCGCGCGCGCAGTGCGCCCGCGCCTGCTCCATGTCCAGCCAGTCGAAGCACGGCTGCTTCCCGGCGACGACCACGTTGACCACGTCCTTGGTCCGCAGCACGTGGTCGGCCACGCACAGCAGGCTGTTGGCATCCGGCGGCAGGTACACCCGGACCGTGTGCGGGTCCTTGTTGAGGACGTGGTCGACGAAGCCGGGGTCCTGGTGGGAGAAGCCGTTGTGGTCCTGGCGCCAGACGTGCGAGGTCAGCAGGTAGTTCAGGCCCGCCACCGGGCGCCGCCAGGGGATGTCGCGGGCCGACTGGAGCCACTTGACGTGCTGCGAGGCCATGCTGGAGACGATGTGCGCGAACGCCTCGTACGAGGAGAACAGCCCGTGCCGGCCGGAGAGCACGTACCCCTCCAGCCAGCCCTGGCACAGGTGCTCGGAGAGCACTTCCATGACCCGCCCGTGCCGGCCCAGGTGCTCGTCGGTGGGCTCGGTCCTGGCCTGCCAGGTCTTGTCGGTGGCGTCGTACACGTCCTGGAGGCGGTTGGAGGCCGTCTCGTCCGGGCCGAACAGCCGGAAGTCGCGGCTTCCCGCGGTCCGCTCCATCAGGTCGCGCAGCAGGCCGCCGAGGACCCGGGTCGGCTCGTGCATCCGGGTGCCGGGCTTGTCGACGGGCACCGCGTACTTCCCGGGGTCGGGCAGCGGCAGCGAGCGGACGAGGCGGCCGCCGTTGGCGTGCGGGGAGGAGCCGAGCCGCCGGTCGCCGTGCGGCACGCAGGCCAGCACCCGGTCCACCGGCCGGCCCTCGCCGTCGAACAGCTCGCCCGGCGCGTACGACCGCAGCCAGCTCTCCAGCTGGCGCAGGTGGTCCGGGTTGTCCCGGACGCCGGCCAGCGGGACCTGGTGGGCGCGCCAGGTGCCCTCGACGGGGGCGCCGTCCACCTCGCCGGGGCCGGTCCAGCCCTTGGGGGTGCGCAGTACGATCGCCGGCCAGCGGGGGCGGGTCCGCTCCCCGCCGTCGCGGGCGGCGCGCTGGGCCTCGCGGATGCGGTGCAGCGCGGTGTCCATGGCGGCGGCCATGTCGCGGTGCACCTGGGCGGGGTCGGAGCCGGTGACGTACAGCGGCTCGTGCCCGTAGCCGCGCAGCAGCGCGTCCAGCTCGTCGTCGTCCAGGCGGGCGAGGACCGCCGGGTTGGCGATCTTGTAGCCGTTCAGGTGCAGGATCGGCAGGACGGCGCCGTCGTGCGCCGGGTCCAGGAACTTGTTCGCGTGCCAGGACGCGGCCAGCGGCCCGGTCTCCGCCTCGCCGTCGCCGATCACGCACGCCACCAGCAGGTCCGGGTTGTCCAGCGCGGCGCCGTACGCGTGCGAGAGGGAGTAGCCCAGCTCGCCGCCCTCGTGGAACGAGCCCGGCACGTTCGGCGCGGCGTGGCTGGGCACCCCGCCGGGGAACGAGAACTGGCGGAACAGCCGGGCCATCCCGGCCGCGTCCCGCCCGATGTCCGGATTCAGCTCCCCGTACGTCCCCTCCAGCCAGGCACCGGCGAAGACCGCGGGCCCGCCGTGCCCCGGGCCCCACACGCACACCGCGTCCTGCCCGTGCGTGCTGATCACCCGGTTGACGTGGGTGTAGACGAGGTTCAGTCCCGGGCAGGTGCCCCAGTGGCCGAGCAGCCGGGGCTTGATGTGCTCGGGCCGCAGCTCCTCGGTGAGCAGCGGGTTGCCGGTCAGGTAGATCTGGCCGGCGGCGAGGTAGTTCAGCGCCCGCCAGTGGGCGTCGAGGTCGAGCAGTTCGCTCTCGGTGAGCGGGGTCGGCGACTCCATCGGGGCCCTCCGTCGGGGAAAGGTGATCAGGGAGCGCCTCTCCACCGTACGGGCGGTCATGCGTCGGCGCCGCACATAACGGGCCGACCGGACGCGCCACCCGGTGATGGCCCGGCCGTAGCAGGTCCCGGTCCACGCGGCCGGGGGTGAGGGCGCGTCAGGGCCGTACGAGCGGCAGGCCGCCGTCGGCGACCAGTTCGCGCAGCGCGGCGTGCCCGGCGCCGAGCAGCCCGGCGTCCGGGCCGCAGCCCGCCGCGGCGATGGCCAGCTCGCTGGTCGCCATCGGCGGGCAGCGTTCGTACAGCACGCCGCGGACCGCCGCGACCAGGGGCTCGGCGGCGGACAGCGCCCCGCCCAGGATCACGGCCTCCGGGTTGAAGAAGTTCACGACGACGCAGAGCACCGCGCCGATGTGCCGCCCGGCCTGCCGCACCAGGGTCGTGGCGTGCGGCTCGCCGTCCTCGACGAGCCGCAGGATGTCGGTGGTGGAGTCGGCCGCGATGCCCTGCCCGCGGAGCGCCGCGGCGATCGCGGCGCCGCCGGCCACGGTCTCCAGGCAGCCGACGTTGCCGCACGAGCAGGGGCGTTCGGCGGCGGCTTCCACCCGTACGTGGCTGATGTCCCCGGCCGAGCCGCGGGCCCCCCGGTACAGCCGCCCGTCGCTGATCACGCCCGAGCCGACGCCGCGGCCCGCCTTGACCACCACGAGGTGCCGCAGCTCCGGGTGGGCGGCCCGGTGTTCGCCCAGGGCCAGGACGTTGGCGTCGTTGTCGACCAGGACGGGCAGGCCGAGCCGCTCGGCGAGCCGGTCGCGCAGCTCGTACTGATGCCAGCCAGGCATCCGGGACGGGGCGAGGACGCGGCCCGACGCGGGGTCGACCGGGCCGGGGAAGCCGATGCCCACACCGCCCACCGTGCGGCCGGCCGCGCGCTGGCGCCCGGCGAGGGCGGTCAGCCGCTCGGCGAGCAGGCCGACGGCCGGCCCGGGGCCCGCCGTCAGGTCGAAGGCGCACTCGCCGATGTCGAAGCCGGCGCCGGTCAGGCCCACCGCTCCGGTGCGGATGTGACGGCTGCCCAGGTCGGCGGCGAGGGCCACGGTGCCGCCGTCCGGGACGCGCAGCAGGCGGGGGCGGCGGCCGCCGCGCGAGACGCCTTCGCCCGACTCGGCCAGCAGCCCGGCGTCGACCAGCTCCTGGACGCGCGCGGAGACGGTGGAGGCGGCGAGCCCCAGCTCCCGTACGAGGTCGGCGCGCGAGCGGGCGGTGCCGGTGGCGACGAGTTCGAGGACGTGCGCGGCGGAGCCTGGCTCGGTGGTGGTCATGGCGGGACCTCGGTAACGATCATGGCGAAGTCTTTCGGCTCGGGGCGTCGGGTTCCGGCTGCCGACGCCCCCTGTTTTCTTCGGCTACCGAATAAAGAAGGTGAGGCAAGTGGGCGCCAGTACACAGCAGTTGGCGATACCTCGCCAGACCCATGACTTCTTTTCACGGCCGTCCGTACTTTTCCCGCGCTCTTCGACGGGCCGTCAGTAGCGGGTGATCGCCGTGGGGCCGGAATCCGTGCCGATCGCCAGGTGCGGGCGGGCGGCGGGCTTCACCCACGCCACGATGCGCGCCATCGCGCGCGCCGGTACGGACACACAGCCCGCCGTCGCGCCACGCCCGTTGACGTGCAGGAAGATGCCCGCGCCGCGGCCGCGCACCGGCCGGTGGTAGTTGAAACCGACGACCAGCGCCCGGCCGTACTGCACCCGGTAGTCGGCCAGCCGCTCGGCCTCCTTCGCCGCACAGTCGCGCGGGCGCGGGTCCACCCACCGGTTGTACGCGGTCGAGGCGTTGTCCTGGCACCACCAGGACGAGGCACGCACCGGCCGGTACGGAACCGTCGTACCGGCCGGCGCCTCGCGCAGACCGAAGGCGAACGGCAGGTCGTACAGGCCCGTGGGCGTCGTCGAGGTGCCCTGCTTGCGCGTGCGGCCCTCGGTCAGTCCGTTCGCGCCGAAGCGGGCGGGCGCCGAACCGACCCGCTGCCAGCGGCCCCGGTGCCGCTCCCACCAGCTGACCGTGCCGGTTGTCGAGCGCGGGCCCGCCGCCCTGGCCGTGATCAGCTGGCTGCCGCCGCCGGTGTCGGCCATCCGGGTGGGCAGCGGCCCGGCCGCGCCGGCCGGCGCGGCGGCGGGGGAGCGGGGCACGGCCGGGGCGGCAGCGGGCACGCCGAGGGCGAGCGCGGCCGCGCAGGCCGCGGACGCCAGGGCCCTCGCGGAGGTCATGAGCGCAATGTAAGGCCGCGGACACCGTGCGGCACCGCGCGAACCGGACAGCGGGCGCGGCGGACCGCGCCTGTCGCGACCCCGTACGCACCCGCTCCCGCAATCCGTCGTACGCCGGGGCGATAGACGGGCGAAACCCGGGTACCGGGGCCGGAGAACCACATGCCGTCCGACCCAGGAGGTCTGCTGTGGAGCGGCACGCCACACCGCACCGTACGCGCACGCCGGAACCGGGGCTGGAGCGCGAGCCCGCCCCGCCGACGCCCACGCCGTCCCCGGGGCCCGGCGGGCCCGAACCGGGGCCGGGCCCCGGCCCCGCGCCGGGGCCGACCCCCGGGCCGCCGGTGCCGGGACCGCCCGACCCCACCCCGCCGCCGCCCGCGCCGCAGCCGCCGACACCCAACCCCGACCCCGTGCCGCGCCCGCCGGGCCCCGACCCCGTACCGGAGCCGTCGCCGGCCCCCGGCCCACTCACCTGACCCCTTTTCCCCACCACCCCCACCACCCCCTTCCCCCTCACACCCTTCGGGAGGTGCATCCCATGGCCATCGCCACGGTCAACCCGGCGACCGGCGAGACCCTCAAGACCTTCGACGCGCTCGACGCGGGCGCGATCGAGGACCGGCTCGACCGGGCCGAGCGGGCGTTCCGCAGCTACCGCACGACATCCTTCGCCGAACGCGGCGAACTGCTGCGCAACGCCGCCGGCCTGCTCGAAGCGGGCCAGGACGGCATCGCCCGCACGATGACCACCGAGATGGGCAAGCCACTGGCGGCCGCCCGCGCGGAGGCCGCCAAGTGCGCGAAGGCCATGCGCTGGTACGCGGACCACGCCGAGGAACTGCTCGCCGACGAGGTGCCGGACGCCGGCGACGCCAAGGACGCCGGAGCGTCCCGCGCCTACGTCCGCTACCGCCCGCTGGGCACCGTCCTCGCGGTCATGCCCTGGAACTTCCCCCTCTGGCAGGTGATCAGGTTCGCCGCGCCCGCCCTGATGGCGGGCAACACGTGTCTGCTCAAACACGCCTCCAACGTGCCGCAGACCGCGCTGTACGTGGAGGACATGCTGCGCCGCGCGGGCTTCCCCGACGGCTGCTTCCAGACCCTGCTGGTCGGCTCCGGCGAGATCGAGAACATCCTGCGCGACCGCCGCGTCGCCGCCGCGACCCTCACCGGCAGCGAACCGGCGGGCCGCTCGGTCGCCTCGATCGCCGGTGACGAGATCAAGAAGACGGTGCTGGAGCTCGGCGGCAGCGACCCGTACATCGTGCTGCCGTCCGCCGACCTCGACGCGGCCGTGCGCACCGCCGTCACCGCCCGCGTCCAGAACAACGGCCAGTCCTGCATCGCCGCCAAGCGCTTCATCGTGCACACCGACGTCTACGACGAGTTCGCGGTGCGGTTCACGGAACGGATGGCCGCGCTGACCGTCGGCGACCCGATGGAGGAGTCGACCGACGTCGGCCCGCTGTCGAGCGAGCAGGGCCGCTCGGACCTGGAGGAACTGGTCGACGACGCGGTCCGCCGCGGAGCGGCCGCCCTGTGCGGCGGCAAACGGCCGGAGAAGCTGTCCGCCGGCTGGTTCTACGAGCCGACGGTACTGGCCGGCATCACCCCCGAGATGCGCATCCACCACGAGGAGGCGTTCGGGCCCGTCGCCACCCTCTACCGCGTCAACGACCTGGACCAGGCGATCGCCACCGCCAACGACACACCGTTCGGCCTCAGCTCCAACGCGTGGACCCGCGACGAGGACGAACAGGACCGCCTGATCCGCGACATCGAGGCCGGCGGCATCTTCTTCAACGGCATGACCGCCTCCCACCCCGCCCTGCCCTTCGGCGGCGTCAAACGCTCCGGCTACGGCCGCGAACTGGCCGGCCACGGCATCCGCGAATTCTGCAACGCGACGACGGTCTGGCACGGGGCGTGAGGGGGCCTCCTGCCCGCCGGGCCGGCGGGCAGGAGGCTACTCCTCGCCCGGCAGGGCGAATTCGCACCAGAGGGCCTTTCCCGCTCCCCTCGGCTCCGCGCCCCACGAGTCGGCCAGCGCCTCGACCATCATCAGGCCCCGGCCGGAGGTGGCCGTTTCGCCGGGGGTGCGGCGGCGGGGCCAGCGGCTGGAGCGGTCCTCGACCTCCAGGCGGATGCGGCGCCGGCCGCCGCCCCGCGCGCCGGTCCCGGCGGGGAGGAGTTCCGCCGTCACCAGCGCCCCGCTGTCGGTGTGCGTCAGCGCGTTGGTGACGAGTTCGGTGGCGGCCACTTCGATGTCGTACGCGACCGGGCCGGCCCGCCACTGGTCCATCATGCGCCGCAGCACGGCCCGTACTTCCGAGGCCCCTGACGGGTCGGCCTGGTGGACGTGCAGGCGGATGCGGGGCGTCGCGGTGGTGGTTCCGGGGGACGGGTCGCGGTGCAGGAGGACGAGTGCCATGTCGTCGCCGGAGCCGGGCCGCGCCCACAGCTGGTCGGAGAGCCGGTCGGCCAGCGCTTCGAGGTCGGCGGGCCCGTCGCGTACGGCCGCGGTGAGCGCGTCGATGCCGGCCGCGATGTCCTGGCCTGGCTGTTCGACGAGGCCGTCGGTGCACAGCAGGAGCATCGAGTCCGGCTCCAGGAACAGCTGGGTCTCGGGGAAGTGGTCCTGGCCGAACGCGGTGGCCAGCCCCAGCGGCAGCCCGCCCCGTACCGGGTGCCAGTCGGTGTGCCCGGCCGCGTCCCAGACCAGTGGCCCCAGGTGGCCGGCCCGTGCGAGGTGCAGGGCCCCCGACTCCAGGTCCGCCTGGACGTACGTACAGGTGGCGAACCGTTCGGTCTCCAGCTCGGCGAGGAAGCGGGACGCCCGCACGAGCACCGTCTCCGGGGAGTGCCCCTCGGTGGCGTACGCGCGCAGCGCGATGCGCAACTGCCCCATCACCGCCGCCGCGTGCGTGTCGTGGCCCTGGACGTCGCCGACGACCAGCCCGGTGCGCCCCTGGGGCAGGGGGATGACGTCGTACCAGTCGCCGCCGATGTCCCGCCCGGTGCGCGCCGCGTGGTAGCGGACGGTGACCTCGCCGCCGGCGATGTCCGGCACCCGGCGCGGCAGCATCGTCGCCTGGAGCCCGGTGGCGAACTCCCGCTCCTGGTCGAAGAGCATGGCCCGCTGGAGCGACTGGGCCACGACGCCGCCCAGCGCGAGCGCCAGGTTGCGGTCCTCGGCGGAGTGCTGCTTGGGCTCGGAGCCGAACAGCCCGAGCGCTCCGACGACCCGGTCCTGTGCCACCAGCGGCAGGAAGACGGCGCTGCCCATGGGCACCCGGTCCAGGTAGGGGCGCAGCCGCGGGTAGCGGGCGATCAGTTCGCCGCGCGAGCCCAGGAACGTGGCGCGGCGCGACAGCGCGGCGTCCGACAGCGGCAGCGTGTCGTCGAGCCGGGAGGCCAGCATCTCCTCGGGGGTGGCGCCGGGCAGCCCGGTGCTCGCGATGACCTCGAACCGGTCGTTGTCGACGAGCCCGAGGATCAGCGCGTCGGCGCCGAAGCGGCGGGCGCCGCCCGTGCCGGTCAGTACCCGGGTGACGTCCGCGACGGACAGGGCGCGGGAGAGCGCCGCCGTGGTCTGCTGCACCATCTGGGTCTGCCGCTGCCGGTCCTCCCTGAGCGACCGCAGCAGCGCGGAGTCGGCCAGTTCGGTGCCCGCTTCCTGTACGAGGCCGACGATCCGGTACGGCCGGCCGCGCGCGTCGCGCAGGATGCGGCCCCTGGTGTGCGTCCAGCGGGGCGCGCCGTCCCGGCAGTGCACGCGGAAGTAGGCGCCGTACGAGTGCGCTCCGCTCTGGACGGCCT
Source organism: Streptomyces sp. NPDC017056 (assembly GCF_044332485.1). Classification (NCBI taxonomy): domain Bacteria; kingdom Bacillati; phylum Actinomycetota; class Actinomycetes; order Kitasatosporales; family Streptomycetaceae; genus Streptomyces; species Streptomyces sp. NPDC017056. Next base: position 28,568 of record NZ_JBIRPD010000004.1, on the reverse strand, counting down.
GGGAGACCGCCGCGTCCAGCCGGTAGCCCTCTTCGGGCGCCACCCGGGTGGTCAGGGTGGCGGGCCGCCCGTCGTACTCCTCGGGGCGCAGGTCGAAGACCTCCAGCCCGCACGGGTCGAGTTCCAGGACGCCGCGTTCGAGGTCCCAGTCGAAGGTGCCGGTCCGGTTGAGGCCCAGCCGGTTGCGCAGCGGCACCGGCTCCAGCGGCGGCCGGTCCCCGGCGCGGTCCGTGCCGGGTGGCGTCCCGGCGGCCCGGTGCGGGTCGTCGCGGCGCGGGTCGTAGGCGCCCGGAGGCACGCCGTCCCGTCCGGTCATGTCGCGCTGCGTCCCCGTGCCGCCGTCCGGGCGGGTCGCGGCCGGTGTTGCTGTGGCGTGCCGGCCCCGGCTGCCCGCCAGGCAGCCGGGGCCGGCGACGCCGGGGCCACCACGCCCGCCGCTTCCGTTCGCGGTCCGCCGGAGGGGAGCCATCGCAACCGGGAAGCGGCCATGGGCTCACCCTAGGACAGCATTCCGGTTCGCGCATTTTCAACCGGTTGCGGGTGGTACGTCCGCGGTTACCCGGCCTCCGCCGGCACCCGGGATCCTGCCGCCACCGGCCGCGCGGTCCGGGTCCGGTGGGCGAGCCCGGCCTTCTTCGTGGCGACGTCGACCGTGTACGCGTCGATCGTCAGAGCTGCGGCCGACACCTTCACCACCATGAACCCGTTCCGGGAGAAGTCCTGCCAGGCGGCGGGGTGCGTGAAGTGCGCCCTGCCGTCGCCGGCCTTGGCGGCGGCGCCGCACACGAGCTGCCGGGTGCCGCGCGTGCGGTCGGTGGGCTCCAGGACCTGGAGCGTGTGGTCGTGGCCGGACAGGATCAGGTCGGCGCGGCCGCACACCACCTGCTCGTACAGCTCCTTGAGGTGGATGCCGCTGGTGTAGTCCCCGATGACGAACCCGTCGTACGAGCCGGCGCTGCCGTGCTGACCGTTGTTCAGGTACGGGTGGTGGGCCAGCACCACCTTCCAGCGCGCGCGGGAGGCACTCAGCGCGGCGTCCAGCCAGCGCCGCTGCTCGCGCATGTACGGGCCGTTCCACCGGTAGTGCGGGTCGGTCTGCACGACGTAGGAGGCGACCGGGTTGGTGTCGAGGGCGAAGAACTCGACGAGCGGGTCGCTCTGGGCGCCGCCCGCCGGGAGGGTGACGTTGTAGTAACGGCCCGGCATGTACCAGCGGCGGGACGTGGCGGCGTAGGCGACCTCGCGGTCACCGCGCGACGGGTCGCCGCCGCTGCCGGGTATCAGCCCCGAGCAGTCGTGGTTGCCCAGCACCATCAGCCACGGTATGTCGATGCCGGTGTTGGGCTGTTCGAACTTCTCCTGGAACTCCGGGTCGTGGTCGGACTCGGGCCCGTTCTCGTAGATGTTGTCCCCGAGGCCGACCGCCAGCCCGACGTGCTCGGTACGGCAGATTTCCCGGGCCGCCTCGGCGACCGCGTACTGCTCCGCCTTGCCCGTCCCGGCGTCACCGGTGACCAGGACGGCGTACTCGCCGGAGGGGCCGGGCGCGGACGGGAGCGGGAAGCGCTCCGGGCCGCCCGCGCGCGGAGCGGCGACCGCCGGCCGCTGCGCCCCGAACGGCACCGCGGCCAGCGCCGCTCCCGCCACCGCACCGCCCAGCAGCGTCCGCCGGTGCACGCCGCGTGCCCGGGGCCGCGCGCCGGGCCCGGCCTGTGGCGCGGTCCCGTCGGGGAGCCCGGGGCCGGCCGTCCGCAGCCACTGGTCCTCGGTCATGTCCGCCCGCGGCGGGATCAGCTCGTCTCCACACATGGTCGGTTTCTTTCACGGGTGGCGGGGCAGCTGGTGGCGGAACCATGAACTCCGTGTGGACGTAAGGGAAGGGCGGGGTGGGAGGGGCTCGCGGGCCCGGCGGGCGGGCCGCAGGTCAGCGGGGACCGGTGGCGAGCCGGCGCAGGGTGCGGCCGCAGTGGCGCGCGTACAGCCGCTGGAAGGCCGGGACCAGCGGGCCCGCCAGCCGCGTGTACCAGCGGCCCGGCCTGCTGAAAGCCGTCATGGTGAACCACACGGCGCCGTCGTCGCGCATCTCGACCACGAACGACTCCTCGCCGCGTTGCGGATGACCGGTCAGCGTGCCGTACGCGAAGCCGATGCGCTCGCTCCCGTACTCGCTCCACACCACCCGGCAGGGCGCGGGCAGCCGCGCCGGGCCGAGGCCCAGGTCGCACACGACCGCCACGCCGGGCGCGGCCTTCGCGGCCGACGCCCGGACCCGGACGCCCGCCGCGCGGTGCATCCGGAAGGTGGCGACCGCCTCGCCCGCGGCTTCGAGGACGGCGCGGCCGTGCCCGAGGTAGGTCGCCTCGTGCAGGTGGCGGTAGCCGCCGGGCAGCGGGTGGCGCCGGGTCGCGCCTTCCTCGGCGTAGTTGAAGGGGGCGGAAGGTGAGGGTGTCATGCCGGGGTGCCTGCTTCCTCGGTTGCGGACGCGGTCGGGCGGTACGGGGTGGGGCGGTGCGCGCTGGGGTGGGCCCGGAGGCGGCGCCAGGCGAGCAGCGCGCAGAGGGCGAAGCCCAGCGCGTTGCCGAGGCCGTGGGTGGCCGCCATCCATGCCAGTGTGGGGTGCGGGATGCCGGTTGCCTCGCCGAGCGCCCAGCTCAGGGCGAGCAGCATGGTCGCCAGGAGTACGGCAGCGGAGACGCCGAGCAGGGCCCGGGTGGTGCGGTCCGGTGCGGTGGTGCGCAGGTCGCGCCAGGTGAGCAGCGCGACCAGCCACATGCCGGCGGTGAGGACGACCGCGCCGGCCAGCTCGGCCCAGTCGTCGACGAAGTAGCCGGCCAGCACGAGCAGGGTGCCCACGGGCACGCTGAGCGCGGCGAGCGGTCCGGCCCGGCCGGGCCCCGCGGCGCGGCAGACCAGCCCGGCCACCAGGGCGGCGGCGAAACCGGCGAAGTGGAAGTGCGGCACGGTCAGCGACAGGATGCGCAGGTCGAAGCCGAACAGCTGGTGGCCCGAGCGCTCGGCGACCAGCGCGGTCCCGGCGACGGCCGGGGTGACGAGGGCGGTCAGTACCGCGATCTCGCGGGGCGCGAGGCTGCGGGTGCGCAGCAGCCGGCGCGGCGCGTGCAGCGCGAGGGCGAGGGTGGCCAGCGCGTAGGCGGTGGCGAGCGCCGTCGCGGCGGCGCCGCGCGGCAGCCAGAGCGCGGCCGAGCCCGCCACGGCGGCCACGGGCCAGCCGCGCCGCAGCCGGCGAAGCCCCGGCTCGTCGATGAGCGCGAGCCCCATCGGGATCACGGCGCACATCCCGAGCATGACGATGAGAGCGACCAGAGCGGTCACGGTCCCCCCTGTCCCGGCCGAAGCCGATTTGAACGTGTTCAAGACCCGTCGCGCACGACAGTACGCGACGGGTTGAACGTGTTCAAGAAGGGGGGTGCCCGTGGGGATGCCCGCCCAGCGGCGTCACCGCACGGTGCCGTCCCACTGCCACTCCGTACGCCGCGGAAGCCCGGGCAGCGCGGCCCGCCCCGTGCACCACAGCAGCAGGTCGAACGGGCCGAACCCGGCCGGAGCGGGCGGGGCGTCGGGAAAGAGGCGGGCCAGGACGGCGGCGGCGAGGGCGTCGTCCGGAGCCCAGGCCGGGCCGAGCGTGCGGGTGATGTCGTACGTGTGGAGGACCAGCTCCGTGACGCCCATGGCGGCGAAGCCCGCGGCGTCGGCGTGCCCCCACGGATGCCAGGCCCGGACGCCGGCCGGCGTGTCGCGCACCGTGGAACCGAGCAGGGACGAGGCGATGCGGAGCCCTTCCAGGCAGGCGGGCACCGGCGCCTGGGGGTCCAGGGAGGCGAAAAGGGTGATGTAACGGTCGGTGGGGCGGGCGATCAGCAGGCCCGCGTAGCCGGTCAGCCCGAGGGCGAGGTGGTCGAGAGTCTCCCGGCAGGCCCATTCGAGGCCGCCCGCCGGCCGCGACCAGTCCTGGCCGGCGCCTTCGAGGAGGGCGTCCAGGCAGGCGTCGGTGGCGGCGGCCAGCAGACCGGGCCACGCGGTGGCGGGCGGTGCGGTGGCGGGCGGTGCCGCATGCGTCGTCGTGGTCACCGGCCGGCCGCCTCGCCCTTGAGGACCTCGACGACGCTCGCGTAGCTGCCGGAGCCGTGGCCCGCTTCGCGGGCGCGTTCCATGGTGGCTTTCAGCAGTTCGGGCAGCGCGTTGTCGATGCCGCGCGCCGCCGCGGCGTGGATGAGGTGGTCGATCGCGGCGATCTGGACGTCGACGGTGGCGTCGTCGCCCGGGTAGCGGCCGGCGTCCACCTGGGACGCGTACGTCGTGAGGAAACCGTTCACCGCGCCCAGCCAGCGGATCGCGACCGGGGTGAAGGCGGTGGCCTGCGCCCCCTCGGTGCCGACGAGCGCGGTGCCGTGCAGCCAGCCCGTCATGGTGGCCCACATGAGGCCGAGCAGCGCGGCGTCGTACAGCGACGCCAGGCCCGGGTCGGTACCCAGGTGCAGCGGGTCGCCCAGCGCGGCGAGGACCGGGCGGTGGGCGTCGAAAACCTCGCGCGGGCCGCTGTAAAGGAACATCATCTCCGGGTTGCCGACACCCGGCGGGGTCGTCATGACCGCCCCGTCGAGATAGCCCGCACCGTGCGACCGCGCCCACGCGGCGGCCTCGGCGGCCTGCTCGGGCGAACCGGAGGTGAGATTGACCAGCGTCCGGCCCGCCAGCGAACCGGCCACCGGGTCGAGGACGGCGTGCAGCGCCGCGTGGTCCAGCACGCAGACGATCACGAGCGGACTCGCCGCGACCGCCTCCGCGGGCGTCGCGGCCGGCACGGCGCCCCGCTCGGCCAAGGCCGCGGCCCGGTGCGCCGACCGGTTCCACACCGTCGTCGCATGGCCGGCCGCCAGCAGCGCGTCGGCCAGCGCCGACCCCATCGAACCCAGCCCCAGCACCGTCACGGTCGCGCGTTCGGTCCGCATGTCACTCTCCTCGTACGTCCGCCGGCGGTGGTCGGGCCGGCGGTTGATCACGTACGGCCCACGCTCGCAGCGCCCGGCACGCCGGACCAGTGGCAGTACTGACGGTTACCACCAAATTCCTGCCGCCTTGCTGCCCTATCCTTGGCACATGAGCGCTGGATCCGTCGCGGTGGTCGTGACCGAGGAAATCGGGGTCCCCTCCTGGGACCTGTACGAACTGAGCATCCCCTGCACCGTCTTCGGCAAGCCACAGCCCGACCTGGCCGAACCCTGGTACGACCTGCGGCTGTGCGGAACGGGGGAGACAGACGCCCAGGACGCCCCCGCGGGCCCGTCCGGACTGAGCCTGCGCACGCCCTACGGGCTGGACGACCTCGTGCACGCGGACACCGTCGTCGTCCCCTCCGTCCCCGACCCCTGCGTCGAGGACGGCAGGCCGCTGCCGCCCGCCCTGATCACCGCGCTGCGCCGCGCCCACGACGCCGGCGCCCGCATGGTGTCGCTGTGCACCGGGGCCTTCGCGCTCGCCGAAGCGGGCCTGCTCGACGGCCGCCGCGCCACCGCCCACTGGATGCACACCGCCCAACTGGCCGAGCGCTACCCGAAGGTGCGGGTCGACGACTCGGTGCTGTACGTGGACGAAGGCGACGTGCTCACCAGCGCCGGCCTGACGGCGGGCCTCGACCTCTGCCTCCACCTCGTACGGCGCGACCTCGGCGCGCACGTGGCCAACCAACTGGCCCGCCGCATGGTCGTACCCGCCCACCGCCCGGGCGGCCAGGCACAGTTCGTCGACCTGTCCGTACCCACCACCGACGACGAGGGCCTGGCCCCCGTCCTGGCCTGGGCCCGCGCCAACCTCGACCGCCCCCTGACCGTCGAAGACCTCGCCGAACGCGCCGCGCTGAGCCCGCGAACCCTCTACCGCCGACTCCAGGCAGCCACCGGCACGACCCCTCTCCAATGGCTCCTGGACCAACGCCTGGCACACGCCCAAAGCCTCCTGGAGGCAACAGACCTGCCAGTAGAAAAAATCAGCGACCTAAGCGGCCTGGGCACAGCAAACAACCTCCGCCACCACTTCCTCAAACGGGTGGGGGTATCGCCGTCGGACTACCGCAGGGCTTTTCCGCGAACGGCTACCTGAACTTCGAGTCGGGGCCAGACTGCGGCCAGGCGCGAAAGGTCGCCGTTCCCCGGCACGGTCACCGCGCCCAGCGACTCGTCCGGCTTGAAATGAACCAGAGTCCCGGTGGTGCCATCGGCCTCGACAGGGTCGAGGCCGATGGCCGGTAGGCCGTGTTCATAGCGCTGGGTCCAGGCGCCGTTTAGGCGGCGGTTGGTATGGACAAGCCACTCGCTGAGCGCCGCGACCACGGACATACCGCGCCGAGGATGGCCGTCAGGCAGTACCTCGGCCTGGGGGAAGTCGAAGAACCGGAGATCTTTCGTAGCCATGACCGGCTTTTTCACGTACCGGCCGTGCTCGTCCACGCGGGTGTCGGTGCCCCGTCCGTCGTCCTGCACGGACAGTGAACCATCGGAATGGAGAACGACGGCACAACGGCCCGCACCTTTGCCGGCTGCTTCGTCGGCGGCGTAGGCAAGGACCTCAAGAACGAGGTGCCACGGTCCGCCCGGAGCGAACTCTGCCGAATTCCGCCGGATGTGTTCCAGGTGATCCGCGTCGACGAAGCCGGACCAGTCGTGCGTCGTATTGACCCAGGAATTCCTTGGTTTGCCCACCAGGTGAGTGTCCCATCCCTCCGGTGGCACGGTCTTGCATATCTACGCATCCATCTCACCGTGCCGCCCCGCCCCCGAGGCGAATCGGGCCGCGCCTTTCATGGCCTCGGCCAGTACGGCCTGTCCGTGGCGGAGTTCGGTGGCCATCGCGGTTTGTTCCGGTTGGCCTTCCTGTGCCAGCAGGGACGCGCGGTCGCTGCGTAGGCATGCCTGGGGGAAGCGGGAGATGGCGGTGGCGAGGGCTTCGGCTTCTGTGCGGGACCGGCCGGGTGGGACCACTCGGTTGGCCAGGCCCATGTGCAGGGCCTCGGTGGCGCCGACCGGCCGGCCGGTCAGCACCATGTCCAGGGCGCGGCCGGTGCCGACGATCCGGGGCAGCCGTACCGTGCCGCCGTCGATCAGCGGGACGCCCCAGCGGCGGCAGAACACGCCGAAGACCGCGTCCTCTTCCGCGATCCGCAGGTCGCACCAGAGGGCCAGTTCCAGGCCGCCCGCCACCGCGTGCCCGCTGACCGCGGCGATCACGGGCTTGTCCAGCCGCATCCGGGTGGGGCCCATCGGGCCGTCGCCGTCCGCCGCGACCCGGTTGCCGCGCGCGGTGCCGACCGCCTTGAGGTCGGCGCCGGAGCAGAACGTGCCGCCCTCGCCCCACAGGACGGCGGCGTGCGCGTCGTCGTCGGCGGCGAACTCGCGGAACGCGGCGGCCAGGGCGGAGGCGGTCGCGCCGTCGACGGCGTTGCGCGCGTGGGGGCGGGAGAGGATGACGGTGGTCACCGGGCCGGCGCGTTCGACGCGTACGGCAGGGGGCGGGCCGCTCATGCGGCGGCCTCCGACGGGGACTTGACGCGTGCTCGTTCCAGGATCGCCACCAGGTCGGCCGTGGCGGGCAGCGTTCCGAAGGCGTGCCCCCATTCGCCGTCGAGCCGTGAGGCGCAGAACGCGTCCGCGACCGCCGGGATGCTGTGCCGTACGAGCAGCGCCCCTTGGAGTGCGAGGGCCATCCGCTCGGCCAGTGAACGGGCGGCGCGCTGGGCCCGCTCCGGGTCGTCGAGTGTGCCGAGCGTCTTGCGGATTCCGGCCACCGCGGCGTCCAGCCGCCGGTCGGCGCCTGCGGCCGCGTCGACCTCGGCGAAGTACGCGTCCAGTGAGGCTGGTTCCTTGGCGAGGGCGCGCAGCACGTCGAGCGCGGCGACGTTGCCGGAACCCTCCCAGATGGACAGCAGGGGTGCTTCGCGGTAGAGGCGCGGCATGCCCGACTCCTCCACGTAGCCGTTGCCGCCCAGGCACTCCAGGGCCTCCGCCGCGTGCGCGCTGCCCCGCTTGCACACCCAGTACTTGCCGACGGCCAGCCCCAGCCGGCGCAGCGCGGCCTCGCCCGCGTCGCCGGCCTGTGCCCCGTCCACGGCGGTCGCCAGCCGCATCGCCAGCGTCGTGGCCGCTTCCGACTCGATGGCGAGGTCCGCCAGTACCGCCTGCATGAGGGGCTGTTCGGACAGGGCGCGGCCGAACGCGTGGCGGTGCGCGGTGTGGTGCAGTGCCTGCCGCAGCCCGGCGCGCATTCCGGCGGCCGAGCCGATCACGCAGTCCAGCCGCGTCATGTTCACCATTTCGACGATGGTCCGCACGCCGCGTCCCGGTTCGCCGACGGGCCAGGCCACCGCCTCGTCGTATTCGATCTCGGAGGACGCGTTGGAGCGGTTGCCCAGTTTGTCCTTGAGGCGCATCAGGCGCATCCCGTTGCGGGTGCCGTCGGGCAGTACGCGCGGCAGCAGGAAGCAGCTCAGCCCTTCGGCCGTCTGTGCGAGCACCAGGAAGACGTCGCTCATCGGCGCGGAGGTGAACCACTTGTGGCCGGTGATGCGGTACGTGCCGTCGCCGGCCGGCACCGCCCGGGTCGTGTTGGCCCGCACGTCGGAGCCGCCTTGCTTCTCCGTCATCGACATGCCCGCGATCAGGCCGGTCTTGCCGAGTGGCGGCCGCAGCCCGTAGTCGTACGAGCGGGCCGTCAGCAAGGGCTCGTACTGCCGCGCCAGGGCCGGTTCGGCGCGCAGCGCGGGGACGGCGGCGTACGTCATGGAGACCGGGCAGCCGTGTCCCGGCTCGGCCTGCGACCAGACGTGGAACTTCGCCGCGCGCACGAGGTGGGCGCCGGGGCGGGGGTCGGCCCACGGTGCGGCGTGCAGCCCGTGCTCCACCGCCACGGTCATCAGCCGGTGCCAGGCGGGGTGGAACTCCACTTCGTCGATCCGGTGGCCGAAGCGGTCGTGGGTGTGCAGCCGGGGCGGCTGTTCCTCGGCCATCCGGGACTGTTCCCTGACCGCTTCCGTACCGGCGAGCGCGCCCAGTTCCAGTACTTCCGGCGCGCCCCAGCCGGCGTCCGCGCGGTGCAGTGCCGCGAGCAGGGCGGGGTCGTCCGCCGCGCTGAACCCGGTCAGCGGCGGAGCCTGGTTCAGGACTTCGTGGGTGACGGTCATACCGTGGACGTTACAGATTTCGTACGGGTGATGGAAGGGTGTAATGGAGTGGAGGGGCGAGGGGCAGGGCGTGGTTAGGATTTCGGTCGATGGACCACGACACCCGCGACGCTCCCGTACGCGACGATTCCGGGGACCTCGGCCTCCGGCCGCTCACCGCCCGCTCCGTCGTGCTCAGCACCCTGCTCGGACACCATCCGCCCCGGCTCCCGGCGCGCGCCCTGGTACGCGTCGGCGAACTGTTCGGCACCGCCGAGGGCACCGTCCGCGTCGCTCTGTCCCGGATGGTCGCCGCGGGCGACCTCCAGCAGCAGGAGGGCGCGTACGGGCTGACCGCGCGCCTGCTGGAACGCCAGGCGCGGCAGGACGAAAGCCGCTCGCCGCGCACCCGCGCCTGGGACGGCTCCTGGGAGATCGCCGTGGTCACCGCCGAAGCGCGCCCGGCCGCCGAGCGCACCGCGCTGCGCCAGGCCATGACGGAACTGCGCATGGCCGAACTGCGCGAAGGCACCTGGCTGCGCCCCGCCAACCTCCGGCGGACCCGCCCGGCCGTGGTCGGCCGGCAGTGCACCCTGCTGACCGGCGCCCCGGACGGCGACCCGGCGGCGCTGGCGCGCGGGCTGTGGGACCTGGACGGCTGGGCGGCGCGGGCCCGCGCGCTGCTCGCGGCGCTGTCCGGCGCCGGTTCGCCGGCCGGACGCTTCACGGTCTCGGCCGCGGTGCTGCGCCACCTCCTCGCGGACCCGCTGCTGCCGGACGCCCTGCTGCCCGCCGGCTGGCCCGGCGCGGAACTGCGGCGCCGCTACGACGCGTTCGAGGCCGAACTGCGTGCGGTGCTGCGGCAGTACGTGACGAGCTGAACGCCGTCAGGGTCCCTCGGAGGTCCCTCGGAGAGCCGCCGGTTCTCAGGAGGTCAGCGGCCCTCGAAGAGGAAGTCCAGGAACAGGGTGGCCGACAGGAGGGCCGCGCTGCCGCCCGCCGTGAGGCCGTTACGGGTCAGCCGCGCGTCCAGCCGGGCGAACGCCTTGCGCCCGCGCGCGGTGCCGAAGCCGCCCGAGGACAGCACGTCACGCGCGTCCATCTGCACCGACAGCAGCCCTTGCGAACCGCCGCGTTGCAGCAGCGTGGTGTCGTCGACCGTGGACAGCAGCGCGAGCAGCGCGTCCATCCGGGCCGTCACCTCCGAGGCGCCGGCGGCGCGGGACTGGCGCAGCGCGGGGAGGGCCACGCCCAGCACGTTCGGAAAGCCGGAGCGGGCCTGGCCGACGGCGCCGGGGACGCCGTAGTACTGCCGGGCCCGGCCGCCGGGCGACCGGCTGGCCGCGGGGGCGCCGCCGTCCGGCAGGCGCGCCAGGGTGGCCGCCGCCTCGCAGGTCTCCACGTCGGAGCGGCAGTTCGTCGCGGCGGCGCCGGCCACCAGCAGTCCCACGGACCACAGGGCGCCCCGCTTGCCCGGTGCGCCCGCGCCGGCCTGGAGGGCGCGCTGCTCACCCGCCCGGCCGAGGCGGCCGAGCTGTTCGCGCAGCCGCCGGTCCAGCGGCCGGCCCATCGCCGCCTCGGCCATCGAGGCGAAGGGCGCGTGCAGCAGCTCGGCGGCGTGCAGCGCGAGGGGGTCCGGCTTCGGGGCCAGGACCGTCTGCGCCGTGCAGGCGGCGACGGCCAGGTCGGCGAGCCGCAGGGGCAGCGGGCGGTCGGGGGAGGGGTGCGGGACCGTGTGCAGGACGGGGCGTTCGTGGAGCGGCGGCGCGTCGTCGCGCGCGGCACCCGGCCGTCGCCATTTCATGATTGACCGACCCCGGGCCGTGGAACGGGCAGAGGAAGTAGGAGTACTCATCGGGCCGCGCTCCCCTCGTGTTACGGCATGCCCTCCCCATCCCTTCCAAAGAGTACGGCTTCGCATGCACGTCCGATGCTCCGCCCCCTGGTATGTCCGGACTCCGCCCCCGCACCGGGTGCCCGGCGCGCCACGGCACCGGTCCCGGGCGTCGCGGGCGCCCTTGGCACTTCCTCCAACCAAGGCCGCACCTGCCAGGTACTTCCCACAGGATTAATTGCAGATGAGACAGCATTTGCCATACGGTGCCGCACATGCAGTCCTACACGATCGGCCAGGCGGCGCGCCTGCTCGGTGTCAGCCCCGACACAGCCCGCCGCTGGGCCGACGCCGGACGGGTCCCCACCCACCGGGACGAGACCGGCCGCCGGCTGATCGACGGCCGCGACCTGGCCGCCTTCTCCACCGAACTCGCCAAGAACGGCAGTACGGAGGAGGACACCTCCCACACCTCGGTCCGCAACGCCTTCTCCGGCATCGTCACGGCCGTCAAACTGGGCGACGTCGCGGCGCAGGTGGAGATCCAGGCCGGGCCGCACCGCCTGGTCTCCCTCCTCACCCGGGAAGCGGTGGAGGAACTCGGACTGGAGGTCGGCGCGCGGGCCACCGCCCGCGTGAAGTCGACCAACGTCCACATCGACCGCGTCTGACGCGAGCCGCGCCCCCGCGCCCCGCGAGCCCAAGGAGCCGATCCCGATGTCCCGCACCCTTGTCGCCGGCCGGCGACGCGCCACCGCCGCGGCGCTGACCGTGGCCGTCCTCGTCCCGCTCGCCGCCGCCTGCGACGGCGGCGACGACTCCGCAGGGGACCGCACCACCACCGTCAAGGTCCTCGCCGCCGCCTCGCTGACCAACGTGTTCGCCAAGGCCGCCGACGCGTACCACAAGGAACACCCCGACGTCACGGTCACGTTCTCCTTCGCGGGCTCGCAGCAGCTCGCGGCCCAGGTCAACCAGGACTTCCCGGCCGACGCGCTGGTCACGGCGGACACCAAGACGATGGACGGCCTGACGGGCAAGACCGGCACGCCGCAGATCATCGCCAAGAACCGCCTGGTGATCGCGACCGCCGACGGCAACCCGAAGCACGTCAAGGGCCTGGCGGACCTGGCGGCGGAGAAGAAGCTCAAGGTCGTGCTCGCCGCGCCCGCCGTGCCCGTCGGCCGCTACAGCAAGAAGGTCCTGGACCGGCAGGGCATCAAGGTGCAGCCGGTCTCCCAGGAGCAGGACGTCCGCGGCGTGCTGAGCAAGGTCGAGCTGGGCGAGGCGGACGCGGGCATCGTCTACGCCACCGACGCGATGACCGCGCCGGACAAGGTGGACGCCGTACAGATCCCGGACGACCAGAACGCCATCGCCGAGTACCCGGCCGCCACGCTCAAGGTCTCGCCGCACGCCAAGGAGGCCGACGCGTTCGTGAAGTGGCTCGGCGGCGCGCAGGCGCAGAAGATCCTGCGCGACGCGGGCTTCCAGAAGCCGTGACCCGGAAGGCCGCCCCGGGACTGCGGGCACCGCTGGCCCTGGCCCTGCCCGCCGTCCTGGCGGTGGCGTTCCTGCTGGTGCCCATGGCGGGCATCCTCACCCGTACCCCCTGGGGCGACCTCGGCACCCACCTGACCTCCCCGGACGTCACCGAGGCGCTGCGCATCTCCCTGGTCGTGTCCCTCTGGGCGCTGGGCCTGTCCCTGCTGCTCGGCGTCCCGCTGGCCTGGCTGCTGGCGCGCGTCGACTTCCCCGGCAAGGCCCTGGTGCGCTCCCTCGTGCTGCTGCCCATGGTGCTGCCGCCGACCGTCGGCGGCGTGGCGCTGCTCCTCGGCTTCGGGCGGCGCGGCCTGCTGGGCGAGTGGCTGGCGGACGCGTTCGGCGTACAGCTGCCGTTCCACACCGCGGGCGCGGTGGTCGCCGCGACCTTCGTGTCGATGCCGTTCCTGGTCATCAGCCTCGAAGGCGCACTGGCCGGCCTCCACGCGCGGTACGAGGAGACCGCCGCCTCGCTCGGGGCCGCGCCGTTCCGGGTCTTCCGTACGGTCACGCTGCCCATGATCGCCCCGGGGCTCGCCGCCGGTGCCGCGCTGACCTGGGCGCGGGCGCTCGGCGAGTTCGGCGCGACGATCACCTTCGCGGGCAACCTGCCCGGCGTCACCCAGACCCTGCCCCTCCAGGTCTACCTGCTCCTCCAGGACAGCCCCGAGGCCGCCACCTCCGTCTCCCTCCTGCTGCTCGTCATCGCGATGGGCGTCCTCGTCGCGCTGCGCGGCAGATGGGCGGGCGGGGGCGGCACGGTGCGGGGGCGCACGAGCGGCGCGGTGACGCGTACGGACGCGGACGGCGACGCGGCGGCGGATGCCGGCGGCACATGGCCGGACCCCGTGCCCGCCGCATCCGCAGCCCACGGCACGCCCGCCTCCCGCACCCCGGCCGGCGCCGCCACCGCGCACACCGAAGCCGCCGCCGGGGAGCTCGCCGGCCCCGGCGGCCCCGCAGACGGCTCCCGTACCGGGCGTTGGCCGCTGCACGCCGACGTCACGGGGTTCAACCGGCTCACCCTCGACGCCGCCCCAGGCACCACCATCGCCGTCGTCGGCCCCAACGGCGCGGGCAAGACCACCCTGTTGCGTGCCCTGCTCGGGCTCACCCCGCGGGCGCACGCCGTGCTGACCCTCGGCGGGCGCGACGTCACCGCGCTGCCGCCGCACCGCCGCGGCGTCGCCTGGGTGCCGCAGGACGGTGCGCTCTTCCCCCGTCTGACGGCCCTGAACAACACGGCGTACGGGCTGCGCGCCCACGGCACCGGCCGCGCGGAGGCACGCCGCGAGGCCCAGCGGTGGCTGGACCGGCTCGGCGTCGGCCACCTCGCGCACCGCCGCCCCGCCCAGCTCTCCGGCGGCCAGGCCGGGCGGGTCGCGCTGGCCCGCGCGCTGGCCGCCAGGCCGCGCCTGCTGCTGCTCGACGAGCCGCTCGCCGCCCTCGACCAGAGCACCCGCGCGCACGTCCGGCACACGCTGCGCCGCCACCTGGCCGGGTTCGGCGGCGTCTGCCTGATGGTCACGCACGACCCGGTCGAAGCCGTCTCGCTCGCCGACCGTGTCCTGGTCCTGGAGGACGGGCGCACCCTCCAGGACGCGGCCCCCGCCGAGGTCGCCCGGCACCCGCGTTCGCCGTGGGTGGCCCGGATGCTCGGCCGCAACGCCTGGCCGGGCACGGCCACCGGCGACGGCCTGCGGCTGGCGGGCGCCGGGCGGCTGGTGGCCGCCGACCCGCTGCCCGAGGGCTCCGGCGCGCTGGCGATCATCGGCCCGGAAGCGGTCTCCGTGCACCGCGCGCGCCCCTCCGGCAGTCCCCGCAACGTGTGGCCGGGACGGGTCAGGGAGATCACCGCGCTCGGCAGCCGGCTGCGGGTGCTGGTCGGCTCGCCCGAGGTGCCCGACCTGGTGGGCGAGATCACGCCGCAGGCCGCGGCGGAACTGGGTCTGGCCGAGGACACCGAGGTCTGGGTCAGCGTCAAGGCGACCGAGGTCACGCTCGTACCCGTGTGAGCGCGCGGTGCGTACCGCGGGTTACGGCCGTGGCGCGAACCCTCCGCGCCGACGGCCGCGTTGCGCCGCCCGAGGGGGTACGTGCGCGGTGCGTGCGGACCCCCGCCGCGCGTGCCCCGGGCCCCCGGATGCGCTCCTCTGGCACCCCCGGCTCGGACAAGCGATCGATACGCCCGGGCAGGTCATGCGCTCCGCACCGTGGGGTGCGCCCCTACCCGGCAGAGGGGAGCGCCATGCGGAGCCCGGTGCCCCCACTCCGGCGGTGCGGGGGCAGGCCGCCGGAGGAGGGCGCTCCCACGCGCTCTGCCGGTGCCGTCCGTGGCCGTGGTTGTCTTTCACTCGTCGAATTCATGACGGCTCGCGAAAGGCACGGCACACCCCCGGCGAAAACGCGGAGAACACCCCGCGTGAATACCGGGAAAGGCAGTGCTCCGCGACGGCGTCATGTTTCCCCATAGCCGCCGGGAAACCGCGCGGTGAGCGACGGGAGCACGTCGATGGCATTTCCTCAGGGATCGGAAACGAGCGGACGCAACGACGTCCGGGGGCGCGGGGCCCGAGGGGCGACGGCGGCAGCGGTCCTGCTGGCGGCCGGCGCGATGAACATGGCGGCCGAGGGGCCGGCCGAGGCCCGCAGCGGCGCCACGTGGGACCGCCTGGCCCAGTGCGAGAGCGGCGGCAACTGGCGGGCGGACACGGGCAACGGATTCTCGGGCGGGCTGCAGTTCGCCCACTCCACCTGGCGCTCCTTCGGGGGCGGCCGGTACGCGTCCCGGGCGTCCCGGGCCTCGCGCGCCCAGCAGATCCGGGTGGCGGAGCGGGTGCTGGCGCGCCAGGGCTGGGGCGCCTGGCCGGCCTGCTCGGCCCGGCTGGGCCTGCGCTCGTCCGGCGCGCGGCACAGCGTGCCGCAGACCACCGTCCCGCGGCAGCGGTCCGCGCCGCGCTCCGGCGCGCCGGCCCGCACGAACGGCGCCGGACGCCTCCGCGCGCCGCAGCACCGGCACCAGCGGTACGGCAAGGAGTACAAGTCCCGTACGCACCGGAATTACGGCGGTAATATCGTCGTCAATCCGGGGGATACGCTGAGCGGCATCGCGTACGCGCACGGCTGCGGTTGGAAGGAATTCTACCGCCTCAACCGCCGGGTGATCGGCGCGAACCCGAACCTCATCTATCCGGGAATGCGCCTGTCCGCACCGTAGGCCGGCACCGCCCCGGAACGACGGGAGCGCGGCACGCGTTTCCTTCCCACCCTCCCGGGAATTCGGCGGGCACGGATTTCCCGAGCGGCGGCCCGGCTGGGGGCGGGCGGGCCGCCGCGGGACGCGGTGGGCACCGGCAGGCCGTCCGTCGGCGCCACGGACGGCCTGCACAGACCGGCCCCGCTCACCCGCTCACCGGGCCGGACGCCGCCGCCGTACCTCGTAGGCGGCCAGGATCACGCCCACCGTGAGCAGGCTCAGCCAGAACTGGGCCCGGCTGTCCGGCAGGAAGGCCATCGCCACGATCACCGCCGCCATCAGCGCGACGGTGGCCCGGCTGAGCCACGGGAACAGCCACATCCGCAGCGTCAGCCGCTGCGGTTCCTCGCGTTCCAGCTTGCGGCGCAGGCGGAGCTGGGCGAGCGCGATCGCCAGGTAGACGAACAGGGCGACGGCGCCGTAGGAGTTGATCAGGAAGCGGAAGACGACGTCGGGCGAGGCCCAGGCCGCGATCACCGACATATAGCCGGCGGACGTCCCGGCCAGCAGCGCCCGGCGCGGCACCCCGCCGCGACCGAGCTTGGTGAGGCCGCGCGGCGCGTCCCCGTTGCGGGTCAGGGCGAACAGCATCCGCGACGAGGTGTAGAGCGCGGAGTTGAGGCAGGAGAGCACGGCGATCAGGACGACGGCGTTCATGACCGTACCGGCGGCGGGCACGTGCAGCCGGTCCAGTACCGCCGCGTACGGGCTGACCTCCACGGCCCGGGACGTCCACGGCACGACCGCCACGACGACGAGGACCGACAGCACGTAGAAGCCCACCACGCGCAGCACGATGGAGCGGATCGCCGCCGCCACGGCGCGCTCCGGCTCCACCGACTCGGCCGCCGCGATGGTCACGATCTCCGCGCCGGTGAAGAAGCCGACGCAGGGCACGATCGCCGCGAGCACCGCGCCGACGCCTTCGGGCGCGAAGCCGCCGGAGTCGGTGAGATGTGCCAGGCCGCCGTGGGCCTGCGGCCACAGTCCGGTCAGGTACAGCGCGCCGAGGAAGAGGAACACCACGATCGCGACGACCTTGACCGACGAGAACCAGTACTCGAACTCGCCGAAGGAGCGGGCCGAGACCAGGTTGGTCGCGGTCAGCATCGCCATCAGCGCCAGGCTGACGGCCCACAGCGGCACGCCGGGCAGCCACAGCCGGACGATCCGGCCGCCCGCCACCGCCTCGACGGCGACCACGATCACGAAGAAGTACCAGTACAGCCAGCCGACCGTGAAGCCGGCGCGGTGCCCCAGGGTCTCGCGCACATGGGCGTAGAACGAGCCGAGGGCCGGCCGGGCCACCGTCATCTCGGCCAGCATCCGCATGATCAGGACGGTGAGGACGCCGGCCGCGAGGAACGACAGCACGGCGGCGGGGCCGGTGGCGCGGATGACGACGCCGCTGCCCACGAAGAGGCCGGCGCCGATGACACCGCCCAGCGCGATCAGGCTCATGTGGCGCCGCCGGAGGCCCTTGCGCAGCTCCCCGCCGGCCTGTCCGCCGCCCGGCGCGGTGGCCGGTGCCGTCCCGTGTGACGTTCCCGTACTCATGCGGGCCGACGCTATCGGCGCAACCCTGCGGGGCTGTTGCCGCAGTGTTTCGGCTGCCGGGTCGCAGGCCGACGGCGTCAGAGCGGCAGTACGCACACCGGTACGGGCGCGGCGAACGGCTCGCCCAGCCGCCGCAGCCCGCCCCGCACGGCGTCCACCGCGAACACCGTCACCGACCCCGACTTCTGGTGAGCCGCGAAGAGCAGCCGGCCGTCCGGTGAGAAGGCGGTGTGCCGGGGGAAGTCGCCGCCCGACGGCACCGTGTCCAGCAGCCGCAGGCGGGCGCCCGCCGCCTCGACCGCGTACCGCGTCAGGCTGTTGTGGCCGCGGTTGGCGAGATAGGCGAAGGCGCCGTCGCGGGTCACCAGGAACTGCGCCGGATAGCTCGTGCCGGGCCCGGTTCCGGTGGGCTGCGGCGCGCCCGGTGTGAGCGTGCCGGTTCTCCGGTCGTACGCGCAGACCACGGCCGTGTTGTCCACCTCGTTGGCCAGGTACGCGTAGCGGCCCGAAGGGTGGAACGCGAGGTGCCGCGGACCCGCCCCTGCCCGCAGCCGCGCGTACGAGACCAGGGCGAGCTTCCCCGCGGCGGTGTCCAGGCGGTAGGTGTAGACGGTGTCGTTGCCCAGGTCGACGGCGAGGACGTGGCGGCCGTCCGGGCCGGTGACGATCTGGTGCGCGTGCGGCCCGTCCTGCCCGGGCCCGGGCGGCGGATCGGTGTGCGCGACCACGTCCGTGCGCTCGCCGAGCGCGCCGTCCGGGCCGATGGGGTGTACGGCGACGCTGCCGGACAGGTAGTTGGCGCTGAGCAGCCAGCGTCCGCCGGGGTGTACGGACAGGTGGCAAGGACCGGCGCCGCCGGTGGAGCGGCTGCCCAGGACGCGGTGGCGGCCGTCGCCGCGCAGGGCGATGGCGGTCACCGCGCCCTGCCGCTGCTCGTTGACCGTGTAGAGCGTCCGGCCGCAGGGGCCGAGGGCCAGGTAGGACGGGTCGGCGACCCCGCCGATGACACCGGAGCCGGTGATCCGTCCGCTCGCGGCGTCGTACGTCCCCAGGCCCACGCCCGTACCGCCGCCCGGGACCGAGGTGTACGTGCCCAGCAGCAGCGGCCGGACGGCGCGTGGCCGGGAGCGCGCCCGTGCGGGAGCCGCCGCGCCGCCGAGGCTGCCGACCGCGGTCAGCGCGGCCCCCGCAGCGGCCGTACGGAGGAAGCGGCGGCGGTCGGTGCCGGTCCGTGCCCTGCTGTCCATGCCACACCTCGGGGTCCGGAGATCGCGGATGTGGCAGCCAGGGTGGCCCGGCCCGGGCGCCACGACAAGAGAGGGGGCCGGGTATCCCGTACATCCCGGTGATGACCATGTCCCCCTCGCGTAGGACCCACGGCATACGGGATGACCAATCCGTGGACTGATTCGCCAGGCCCCCGCCGGCTCGTAGCTTCGTGATCAAGCACATGCACGAGCGGGAGGCCACGGATACATGTACGGCAAGGCATTCGCCCCGGAGTACCAAGGCGAAGTGGGCGCGTCGCTGAACGTGAACTCCTCGTACGAGGACGTGCTCGCCACGGCCCGCCGCGCGCGGCGGCAGGCGCGCACGGACCTGGAACACGCACGGGCGGCGCTCGCCGTCGCCGAGGCCAACCGGCGGCTGGGGCGGGTGACCGAGGCACGGGACGCCTGGCACGACAGCTACCGCAGCGCCCGGCGCGCCGGCGACCTGGGCGCGATGTCCTGGGCCCTGTGGAGCGGCGGCACGCTCGCCCGGCAGTGCGGCGGCCTCGCACTGGCCCGCAGGCTGCTCGCCTGGGCCGTCACCCTCGCCGACGAGGGCGGTGACCGCCTGGCGCACGGCTACTCCCTCGCCGGCCTCGCCGAGACCGGCCGCATACAGGGCGACTACGCCGCCGTCGCCGAGCTGCACGAACAGCTCCTCGAACAGGCACGGGCGCACGGCGAGGCCCGGCACATGGTGTGGGCGATGTCCGGCATCGCGCAGATGCACCGCAACACCGGCGGCTACGACAAGGCACTGGAGCTGTTCGAGGAGGCCGCGCGGATCGCCGCCGACGGCGACGACGCGCGGGGCCGCGCCTGGTCGCTGCGCGGCATAGCCGACGTCCTGTCCGTCCAGGGCGAGACGGAACGGGCGCTCGCCCTGCTCACCGAGGCCGAGACGATCTGCCGCACCATGGACCTGGCGAGCGCCCTCGCCTACAACCACAAGATGCGCGGCAACGTCCTGTTCCGGGCCGGCCGGTACACCGAGGCGTGCGAGGTCTACGCCGGCGCGCTCGGCGAGTTCGCTCAGATGCACGAGCCGCGCGGCACCGCCCTGTCCCGCCTCGGCCTGGTCAAGTCCCGCTCCCGGCTGGGCGGCTCGCAGGACGAGACGCTCGCCGAGCTGGACGTACTGGAGCGCGACTTCGAGCGGATCGGGCTGCGGCACGCCCGCGACATGGTCATCGCCTTCCGGACGGAGCTGTTCTCGTCGGCGGCAGGAAGTCCCGCAGCTCCGTCCGGTGCCACCACGCACCGGTCTCCCGCAGTTCCCGCCAGGTCGTGAAGCGGTACTCGTAGAGCCGGGCCCGCACCAGCGCGGGCGGCGCGCCGGGGAACGGATTGTGGCGCAGCAGCCGCAGCGTGTCGGCGTCGTTCTCCAGCAGCCGTTCCACGAACGGCCCGAACCAGCTGCGCGCGTAGGCGGGGGACAGGGCCGCGAACCACATCAGCCAGTCGAGCCTCAAGTGCAGGGGCGCGAACTGCCGCGGCAGCCGGCGCACGTCGCCCGGCTTGCCCTTGAAGCCGTACTCCCGCCAGACCGCGTCCGGCGAGGCCACCGCCGAGTCCGTGCCCTCGATCACGATCTCCCGGCGCACCCGGGTGACGCTGCCGAAGGCCCCGTAGGAGTTGACCAGGTGCAGCGGGTCGAAGGAGGTGTTCATGAGCTGCTGCCGGGAGAGCAGGTTGCGGACCGGCCGGTAGCTCCGGTAGGCGACGAAGGCGGTGACGGCCGCGCTCAGCACCGCGAACCAGACGGGGGCGCCGGGGAACGCGGCCGGCCGCGCGATCCAGGGCAGGTCCACCGCGGACAGGGCCAGGGCGATGGTCAGCCAGTTCAGCCAGGCGAAATTGCCGGACAGCACGAGCCACAGCTGCGTCACGGCGATGCCCAGCGCCGCCCAGGTCGCCACCGGCTGCGGGGTGAACAGCAACACCGGCAGGACCAGTTGCGCGAAGTGGTTGGCGGCGGTCTCGACCCGGTGCAGCGGCCTGGGCAGCCGGTGGAAGAACCAGCTCAGCGGGCCCGGCATCGGCTGCGTCTCGTGGTGGTAGTAGAGGCAGGTCAGATCGCGCCAGCAGCGGTCGCCCCGCATCTTGATCAGCCCGGCCCCGAACTCCACCCGGAACAGCAGCCAGCGCAGCAGCCACATCACGAGCACCGGCGGCGCCGTGTCGTCGTTGCCGAGGAAGACGGCCAGGAAGCCGGCCTCCAGCAGCAGCGACTCCCAGCCGAAGCCGTACCACGTCTGGCCGACGTTGACGATCGAGAGGTACATCGCCCACAGCACCGCCCACATCGCCATCGCGGCACCCAGCGGCACCGCGTCAGCGGCGCCGGCCGCCACGGCGGCGGCGAGCAGGGCACCGCCCCAGGACCACAGCGCGAAGAACCGGTCCGAATAGCGCCACTGGAAGACCGAGGGCGCCTTGCGGAACGGCACCCGGCGCACGAAATCCGGCACCGGCAGCATCCCGCGCTCGCCCATCAGCGCCCGGAACTGCCGCGCCGCCGCGACGAACGCCACCAGGTACAGCACGGCCAGCATCCGCTGGAACACCAGCCGGCCCAGCCAGTCGTCGCTCTCCGTGAACCAGTCCACGGGTCTATCCCTAGCACCGCGGCGCCCTCCCGCCGGACCGGCACGCGGCACGCGGCGGGCACGGGATGTAGCGGGCCCGCGCACCGTGCAGGCTGGTGGCATGCCCGAACTGCCGGAAGTCGAAGCCCTGCGGGAATTCCTGCACGCGCACGCCGTCGGCCGCGTCCTGGTCGGCGCCCGGCCCACCGCCGTCAACGTGCTCAAGACCTACGATCCGCCGCTGACCGCCCTGGAGGGCGGCACGATCACGGCGGTCGCCCGGCACGGGAAGTTCCTCGACCTCACCGCCGGCGGCCTGCACCTGGTGGTCCACCTGGCCCGCGCCGGCTGGCTGCGCTGGCAGGACGCCCTGCCCGACGCCCCGCCGCGCCCCGGCAAAGGGCCGCTGGCACTGCGCGTCCGGCTGAGCGCGGACGCGCCCGGACCGTCGCCCGGCTTCGACCTCACCGAGGCCGGTACCCAGAAACGGCTGGCCGTCTACTGCGTGACCGACCCTGCCCAGGTGCCCGGCATCGCCCGGCTCGGCCCCGACCCGCTCGCCGCGGACTTCACCGAGGAGTCCCTCGCCGCCCTGCTCAAGGGCGAGCGGCGCCAGATCAAGGGCGTACTGCGGGACCAGAGCGTGCTGGCCGGCATCGGCAACGCCTACTCCGACGAGATCCTGCACGCGGCCCGCATGTCGCCGTTCAAGGCCGCCGCCCGGCTCGGCGAGCCGGACACGGCCCGGCTCTACGCGGCCGTACGGGACACGCTCACGGAGGCGGTGGAACGGTCCAGAGGCGTGGCGGCGGGGCAGCTCAAGCGGGAGAAGAAGAGCGGGCTGCGGGTGCACGGCCGTACCGGGG
The DNA here is from genome assembly GCF_044332485.1 of Streptomyces sp. NPDC017056. Classification (NCBI taxonomy): domain Bacteria; kingdom Bacillati; phylum Actinomycetota; class Actinomycetes; order Kitasatosporales; family Streptomycetaceae; genus Streptomyces; species Streptomyces sp. NPDC017056. Next base: position 6,485 of record NZ_JBIRPD010000004.1, on the reverse strand, counting down.
AGCCGTGCCCGGTCTGCGGCGACACCGTCCGCGAGGTCTCCTTCAGCGACTCCTCGCTCCAGTACTGCCCCACCTGCCAGACCGGCGGCAAGCTGCTGGCCGACCGGCGGATGTCCCGCCTCCTGAAATAGCGGCCGGGCCGGTTCGGCGCCGCCTGGCCGGTCCGTGCACTGGTCCGTGCACTGGTCCGTGTGCCGGCCCGTGTACGCCAACCGGGGGAACCGCGGGCAGATGCACGGCAGCAGCGGGGGCCCGGGGAACGGGGCGGGGCGGAATCTCCGCGTTCTCCCCGACTTGCCGCTATAGCTGGTAAATGTCGAGCGCACTTTGGTCGCTGTCGTTACTCTGAGGGCGACGGACGACCTGTCTGGGAGATGCCAACACCCTTGGCCCGTCGCGGGAAGCGCCACAAACCATGGCTGACGTCCCGGTTTGTGCGAAGACGCCACCGCGTCGGAAGTGTCCCCTTGATGAAGGAGTGCGTGGTGGCATTGGAAAACGTGCAACGCAAGCAGCCGCGGCCCAAGCGGGGCGAGCGGCCCGGCCGGATCGGAGAAGTCCGCAATCTGGAGGTCTGGGGCCGCTGCGCCCCGGTCAGACTCGCGGGCTGCGACGACGACCCCGCCGAGCCGCACATCTTCCGCGGCATCGACTGACCCGCCCCCGCGGGCCGTGGTGGGCCCGCGGACACCGGCCGGCTCCCGCGGGCTCCTCCGGGGCCCGCGGAAGCGGAGGTCAGGGCCGCCGGCCCAGCAGGCACAGCAGCCGGGTCAGCTCGTCGGCCCCGGGCGGCGGTGGCACCGGATCGGCGAACATCGAGGTGCCCGCCAGGTCGTCCGCGTACGGCTCCACCTCCCGCAGCGCGGCGGAGGCCGCCTCCGGAGGCAGCTGTTCGTCGGCTCCGATCGCCCGCGACAGGTCCCAGGCGTGCACCACCGCGTCCATCATCATCTGCGAGCAGTAGGCGCCGGCCCCGGACGGCCCGGAGGACAGGTGGACCGTGCGGTCCAGCGCGCCGGGCTCGGAGAACGCCGCCACGGCGGCCACCGCCGCCCGGTCCCAGGCCCCGACGGGGTCGTCGCCGAGCTGGTCGCCGTCGAACTCGTCGCCCACCTCCTCGATGGTGGCGCCGTCCCGCACCAGGCGCGGCACCCACAGCTGCTCCACGGTCAGGTGGCCGACCAGATCGCGTACCGTCCAGGCGTCGCACGGCGTCGGGGCGTCCCACTGGTCGTCGCGCACCTGGTGGACCCGGGTGCCGAACAGTGCGATGGCCTCACCGTGGTGGCGCAGGATGTCGTTCTTGTCGTCGGCCCCGTCCGTATCGGGCCGGTTCGTGTCCGATTCGTGTTGGCTCATGCTCCCCGAGGATAGGAGCGGACACCGGTGACCGCCGGACGGCACACGGTGGCGCTCACCACGAGTGCCCGGCCGCCGCACCCCCGCAGGGAGCCCTCCGGCGCGCCTTCGGCCACTCGCCCCGCCGGGCCCCGAAACCGACCAGTCCGCACTGGCGCGATTGCGTGCTGACGAGGCGTCAGGGCCCTGGCGGGCGAGCGGAACCCCCTGTTCAATGGGCGCGAGCCGCAACTGCCTGGAGGCTGCATGGACGTCGCCGACACGCCCGCCATCCGCTCCGCCGGGGTGGCACGCTCCTACCCCGCGTTCCACGAACGCGCCGCACGCGTCGCCGCCGGCCTGCGCGCGCTGGGCGTCGGGCCCGGCGACCGGATCGCGATCGTGATGCGCAACGAGCCCGCGTACCTGGAGATCACCACCGGCGCGGCCCGGCTGGGCGCCTCCGCCGTCCCCGTCAACTGGCACTTCCGGCGCGACGACCTGCGGCACGTGCTCGGCGACAGTGGCAGCAGGGTCGTCTTCGCCCACACCGACCTGCTGCCGGGGGTCGCGGCCGTGCTCCCCGCCCGCGCCCGCCTCATCGAGGTCCCCGTGCCCGCCGGCACTGCCGCGGCCTGCGGCTTCCCGCCGCCGCCCGTGACCGGCGGCCATCCGCTCCTGGACGCCTGGCTGTCGGACCACGCGCCGCTCACCGAGGCCGTCGCCCGCCGGCCGTCCACCGTCATCTACAGCTCCGGGACCACCGGCCGCCCCAAAGGGGTGCTGCGTGACCCGGTCGGAGAGGAACAACTGGCGCAATCCGTCGCCAAGTTCCTCGAATACTTCGCGGTACGCCCGGGCGGCCGCACGCTGATCCCCGCGCCGCTCTACCACGCCTCGCCGGGCCAGCACGCCGTCCTCGCCCTCGCCGCCGGGCTGGACATCACCCTGATGCCGCGCTTCGACGCCGAGGAGTTCCTGCGGCTGGTCGAGCGCCACCGCATCCAGCAGGCGCAACTGGTGCCGACCATGTTCGTCCGGCTGCTGCGCCTGCCCAAGGACGTCCGCGAGCGCTACGACCTGTCGTCGCTCACCTCCGTCGTGCACGCCGCCGCGCCCTGCCCGCCGCACATCAAGCACGCCATGATCGACTGGCTGGGCCCGGTGCTGCGCGAGTACTACGGCGGCAGCGAGACCGGGGCCGTCACCTGGTGCGACAGCCACGCGTGGCTGGCCCACCCCGGCACGGTCGGCCGGGCCGAGGGCACCTGCTCGGTGGTGGTGCTGGGCCCCGACGGCACCGAGCTGCCCACCGGCCGGACCGGCGAGATCTACCTCAAGCCGGACGACAACTGGCCGCAGTTCACCTACCTCGGCGACCCCGCCAAGCGCGCGGCGATGGAGGCCGGGCGGCTGCCCGGCTACGTCACGATCGGCGACATCGGCCGCCTCGACGCCGACGGCTACCTCTACCTCAGCGACCGCCGCGACGACCTGGCCATCTCCGGCGGCGTCAACATCTACCCGGCGGAGATCGAAGGCTGCCTGCTCGGCCTCGACGGGGTCCGCGACGTGGCCGTGTTCGGCATCCCCGACGAGGAGTTCGGCGAGGTGCTCGCCGCGCACGTGCAGCCCGAACCGGGCGCCGCGCTCACCGCCGAGGACATACGGGCGCAGGTCGCGGACCACCTCGCCTCGTACAAGGTGCCCAAAGTGGTGGTCTTCGAGGAGAGCCTGCCGCGCGACGAGTCGGGCAAGCTGTTCAAGCGCAGGCTGCGCGACCCCTACTGGGCAGGCCGCGGCAGCGCCGTCTGAACGGCGCGCGACCGCCCCGCGCAAGCCGCCTCACACCTCGCCACGCCGCATCAACTGCCGGACGATCACGTCCCTCTGTATCTCGTTCGTCCCCTCGCCGACGATCATCAGCGGCGCGTCGCGGAAGTACCGCTCGACGTCGAACTCGGTGGAATAGCCGTACCCGCCGTGCACCCGCACCGCGTCCAGGGCGATGCGCATCGCGGCCTCCGACGCGAACAGCTTCGCCATGCCCGCCTCCAGGTCGGCCCGCTGCCCGCTGTCGTACGTACGCGCCGCGTGCAGGACGAGCTGGCGCGCCGCCGTCAGCGAAGTCGCCATGTCGGCCAGGTGGTTGCCGACGGACTGGTGCTGCCAGATCGGCTTGCCGAAGCTCTCCCGCTGCCGCGCGTAGCGGACGGCGTCCTCGAAGGCGGCACGGCCGACCCCCACCGCCCGCGCGGCCACCTGGATACGGCCGATCTCCAGCCCCCGCATCATCTGGCCGAAACCCTGCCCCTCCTGCCCGCCGAGCAGCGCGTCACCGGGCACCCGGAAGCCGTCGAAGACCAGCTCACAGCTCTCCACGCCCTTGTAGCCCAGCTTGGGCAGATCGCGGGAGACGGTCATGCCGGGGCCGTGCCCGGCGAGCAGTACGGACATGCCGCGGTGCGCGGGCTCGGCCGCGGGGTCGGTCTTGACCAGCAACGCGATCAGCCCGGCGCGGCGGGCGTTGGTGATCCAGGTCTTGGCGCCGTCGACGACGTACGAGCCGTCGGCGGCGCGGCGCGCGGTGGTGCGCAGCGCCTGGAGGTCGGAACCGCCGCCCGGCTCGGTGAGCGCCATGGCGGCCCGCACCTCCCCGGTGGCCAGCTTCGGCAGCCACCGCTCACGCTGCTCGGGAGTGCCGTACCGGACCAGCAGGGAACACACGACGGAATGGCCGCCCATGGTGCCCGCCAGGCTCATCCAGCCGCGCGCCAGCTCCTCGGTGACCAGCGCGAAGCAGGAGGCGGAGACGGCGGCGCCGCCGTACGGCTCCGGCACCACGAGCCCGAAGACGCCGAGCTGCTTCATGCGCTCGACCAGTTCCGCCGGGTACCGGTCGTGGTGTTCCAGCTCCCGCGCCACGGGCCGGACGTCACGGTCGACGAAGTCACGGACGACGCTGACGACGGCGCGTTCCTCGGCGGACAGCGGGTCGTATCCGGCCATGTGGCGGCCTCCTCAGGCGGGTACGGGACTGGCCGGGACGTTCGCGGGGCCGGCCGGCTCGGGGCCGGTCAGGTGGGCCTGCGCGGCCCTGCGGAACGCCGCCACGAGCCGGCGGCGGTCGTCGTCGCGGGTCGCCAGCACGACGCGGCTCGGCTCGACACCGCGCAGGGGGACCGCGGCGATGTCCCCGCGCAGGCGGGCCGAGTGGGCGCCGGCGGAGACCGCCACGGCCTGACCGCCCGCGACGAGCTCGAACTTGTCCTCCAGCTCTTCGATGACCGGCCCGTCGGGCACCCGGCTCCCGTCGGGGCGCGGCTCGATGCGCCAGAACGCGCTGAACTCAGGGTAGGGCTGCCGCAGGCGGGGGAGGGGCTCGCCGGCGATGTCGTCGAGGGTCAGGGACTCCCTGCCGGCCAGCCGGTGGCCGAGCGGCACCAGCAGCACCCGGGGCTCCTCGTACAGCACCGTCACCCGCAACCGGTCGGTCGGGAACGGCAGCCGCGTCACCAGCGCGTCCACCCGGTGATCGAGCAGCGCCGTGCGCGATTCCCGGCAGCGCAGGTGGAGGGTGCGCACCTCGGCGTCCGGGTACTGGTGGCGCAGCACGCGTACGGCCGGGGTGACCCAGGCGCTCATGGAGTACCCGATGGTGATCCGGGCGGGTTCGGCGGCGGCCCTGGCGCTGGCCGCGGCCAGCGCGGCGGCACGCAGCAGCGCCTGGGCGCGGGGCAGGAAGTCCTCCCCGGCCCCGGTGAGCCGGCTGCCCTGCGGGGTGCGGTCCAGCAGGCGGACGCCCAATTGCTGTTCGAGGCGGCGGACCTGGCGGCTCAGGGACGGCTGGGTGATGCGGAGCGCCTCGGCGGCGCGGCCGAAGTGCCGGTGCTCGGCGACGGCCGTGAAATACCGCACCAGCCGTAAGTCGAGGTCCGGCGTGGAAGCTGAGTCGGGCATACGTGAACGGTAGCGCGCACGATCGGAAAACCGCCCGGATCCCCCTCCGGCCTCGGATGATGCCCAATCCGTATGCCCCCATACGCAACAGGCTTTGGACCCGGGCCGCGCTTCCCCCGGACGATGGCCCCACCGGCCCCGCCAGCCTCCCCACCGCCTCGCGGGGCCGGACAACCCCTCATTCACCCAGGGAGTACCCATGCGCGTTTTCGTCACCGGAGCAACCGGATTCATCGGTTCCGCGGTTGTCCCGGAACTTCTCGGAGCCGGACACGAGGTCGTCGGCCTGGCCCGCTCCGACACGGCCGCCGCGGCGCTGGAAGCCGCGGGGGCCGAGGTGCACCGCGGGTCCCTCGACGACCCCGGCAGCCTGCGCGACGGCGCCGCGGCGGCGGACGGCGTCATCCACCTCGCCTTCCACCACGACTTCTCGGAATTCGCCCGCGCCGCCGAACTGGACCTGCGCGCCATCGAGGCGTTCGGCGCCGCACTGGAGGGCACCGGCAAACCTTTGGTGATCACCGGGGGGACGCTGTCGCTCGCGGGCGCCGCCCCGGGCCGCCCGGCGACCGAGGAGACCGCGCCCGCCCCCGAGGCGAAGCTCCTGCGGGCCGCCTCGGAAAGCGCGACGACATCCCTGGCCGGGCGCGGGGTACGCGCCTCCGTCGTACGCCTGGCCCCCTCCGTCCACGGCGAGGGCGACCACGGCTTCGTCCCGCTGCTGATCGCCGCCGCCCGCGACAAGGGCGTATCGGCCTACGTAGGCGACGGCTCGAACCGCTGGCCCGCCGTCCACCGGCTCGACGCGGCCCGCCTGTTCCGGCTGGCACTGGAAGCCGCCCCGGCCGGCTCGATCCTGCACGGAACCGACGAGGAAGGCGTCCCCTTCCGCACCATCGCCGACACCATCGCCCGGCAACTGGGCCTCCCCACCACCTCCCTGCCCCCCGAGGACGCGGCAGACCACTTCGGCTTCCTCGCCGCCTTCGCCGCACTCGACATCCCGGTATCGAGCACCCAGACCCGAAAGCAACTGGGATGGCACCCCGAGGAAATGGGCCTCATCGCGGACCTGGAAGGGGGGCACTACTTCTAGTGTCCTGAGTCGGGAATTCGATTCAGATATCTGGCGAGGCGTTCGAGGATCTCGTCGGCGGTCTTGGTCCAGGTGAAGGGCTTGGGCTCCT